>DBDH01000040.1:0-35535 GCA_002293455.1 Treponema sp. UBA937
TTCTCTTCGTTTTTCAGCATGTTCATAAACGCCGAGTTATAAACGCGGTGCATCCCAAGGGTGCGGACAAAGTATCCTTCCATCATCCAGAAGGCTTCGGCAAGAAGAAGCGTTCCGGGAGCTTCCGCCGCGCAGCGGTCTACAACTTCGCGCCAGAATTCTTCGGGGATGCGGCGGTTAAACTCTTCCGCGGAAATCGCGTGTTCCGAACGGCTCGCGATGTCACCGCCGTGTCCCGGTTCGGGATACCAAAGCCGCTGAATGTGGCGTTTCGCTAAAGTCATCGCGGCATCAAAACGGACGATGGAAAACTGTTTGCAGACACCGATAATCGTTTGGATGACCGCTTCCCTCGCTTCGGGATTAAGGAAATCGATTTGAGCGGTATCGTTCCACGGCATGGATGTTCCGTCATTCCCGTGATATATATAACGTACATCGCCGGTATTAAAATCGATGCGCTTAAATACAACCGCCGCGTCGGAACGGTTATAGTAATGATCTTCTATATATACGCCTACTCCGTCGCGGTTGGAAAGGTTGCCGCCGTTAAAAGTGTAAGTTGGAAAGGGCGCGTGGCGGAGCTGCAGGAAGCGGTCGGGATGTTCCATGACCCAGCGGGAATCGATGCCGGTATGATTGGGAACCATGTCGGAACCCAGCCGGATGCCGCGCCATGCGCAGCGGTCGCGAAGATTAGTCAGCGCGCCCCAACCGCCGAGTTCTCCCGCTATGTCGTAATCGTAAAGGCTGTAGGCGCTTGCGGCGGCTTCGGGGTTTCCGGTCCATTGTTTGATTGTCCGGGACGCGCTGCTCCGTTCCCATAAACCGATAAGCCACAAACCCGTAAAGCCGCGGCTTGCAAGTTCGTCCAATTCTTCATCGGGGATTTGATCGAGCCGCTCGATAGTGCGGCCGTATTTTTTGCTTAACTGGAAAAGCCAAACCAAGGTGCTTTTTGCCATGAGGACGGTCCGTGGCATCCAATCTTGGTCGGGGCTGAATCGCTCGTATTCATTTTCAAGGCTGTTGTACACATAAGCATGGGAAGGGCCGGGGCCGAAGAAAACCGGTTTTTCTTCTTCTTTGATAACGTCCATCCCCATAAGAAGCCGCATGATAAAAGACTGAATCATGAGGCCCCATTTTTTGCGCATAAAATCGAGCTGTCCGCTTAAAGTGTCTGACGCAAGAGCCGGAGCGCGCAGTAAATCCCATAGATTTTGATTGTCGGGACCGAACAGGGGAAGACGCGCAAAATGATTTTTCAATTCTTCTATCGCGTCTTCATAAACGGTTTTATCGGCAAGCTCCGCATCATCAAATAAAAACTGAAAAGGCGTAAAAGCAGGATTCAAGTTTGCTAAAGCGAGGAGCATCAATTCTTCGAGGGTTAACGCCCGGTTGTTTTCATCCTCGGTAGTACCCGCAAGATATTCATCTGCGCTTTGTTTCCCGCTGTACACTTCGCGCGGAGGAAATTGACCGGAAAAAGTTTTGAGCAAAACGTCGAGTTTTTCTTTCCCAAGATCCTTTTCGAGCTGTTCCAGAGCTAAATCGAAAGCGCGCGGTTCAACTTTTTCCCGGTAAAGAGCGCAGACATAATGGAGGATTTCATCGATAATTCCCATCGCGTTAAGCTGTCCGGCTTTGACAACCTTTTCAGGATGCAGTTCAACATTGATGAAACTATTGATTTTTTGCGTCAATTCCCGGACCTGATGAAAGCCGGCGAGAATTACGTTTCCTTGAATAGAAAACAGGCTGCTGTCGAGACCGTATTTTTTCCGTAATTCATCGGCAATGTGAAACTCCATGACTGCTTTTCGGGAACGGGCTTTCCACTGAGACAAAGCAACACATCCCTGGAAGGATTCAAGTACAGTAAGATTGATCGGTATGTTATGCGTCAATTTCATTCATCTCCCTTTTGCTCCGGCGGAATTTTTGTCAGAGCTTTTACCGCTGTTATAAAATCATTGTCTTGCGCGATTTCCGCGATGGACGCGGGAATCCGGTAAGTCCAGTTAAAAGTATTTTTCACGCCGGGAACATTAATCCGTTCCGAAGCGGCATCATCCGCGTACCATTTTGCGGAAAGATGCAGCAAATCCTGAATTTGAAACACCCTAAAACGCGAAGCCGCTCCCGCGATTTTTGAAAGAACGATTTTCGCCGTTTCAGGGTTATAGGTTGGCGGCAGCTCCTCTCCGATAAAATTGCTGAAGGCCGCCTGGTCCGCTTCCCTTTCCCACCATTCCCGCACACAGGAACTGTCATGGACCGCGGGAGTACAAACGCTCAATTCAGGATATTCGTAAAACGGAACGTAGGGATGGCCTTCTTCTTCCCAATTACGGAACCAGCGGACGACCCGAAGGCCCAAAATCTTGAGCTCTGTTAACACCTTGGGAACGCAGGCCGGTACGGCTCCCAAATCTTCCGCGCAGGGAAGCATGGAACTGGAAAAAGTCAGCGTCATAAGGAGTTTGCGGCCTTCTTCTTCCCAAACAGCTTCCGAATGGGACGACTTAAACAAAATCAAATTCGCCAATCGATTCCGCTCATCTTCCGACAAAGATTGATACGCCTTTGCTGACCGATAATTCCAAGCCAGTGAAAAATAACCTTTCTCGTATTCAAGAAACATCCGGTTATGCCAGGCTTTCACGAGGAAAGAAGCCGCTTCATGATTTAAGCCGAAATCCCAAAGATACTTTTCACCGGAAACATGGGGCTTAAAAAGCCAAAGTTCTTCATTATTAATTCGATCCAGAAGATCGCGGAAAATCCGTTCCCTGTCTTGTTGGCGGACTTCTGCATCCTGGATGGACGAAAGGGCTTCATCAATTTCGGCAGTCGCGATATGGGGCCTGGAAAACCAGCGAATCCGCGCGTCATCCGCACCCAGGGCGGTAAAATCGTCCTTTGTGTAAGGAAGAGAAGGAACGTATCGGCCCAGGATCGCCGAATAATCTTCCCGCCGGTTCGCCCAAATCCTGAAAAAGCCCAGAACGTGATCGATCCGGTAGGCGCCGTAATATTTTTCCGCCGCGCTGAGGCGTTTTTTCCACCAGGAATAACCGTCTTTTTTCTGCGCCGCCCAATCGTAAATTGGGAAGCCCCAATTCTGACCGTCGGGACTGTACATATCGGGCGGAGCCCCCGCGGATAGATCCTGCCTGAAAAACTGCGGATGCGCCCAAACATCCGCCGAATCTTCATTCATCAAAATAGGAAGATCGCCTTCAAGGATAATGCCCGCGTCTTCCAGAGCTTTTGCGGCTTTGCTGAACTGTACATCCAGCGCTTCCTGGAGCCACACCCAGAAAAAATGTTCTTCCTGCAAATCCGGATTTGCCCACAGGTTTTCTATTTCTTCAAGGCTGATATGCTGATACTGCTCCCATTCCTTCCAGCTTTTTTCATCGTTTACTTCTTTCAACTGCCTGAAAACGGCGTAGACTTTCACCCAGGGATTTTGATCAATCCATGTTGATAAATCGCCGCCAGCTTTGCCCCGCTCCAAAATTTCCTTTTTGTGAGCGCTGTACATTTCCCGGAGCAATTCCATCTTCGCGTGGAGAATTTTTTCGTAAGGGAAGCGGACTTCTCTATCAAAACTTTTCCGAAGCGCCGCAAGATGCCGCACAAAGGGTTTCGATTCCGGCATCTCGCTCAATCGGAGATAAAGAGGATGCAGCGCAAAAGCGGTCAGCGCGCTGTAGGGAGAACTTTCATAGCCCGTGTCGTTTACAGGAAGAATCTGAATAAGACCAATGTTCATCTTTTTGCAAAGCTCCGCAAATTCGACAAGATCGAGAAATTCCCCAACGCCGATATCATGCTGTCCCCGGAGAGCTCCCACAGGGACCACAACCCCTGTTAAGCGTTTATTGGTCATGGTTTTGCTCATATCCCCTCCAAAAAAATTTCGCTAAAACATCTGCTTTTACAGTATAATCTTTAGTGAAAGAATGTTCAATTTTTATTTGTAATAAATATGATTAATTGCGTATACAATGATATTATGCGTATACAAGACGTCACCCAAAAGCCGTATGGAGGTTGAACTATGAGTGATTTTGCGGAAAATGAGAATCGTCCCGAAAATGCGGATCCATGCTTTATAAGATGTCCTTCTTGCGGGATGCAGGTTGATTATCCGCGGACAGCCAACAATCTTGGTCCTGGTGAATCAATGGAAATTATGTGTACGAATTGTATGACACGAATAAGGATTAGTTAAATTGACGGCCAGCGGCTCATAATGATTCACAAATGCTATTGAATTGATACCGGGGATTGATGATTCGTTTTCCATAACAAAGCAATATCTTTTCCCGCACCATACTATTATAATCATGAACATGAAGAAACAAAAATCCTTTGTGTACCGTTGTTCATCCTGCGGACATGAAGAACCCAAATGGCTGGGCCGCTGCCCTGACTGCGGAGAATGGAACACTTTGATTGAAACTGCCGTCAGCTCCGTCAGAAGCCGTCATACATCAACGGAAAAAAACATTCCGCAATCGCTCCCGCTTTCCGCGATAGACCCCCAGGAGGGGAGCCGGATAAAAAGCGGCATCTCCGAACTGGACCGGGTTTTAGGCGGGGGAATCATGCGCCGTTCCGCCGTTCTTGTAGGCGGAGAACCGGGAATCGGGAAATCGACTTTGCTTCTCCAGGCGGCTTCCCTGGCGGAAACCAAGGGACGGATTGTCTATATTTCCGGGGAAGAATCGGCGGGGCAGGTAAAGATGAGGGCCAACCGGCTCGGCATTTCCGGCGAGCGTATCGAAATGATCTGTTCCGGCAAGCTGGATGATATTCTGCCGATTTTGGACGCGGTAAAGCCGATCATCATCATGGTTGATTCTATTCAAACGTTATATACAACCGAAGCCGGATTGGTTCCCGGAACGGTAAATCAGATGAAGTTCTGTTCTTTTGAACTTATTACCTGGGCAAAAGAACATGACGCGGCGCTGTTCCTGGCGGCTCATGTTACGAAAGACGGAATCATTGCCGGACCAAAAACCTTGGAACACATGGTGGATACCGTTCTCTATTTTGAACAAAATGACGGGGATTGCCGTTTTCTCCGGGCGGCAAAAAACCGCTTCGGCTCTGTTGATGAAATCGGTCTCTTTATGATGGGCGAAAAAGGCCTCCAAATGGTGGAAGACCCGTCCATGCTTTTTCTGGTGAACCGGGAAGGAACATTGCCGCCTGGAGTCGCGACAGCCGCTGTCCTTGAAGGTTCAAGAACGCTTTTAGTGGAAATCCAGGCCTTGGTCGTTCCGGCAAAAGGTTCTATCTCAAGAGTTTTTTCCGATAAAATCGATTCGGCGAGGGTTTCCAGGGTAGCGGCAACGCTTGAAAAGCACATCAATCTCCGCCTTTCCGATCACGACGTATATGTGAATGTGGCGGGCGGAATCAGAATTAGTGAAGTCGGGGTGGAACTTGCTTTGGCGGGAGCGTTATATTCCGCAAAGACCGGCCTTCCGCTCCCCGGAAAAACAGCCATAGCCGGAGAACTTTCCCTTGCCGGAGAAGTCCGCCCTGTCCGCCGGAGTCTTGGCCGTATCAAAACCGCCAAAAATCTCGGCTTTGAACGATTCCTGGGGCCAATGCCCGATGCTGTCGAAAAGGAAGATAATCCGAAAGATTCATCGGTCCATACGGTATCGGATATAAAATCAGCGATAAAAGTATTGTTCAGCTAAAAAGTGATATTTTTCCATAAAAAAAGATAAAAAATCATCGGTTTTTTGCGTTAAAACCCGACTTTGCTCTTGACGGCTGACAAAAACTGGGATATTGTAAATGGGTATTTTCGTAAAATTTCGGGTTTTTATGAAAATTACCTCAGATATATAGGAAAGGCGGGTTTTGGCTGTTTTTCCAGGCAGTTCTTTCCGAAACCATACCTTCGCTTTGGAAAAAGCTCAATTGTTAGGAATTATGTATCGTGTTTTTGTGCATTCATTATGGAAGGCTTTAATTGAGGCCGGATTTTTTTACATCTTATTTAGAGTTTTCCGCCTGTTCGCGTTGTTTTATATCCCAGCACAGTATACTTTCTCATCCAATGCTCTCCCTGGGGGGAAGAGTGGAACCGTCTATTTATATAGGCGAAATAAACAGCGTGCCTGGACGCATTTCCGGGTGAAGGATTTTCTCAATGGCTAAAAAATTGTACGTCGGCAATCTCTCTTACAATACATCTGAGGATGGCCTTAGGACTCTCTTTTCCGGGTTCGGAAATGTTGCTTCTGTAAAGGTCATTTTCGATAGGGAAACCGGCAATTCAAAAGGATTCGGATTCGTAGAAATGAGTACTGACGAAGAAGCCAGCGCGGCTATTGTCGGGACCAACGGCCGTGAATTTGACGGCCGCCAGCTTCGCGTAAATGAAGCCATGGACAAGCCCCGTACAGATCGGCGTTCCGGCGGCGGATACGGAAATAACTGGTAATCGTATGGGGCAGTTTCATAACGCAATGTATAAAACTGTCTCATAATACCAATAAAAAATGATGTGTATTTAGGGAGGATGGATACGCATCATTTTTTATTCTCCAAAGAATGCTTCTCTTACTCCACAGTTTATGTAAGAACACCTCGATTGAGAAGTTCTCCCAAGAGTTCTGTTAGTGTGTCCATGTTGATTTCGCCGGATATGTCTTCAAGTGTTTCTTTAATTTCGCTCCAATCGCCGGCATCAAGTTCCATGGTTTTATCATCGTATTCGCCGATCAAAAAAGCCGCTATGAACCCAAGCTTTTGCAAACCTTCCGGATGCCGGCCTTCAAGCCGGTCGAAACAATAGAAACACATGTCGCTTGCCGCGGTCTTTCCGATTATAGGGGCCGTTAACCCTGAAAAAACATTCATCAGCCGGTCTTTGGATTGCTGTCCTTCTTTATCCGAAAAATCCAGTACGTTTCCCCGGAACGAACGTATAACAGAATCAATTTGTGAAAAAAGATGATCTATGGGCCTCATGTTAATAAAATACAACGGAAACAGGGAAAGTGCAACGGATTTCAAGCGGCAATGGCGGAAAAGATTGCAAGGAATGTCATTTGACTGTACACTGTAACAGATGAAAGCACTACAAACATGTTCCTAATATTGTGCTTCAAATGTTCCAAGTTATATAATTCTAAGGCCTAATAAGAGGAGAAGTTGTATGATAGAAAAATTAGCGTATTCGCTCGGAAAGCAGGATGAATCCCCGAACATCGCGTTGGCCGATGAACTTGTGAAGACAAAAAACAAGACCGGCATAAAAGAGATCGCGGAAGGCTTGGCTCATCCAAAAGCGCAAATCGCCAATGACTGCATTAAAGTTTTGTACGAGATCGGCGGAAAGGCGCCGGAATTGATCGCGGATTATGTGAATGTTTTTATCAACTGTTTGTCATCAAAAAACAATCGTCTGGTATGGGGAAGCATGACCGCCTTGGCGGAAATCGCGGAATATAAACCGGAGGAAATCTTCAATCAGCTTGACGCGGTAATAGACGCGTATAAACACGGCAGCGTTATTACGGTTGACAACAGCATCAGTGTATTCGCGAAATTGGTAAAATCCGGAAAGAAGTACGAAGAGAATGTATTTCCCATCATCGTACAACATCTGGAAACCTGCCGCCCAAAGGAAGTTGGGCAGCACGCCGAAAGGGCTTTTGTCTGCGTCAATAAAGATAACGCGGAAATATTTAAGCAAGTGCTGCTAAAACGAAAAGACGCGTTAACACAGGCACAGCAGAAACGGATTGACGCATTGCTGAAACGGATTATCTAGCCATCGCTTCTTTGATGTATTTTCTATCCCGGTTATTCACATGAAATATTTCGTAGACACTGTTGTCTGCATCGGGCATGTCCTGGCCGGAAAGAATCATATCAGTCATGTGAATAAATTTCTTATCCGTTTCTTCATCAATCGCGGGAAAGGGAAGACCGGTCAAATTACCTTTCAGCACTTTTATATCGGGAAATTGCTTTTGATACACAAATTGATACAATTCAGAATTGAGAAACGCTAAAACGGTTTTGATATTCATTCCTTTGATGTTCGGAATCAGCAGGTTCGCGCTGTTCAGAAAAAGACTTTGGGTGTTATCGTAAGCAAATACAAGCCTGTGCGAAATAAATTTATAAGCCAGCTTTTCCGAAGTCCGGTAAATCGATTCTTTGGCAGCCTGCTGAAACTGTTCCCTGCAATAACGAATGAAATATTGTGCTTTCAACAAACGATAAGGACTGACTTCTTTGCCGGAATAAATCGCTTCAAGATTATCATCTTTTGCTGCAAACAACTTTGATTTATTGTCGCCGGTAACAATTCCCAGGCCGAACACGCTGCCCGACAAATCATATATTCCCTGATTATTCACATAATCGATAATCCGGCTGTCCTCTCTGTTAATGATGGAAAATACAGAATACCGATTTTTCGCAAACACCGATGTATCAACAAGAATGGTTTCATGATTAGGAGCGTTAAATGCGGTAACATGCTTATTTCTGTTCTTTGTTATTGTTACATCAATAAACTTTGTGGAAACTCCGGAGAACGAATGCGGATACCTTCGTATTTCTTCTATGTGATACTGTTTCAGAATAAACGAACGGATGCCGCTGTGAGTCTTAATATGCAAAAAAGATTCAGGCAAAAGAAACCGAAGTTTTCCGTTCTCCGAAAGATACCGCATCGATTTAACCATGAACGCGGAGAAACTTTCATTGGATTTTATCGCCGCAAAATCATCATCTCCAAAATGAGAGACAGCTCCCCAGGGAGGATTGGTGATTATGTAATTAAAAAGGATTCCTTCAAGGGGATGTTTTTCGCTCCTTGCAAAGAGACGGTCTGTCTCAAGAAAATCCCTGTGAAAAATTCGCGGAGAAAAATCGATTCCAGGATAATTCATAATCATATTACATTTCGCGATCATTACCGCCAAAGGATCGCTGTCAATACCGAAAAGATTTTTTGGATCAGCTCCGCTTATGTGCAGAAGAAGATTTCCGCTGCCGCAGCAAGGATCAAGAAAATATCGGTCTTGGGAAATATCCGTATCACGAAGCAGAATTTCCGCCACTGGAAAAGATGTGTAATATATTCCATCACGATTGCGTTTCCCTTCACTTTGCAGGCATTGGTAAAGCAAACCCAAGAGATCGCTTTCATCAAAAGGAAGAACCAGATCAGAGGGAAAGTGAGCGGGCGAAAGATGCTGATATTCTTCAATAAAAGCGCGGACATTCTGCCGGGATGTTTTTCCATTAACGATAAAATCTTTATGTTCAAGACAGCGCAGAGCAGCCGCATACAGGATGTTCTCAACAGAAAGGTTGTGTTCTTTTACATGATCAACAATTTTCTGCACAAGCGGAATGTTTTTCTTATGGTGAAAATATTCTACGGGAAAAACAATCCGCTGCGAAGATGTTTTGTTTGCTCTGGATGTAAGCCGCACACCGGCCGCGGCAATTCCCATCCGTTCCCAATTTTTGTGCGTAGCCGAAGAAATCAATTGGCTCATATCGTCCTGTTTCCACTCATTGATACCATAAGTATATACTGGATTGCACCTCTGTGTAAAAGCGTTTGTGTAAAAACACTTCCTCTGTGTAAAAAAAGATGAAAAAAATCGAAAAAAAGAAAAGCAAAATACATAGTATTTCCATACTTAGGGTATGAAGAACCGACATAGACAGCTCCAGCAAGGAGCCACTTACCATGTAATCTGTAAAATAAACCGGGACGAGATCATTTTTGATAATGATGCCATTGTTATGCTTCTGTTGAATATCATCATCAGATGCAAGAAAAAGTATTCTTTCTCGGTCCAAACCTTCTGTATTATGGGAAACCACATCCATTTCCTTCTTCGTCCAGGAAAACATGCCTCACTCCCCAGCATTATGCAATGGATCAACAGTGTTTTTGCAAAAGCGTATAACCGGAAAAGGGGAATTAGCGGAAGACTCTGGAAAGAACGATACTTTTCCAGAATTATTAAGACCGCAAGGCAGTTTGTGGCAACATTTGAATATATCGTGAAGAATCCGTTGAAGGCAAACTTGGTAACATATTCCAGAGATTATCGGTATAGCGGGCTATATCACTATCGGCATAAGATTACGGGGATTATTGATCTTCGGGGTCGATTTATCTCGGACTTGTATGAACGGTATCAGTCTTTGTAACTGAATAAGCGGAAAAAATAGATAATTGCTTCTCATAAAAAAAGAGACCTTTTCAATAGGGTCTTATCAGGAAAAATATAAAGAAATCCTTTCGTTATTTCGGAAAAATCCCCAATTATCCATCGATGTACGATTACTCAACAGGCAAAATGCATAAAATCCCAAGGAAAAAGGAAGAAAATTCACACTGAGCTGGTGTAAGGATCGTTATCTTGCATCATTATTACATAATTCTTCGTTTTTTTATCCCTCTTATTCCTCCACGTTCGTCTCATTAAAATACCCAATTCTTTGTAATACAAGAAATTATTAAGCAACGCATCTGATCGTTAACTTATAACTCTTTGTTTTATAAGGACATATAAAAGTTTATAAAACGAACATGTTATTCCTCTGTGCAAAAGCGTTTGTGTAAAAACGCTTCCTCTGTGTTAAAAATTGCCGGCATCATCTAAAATTTATCTCCCTCCTCTGTGTTTCTGTGTTGTGTTTCTGTGTTGTGTGTCGAAAAATCTCCGAAAAATTATCTCCTTGCAAATCATGTTGATTCCTGCCATAATTTGCGCATGGAAAGAAGTTTGATTTTGTTGAAACCAGGAGTTCTCCAGCGCCGTTTAGTCGGAAAAGTGTTAAGCCGTTTTGAAGAAAAAGGGCTCAATATTATCGCGTTAAAAATGATTCACATGACCAGGCCGATGGTTGAAGCTCATTACAAAGAACATCAAGGGAAAGATTTTTATCAGAAATTGGTTGATTATACGCTTTCAGGGTCGATCATTGCGGCGGCGATTGAAGGCAATGAAGCAATTTCGGTTATCCGCAAATTGGTCGGGCCAACCGAGCTGAAAGATTCACAACCTGGAACTATCCGGGGAGATTTTGCCGCTCAAACCAGGCTCAACATCGTACACGCTTCGAATTCGCCGGAAAGCGCCGCAAGAGAAATCGGTCTTTTCTTTAAGCCGGAAGAATTGTGTCCCTGGACAGACGGAAACGCACAGTGGTTTTAATGTGCTTATTATAGCAGCAGAGGTAAGAGATGAGTTCAAACGTTGGTATTATTGGGGCCGGAGCTTGGGGAACGGCTGTCGCCAAAGCTATTGCCGATAAAGGGCATACGGTTGATATTTGGAGCCATGAAGAAATAACGGCAAAAAATATAAATGAGCGTCATGAGAATACCCAGTTTTTGCCGAAAGTAAAACTTCCTCCGAATATCAAGGCCGGTACAGACATTACCGAGGCCGCAAACGGCAAAGAATTTCTTATTCTTGCCGCCCCTTCTCTTTTTTTGCTGGATACGGTTAAAAAGATTTTACATGTTCCCTCTATCCGCGAAGGAGAAACCTGCATCGGCGTTATTACAAAAGGCTTTATCGAGACTCAAAGGGGGCCAAAACTCATTGTTGAAACGCTGGAAAATTATCTTCCCGGTTTTTACGGTGAATCTTTGGTATACATTGCGGGACCAAGCCACGCGGAAGAAGTGGCCAGCGGAAGAATCACAGGATTAATTGCTGCCAGCGCGAACGCGAAAAATTCTATCCGCTTCCGCGATTTGCTCAGATCGGAACGTTTATTGGTTTTTTCATCGCTTGATGTCCGGGGCGTGCAGGTTGCGGCGGCGGCAAAAAACGTTATTGCCATCGCCTTCGGCATGTTGGACGCGCTTAAATTAAATGAAAGCAAATACGGGCTGGAAGATATGTTCGGCGATGGAACGGAATCGCTTTTGCTCGCCGCGGGACTCAACGAAATCCAAATGCTGGGTCTGGCCCTGGGAGCAACTCATTCCGAAACATTTACTTCCATTTCCGGCGTCGGCGATCTTGATGTAACGTGCCGTTCTATCTATGGAAGGAACCGGCGTTTCGGCAGGGAGATTATCGAAAAAAATATTCTTGATCGGTTCAAAGGTATCGATGATCTTATTAATCGGATTGGAGAAATCGGGTATCTTCCTGAAGGGGTTGTAGCGGCGAAATATATGAAAACGCTTATCAATGATCATAAACTGAGAATGCCGATTTCGTCGGGCGTATATAAAATCTTAAACAAGGAAATCAATTCCATAGAACTTCTGGACGGTGTTTTAAAAGATTTAAAATGAACAGACAATATTGGAAAAGCGGATTGTTAAAGAACATCTTTTTTTTAAGTTTCATCGCGGCAATGGTTTTTTTTTCATGCAATAAATCGTCTGAAAAACCGGAAGAGAATTTATCTCCTTTAGACCAAAAGGATTCAACCGAATCTGCCGATACTAGTAGTGTAGTTTTGTCAGGTAATGGAGAGCTGCCGCATTCAGCTCCCCCAAGGGAAGCAGAAGAAAAACCCATTCCGGTTCCTGTTCCGGAAAGTGTAGTGCCGGTACAGGTTCGCCGGCCTCAGCAGGGAGAAGCGCCCCGTTTTCCGGAAGATATCATTATCGGAACCTTGGGGCAGGGAGAAGTATCTGCTCCATCCTATCGTTTTGCGCAAAGTTTCCTCTCGGCACTTTTGCGGGAAGAGTCCCGGGGGGAGACCTTATCACATTTGCCGCCGGATAAACGCGAAAGGATCATTGGTATTTTACAGAAACTTGATCCTGAAAAAGTCCGCGTCGGCGGCGGCAAAGAAGACCCGGATGGAAGCGTATCGTTTTTGCTGCGCTTTATCGGACAAAATGGCTGGAGCGGCGGCGAAGTATATATCAGACAGAATGAAGGCGCCTGGAATTTGGAAGACTTTATTCTGGATGACCCGGAGGGACAGAATCAAACAGATAGTCCGTATCGTTTTGATTTATCTCCCTATGAAAGATTTTTTTAGGAATGAGGCATGGCGACACCTATAAAGAGAATAGAAAAAGATTTTTTGCTCAAGGCTCTTTACGATGAAAAAATTCCGATGATGTATCTTCACAATCGGTCAGAATATATTCTTATTTCAGAAAAACCTACAAAAACTGAAATGTTCCTAAAAGCCGACCGTCCAATACAGGGACTAAAACCCCGGACACGCATGGAACTTATCTTCGATCACCACGGGCAGGTTGTTACTTTTTCTGTAACTGTTACCATCGTGAAGGATGATCACATCATCGTTGAAGCGCCGGAATTTCTCTACAAGAATTTGGTAAGATCGTTTTCAAGAGTTACCACGCCGCCGGATCTTTCCATCCAATTTTCTTTTTGCGGTGACCGGTATTCTCTGTCATTTCCGAAAATTCAGGAATATGAACAATACGAAGTGAATTCCATGCTTGAAAATCTTGATCCAAAAAATCTTGGCGGTCTTATTGATCAAATCGCCTCGTGGATTAAGAATTATGCCGATAACTACAAGCTGGTTATTTTTAAAGATGTAAAACCCAATTCCGCGGAAGAGCGTGTGGTAGCGGAAAGCGGAAAAACGTTGTTTATTCCTACAACGCAGGGAACTTTTCTCCAGGCAGATCCTTATCCAAAAAAAAGAATTATTACCGAAGATATGTTTAAACGTTATTTGGAAAGTACCGGCGTTAATACGGCATATTTAGATGATGCGGTTAAACGGTTTTTATCCAACAAATTAGATAAACAAATTTATTCCGACGCGTGGGTACCTATTCTCTTTCAAGAATACGTCATTGGCTATATTCATTTATGGATTAACGCCAGCGGAAGGCCGCCTTTCGATTTTAGTTTGATTGATACTTTGTATCAATTTACAAAAGTCCTGGCCTACTCGCTTAAAATTAACGGCTATTTTGACGCGGGATTGATTAAAGACAAAGCCTTTGAAGGCAAAGTAATAGACATCAGCGCATCGGGACTGTTGTTCGCGTTTCCTCATTCTTCTCTTTCGTCTTCCCTGCTTGTAGACAGCGAACTTTCATTAAAGCTGGTTACATCAAAGCGGACGATTAACGCAAACGCAAAAATTGTCCGCCGTTACAAAGATACTTCCATGGGATATTTCGGCTGCCGTTTCCTGGATATAATGCCCGAAGACATGCGTTTCCTTTTTGAATTTATTTACGGGAAACCCTTCGCGACAGAAGGTGATCTGGGCAGAACAACGTAACATGCATCGATTATTTCTTTTTGTTCAAAAACGCGACCGCTTCACTGACAGTATCCGCCAAAGGAATATACTCACTTACTTTCATTGACGCAATGCTTTGTTTGACAAAATCCTGCACATTGGTGATAACAAAATCGGCATTCAGTTTTTGAGCCGTAGAACACATATTGATCAACGCGCCGATTCCGCCGGAATCGACAGAATCAACTTCCGCCAAATTGATGATGAGCTGGTCCGTGGTTTTCCCAAGAATTTTCATAACCAACTCTTTCAGCGGGATGGAACTATACAAATCCATCGAGCCCTTGGCAGAAATCATATACATATCATCTTTCTTGAAGAGTTTTAATTCCATGTTATCCATCCTTTTTCCGCCAAGGGAAAAACAACAACTCCTCCTCAGAGCAGTGTCCCTTATCGCTCCAATTTCCGGTATACATAACGATGCGGCCGGTCGGCGGAAGCCCCCAATTTTTCCCGGCGCCATTCCGCGTATTCCGACCAGTTACCATCGTACCAGATTACTTCGCCGTCTTCAAAAGCCAAAATGTGCGTGACGATGCGGTCCAGGAACCATCGGTCATGGCTGACCACCATCGTTACTCCGGCAAAAGCATCGACAGCTTCTTCCAAAGCCCGGAGCGTATTTACATCGAGGTCGTTCGTGGGTTCGTCCAGAAGAAGAACATTTGCGCCTTCCTTCAGCATCATCGCAAGGTTAAGGCGGTTCCGTTCGCCGCCGGAAAGGACGCCGACCTTTTTCTGTTGATCGCCGCCGGAAAAATTATACCAGGAACAATACGCGCGGGAATTTACTTCCTTTGTTCCGCCCAGTTTGATGATATCCTGCCCGCCGGAAAGCTGTTCCCAAACGGTTTTTTCCGGATCAAGGCCGCTCCGCATTTGATCGGAGAATCCCAGTTTCACGCTTTCGCCAATCCGGAGTTCTCCGGAATCGGGCTTTTCTGTTCCGGCGATCATTTTAAAGAGCGTCGTTTTTCCCGCGCCGTTCGGCCCGATAATTCCCACGCAGGCTCCGGGCGGAACCGAAAACGACAGATTGTCAAACAGGACTTTATCGCCAAAGGCTTTGGAAAGCTGTTTTGCTTCGATTACGAGCTGACCAAGCCTGGGCCCCGCCGGAATGGTGATTCTGTTTTCGCGGACTTTTTCGCGCTCATTATCCTGAAACAGTTTTTCATACTGGGTGATTCTCGCCTTGCTTTTCGCGTGTCTGCCTTTGGGGCTCATCCGAATCCATTCCAGTTCCCGTTCAAGGGTTTTCCGGCGCTCGCTTTCGGTTTTTTCTTCCTTGGCCATCCGCTCTTGTTTTTGTTCCAGCCAGAGCGAATAATTTCCTTTCCACGGAATCCCTTCGCCGCGGTCAAGTTCCAGAATCCAGCCTGCCACATTATCCAAAAAATACCGGTCATGCGTTACGGCAATAACCGTTCCTTCATACTGTTGAAGATGACGTTCGAGCCATGCTACGGTTTCCGCGTCAAGATGATTGGTCGGCTCATCCAAAAGAAGGATGTCGGGTTTTTGCAGCAAAAGACGGCACAAAGCAACCCGCCTTTTTTCACCGCCGGAAAGAACGTCAACTATTTGATCGCCGTCAGGACAACGGAGGGCATCCATCGCCAATTCAAGACGGCTGTCTAGATTCCATCCGTCAGCGGCTTCGATCTTTTCTTGAATTGCCGCCTGGCGCGAAGCCAGTTTATCAAAATCTGCGTCGGGATCGCCGAATGCTTCGCTGACTTCATCAAATTCTTTCAAAAGACCGACAAGTTCCTGAACGCCTTCGGACACAATTTCCTTTACGGTTTTTCCGGGTTCAAGATACGGTTCCTGTTCCAGAAAACCAATGCTAAACCCCGGACTGACCGATGTCTCTCCGGAAAACTCGGCATCCCTGCCCGCGAGGATTTTCAGCAAACTTGATTTACCGGAACCGTTCAATCCGATAACGCCGATTTTCGCTCCATAGAAATAGGAAAGACTAATATCCTTTAATACTTGTTTCGTACCGTGCTTTTTAGAAACACGATACATCGAATAGATAACTTTTTTTTCGTCCACTGTTGCCATAATATTACTATACCGGAAAAAACGGTTTATGGGGAAGTGCATTAATCGGCCTGTTTTTGCTGAGTACGGAGCAATTCTCAACACGAATAAAACAAAATCTGTCAATCAGACCATCATTTCTGACGATGATATAACTAGAAAATAAAAAATATCTTTGGAGTATCACAATGTACGCATCAAGGAAAAATAAAATCTTCAATATCGGCTTTATTTCCACCCGGCTGCAGGGTACCGACGGCGTTTCTTTAGAGACAGAGAAATGGCGCACGGTTCTGGAAAGAATGGGTTATCATTGCTTTTTCTTTTCGGGTCAATCCGATTGGGATCCTGAAAAATCCATGGTTGTGGAAGACGCTTTTTTTGGGCATCCGTTGATTCAGGATATTCAGGATCGATGCTTTGGCATTACGATGCGCGGCGAAGGGCTGACCGGCGAGATACAGGCAATCCGTTTCCGCATAAAACGGGCTTTGTACGAGTTTACAGAAAAATTCCATATCGATCTTTTGATTACTGAAAACGCCTTGACTATTCCCATGCACATTCCGCTGGGATTGGCGCTGACAGAATATATCGCGGAAACCGGAATTCCGTCTATCGCTCATCATCATGACTTTGTTTGGGAACGGCAGCGTTTTTCGATAAATTGTGTGGAAGATTATATTTCAATGGCCTTCCCTCCCCGGCTCAATTCAATCAGTCATGTTACGATTAACTCCGAAGGGCGGCGGCAAATTTCCTACCGCTGCGGTCTTGCATCGGTTGTTATTCCAAACGTATTTGATTACAACACACCGCCGCCTGTTATGGACGATTACGCAAAAACGATGAGGCATGATCTGGGAATTCAAGACGGCGAAGTGTTACTATTGCAGCCTACACGTATCATAGAACGAAAAGGAATCGATCACGCGATAGAATTGGCAAATCGTTTGAAAGATAAAAAGGCGAAACTTTTAATTAGTCACCAGGAACGGGATGAAGGTTCCGCGTACTATGAAAGAACAATGGATTACGCAAAACTTTTGGGAGTCGAGGTGATTGTCCGTCCGGATATTATCGGCGCGGAACGGGGAACTACCGAATCCGGTGAAAAAAAATACAGCCTTTGGGATTGTTATCTTAACGCGGACTTTGTAACCTATCCTTCAAGTTATGAAGGTTTTGGAAACGCTTTTCTTGAAGCAATATGGTTTAAGAAACCAATTCTTGTAAACCGCTATTCTATTTTTCAGCAGGATATTGAACCGCTGGATTTTGATGTGGTCGTTATGGACAACTATGTTACCCCGGAAACTGTTGAGACTGTGCGCGTGCTGCTTGACAGCCCCGAAGCAGTAGAAATAATGGCCGAAAGAAATTACGCACTGGGACGGCGGTTCTTTTCATACGAAATTCTGGAACAGCGGCTTCACCAAGTGTTAATGGATTTCGGACAAATGTAGGACGAATCTGTGACAATAGTAAAATTCCTCTTTCCTCTCTCAGGTTTTTGCAGTTACAATCGGACAATTATGGAGCCTTGCCCAACGTATCACGTCATTCATTTTTGTTTGATAACCTTTTACACCCGCACTTTGCAGCCATAAAAGATTATCAAGGTCAATGCGGACTGTAATCGATTTCTTAACAGGCTTCCAATATTTGAAATGTCCCCGCTCAAAATCATTTTTGGTGAGTTCCGGCATATCAGACAGATTTATTTCACTGTCCGGTACGGCATGTTCTTCACATTTAGCTATAAATTTCTCTAAGTCTGTCATAATACATCTTCCTTTCCCGTGATGTTGCGGGACGGGCTGAAATAATGTGTATGCGTTTTTCTTCTGTGTAACTCACTTGTACTACACAAATTTTTTTCGCATACCCTAACCCGAAATACCGGCTCTGTTTCTCAGCAGAATGTTTATCATCGTAAATCTCATAAAAGTTCGGGGCTTTGAATACATCAAGAATTTCCTCAAAGTAAAACCCGTGGTTTACTTTGTTCAGTTCATCTTTTTCGTTGAACCATTCAAACTTGTCTTTTATGATTAACTTGCCTTTTGGCATTTTTACCGCCTACATTGTAATTATGAATTGTATGTACATTTTTGTCAAGGCGCGTATGGCATTTGTTAATGGATTTCGGACAAATGTAACGGTCCTTACAAATCTTTTGCCTCGTCCCAAAAAGAATCCATGATTTCAAGATTTTCCTGTTTCATGGATTGTCCAGTTTCCTTCATCCGTTTCTCTACATACTTGAAGCGTTTCACAAATTTCGCGTTTGTTCTTTGCAATGCTGTTGACGCGTCAATCTGAAAAAAGCGGCAAAGGTTTACCACGGAAAAAAGCAGGTCTCCCAATTCTTCTTCTAAGGTTTCGTGATTTCTGTCCGGCTGATTGAGAACATCTTTCACCTCTTGCGTTTCTTCGGCGATCTTGGCAAACACTCCGTCAGCATCGGGCCAATCGAAACCAGCTTTCGCCGCTTTTTTTTGCAGCTTCCAGGCTTTATCCAAAGGCGGCAGCGCGGAAGAAACTTCATCAAGGATTGAATTTTTGGGGGCACGGCCTTCCTGCTCTATCTTGATTTTAGCCCAGTTGTCCAGAACCTCGCCGGAACCGGAAACTTTTACATCCCCAAATACATGGGGATGACGGCGGATCAGTTTTTCGGAAACGTTGTTAAGAACATCAGAAAGAGTAAACAAGTTTTCCTGTTCGTGCATGTAAGAAAGCATCGTTACAAGAAGAAACAAATCGCCAAGTTCTTCTTTGATGTGGGCGGCATCTTTTTCATCGATTGCTTCGATACACTCATACGTTTCTTCCATCAAATCTTTCCGAAGCGTCGATGGAGTTTGTTCCCTGTCCCAGGGACAGCCGCCGGGCGCGCGGAGGCGGACAATCACATCATACAAACGTGAAAAGGCTTTGTTATAATCATTCATTGTTTATTCCTTGTTACAAATAATTCATGCTAATTGAGTAATACGCTTTTTATTCCATTCCGGCAAAAGGGTATCGGGGCCGTATGCGAGCGCTTCCGCCAATGCCGCGGCGGAAACCGGCAGCACTTGTTCAAGAACGGGAACTTCATGAGGGGAAAAATCGGACAAAACCCAGGATGAAATATCAGGGTGATCGGGCCGTCCTATGCCGATTCGGAGCCGCCAAAAATCCGCAGTTCCCAGGCAGGTTTTTAACGAACGCAGTCCGTTATGTCCGCCAAGACCGCCGGAAAATTTGAACGATGCCTGTCCCAAAGCAAGCTCAAGATCGTCGTGTACTACAAGGATTCGTTCCGGCGGAATTTTAAAAAAAGCGGCGGCAGGCTGAACGGATTCGCCTGAAAGATTCATAAAAGTATTCGGTTTAATAAAATGGATTCTATCCGCCAAAACAATTTTTTTCTGTGAAGTGATGTCGTCATCCGGCAATTTTTTTTGAATATATGTTCCTTCCAACGACGCATACTCGCCGCGGAATTTTTCTTTCCAGATAAGGCCGGAACGAAAGGGCAGTTCATCCGCCAAAAGCCAGGCGGCATTGTGGCGGTTCTTCGCATATTGCAAACCCCGGTTCCCTAAAAAAGCGACAAGTTCGATCATCAGAATTGCAAAACTCCTCTTTGGGCAACACTGATTAAATTGACTCTAATCATTGTTGCCCTGCCATTTTTCTCGTTTTTCCTCTAAAACAGGCGAAAAACTGCTAAAAATCACACTAAAGAATACACTGATTTATTCTCTATTGAATAAATCAGTGTTTCCTTAGGATAGTAAACCGTAAAAAAGTGTTTTTCAAGAGTTCCTGGGCAGCAAAACGCGGTTTTGCGATTTCCCCGCGGGCAAAAACAATTTTTGACAAATCTTTCAAAAATCAATAGAATTTATATGATATGGAAAAGGGAAGTTATTACAAAAAATTTGGTTTTAACCAATTGACATTGAGCCGGAAAATAATCATTGTATTCCAATAATGATAGTTTGCCGGGGGATTTCCCCTTGTAAACATTGTTTCGACGGCCATTTTTGAGGGAGGTTGAAGGGGCAGTATTGAAAGGGAGCGATGTCACTATCGAAGGGGTGTCAAAGGCCTTCGGCGATTTTAAGGTTTTACAGGATATTGACCTTAAAATTAATAAAGGTGAGTTTTTCTCACTTTTGGGACCGTCAGGATGCGGAAAAACAACGCTCCTCCGGATTATTGCGGGTTTTGAAACTCCCGACAAAGGCGATGTGCAATTTGATGAGAAAGATGTACTGCCATTGCCGCCGAATCGAAGGCCTTCCAATACGGTTTTTCAGAATTACGCGCTTTTTCCCCACCTTTCGGTATACGAAAATGTGGCGTTCCCTTTGCGCTTAAAAAAAGCGGATAAATCTTTAATTGAAAACAGGGTCATGCAAAATCTTAAACTGGTTGAGCTCTCCGATCATGCCCATAAAAAGCCGAATCAGCTTTCGGGCGGACAGAAGCAGCGAGTCGCTATAGCCAGGGCCCTGATTAACGATCCCAGCGTACTCCTTTTGGATGAACCCCTTTCGGCTCTGGACGCCAAACTCCGTCAGCACATGCTCATCGAACTCGACCAGATTCACGATAAAATCGGCATTACTTTCATCTACGTTACACACGACCAGGAAGAAGCGCTTTCTGTTTCCGACCGGGTTGCCGTTATGGACAAAGGCCGCATTCTCCAGGTTGGAACGCCTCATGAGATTTATGAAAGTCCCGCCACCAATTTTGTCGCCCGTTTCATCGGCGAAACCAATTTGTACGACGCGGTTATTTCTAAAATCGAGAAACTGAACAAACCCGATGTTGAAGAATACATGGTTGACCTTGATATTCCCGAATTGGGAAACGTAAAAGTTACTACCGTTGATCAATTCACTGTTGGACAGAACGTCAGTTTTACCGTGAGGCCGGAAAAAATCCTTATTTCCAAAAACAAACCCGCTACCACAAGAGAAGACATCAATCTTTTTCAGGGCAGCGTTGATGAACCCATCTATTCGGGATTTCAGACAAAGTTTTATGTCAATGTGATGGATAAAACGCTCGTTCGTGTTATTAAGCAGCACGCGAAATATAATGATGACGGGCCGGACATTCTTTGGAAAGATACTGTATACATCTCCTTTAGCGCCAACGATGGTTATATCGTAGGGGTAAAAGAATCGTGAGCCCCGATAAGCTCGATACAGAGCAGATCAAGAAGCGCGGTTTCATATCACAGACTGCAAGGAATGTAATTGAATACATTCGGAACATATCCAAAGGAACCTGGTATTCCGGATCCATGACGATTTGGTTTACGGTTTTTTTCCTTGCGCCGCTCATTATTATCGTTATTTACTCGTTCCTTACAAAAGGATTGTACGGCGGCGTAGAATGGAAACTTTCCGGCGAAGCGTACAAATCGCTGCTGAATCAAAGTTTTTTGTTTATAACCGTTCGGACTTTGATTACATCGTTAATTGCTACATTGATAACGATGCTTTTCGCGCTGCCCTGCGGATATTTTATGGCAAGAAGCAAAAATCAAACCGCGTTGCTGCTGCTCATCATCATTCCCTTTTGGACGAATTTTCTTATCAGGGTTTTTGCCTGGATCAATATTTTGGGCAACAACGGTTTTTTCAACGAGTTTCTTATCAGAATCGGCTTAGTCAAAGAGTATGTGCATTTTCTGTACAACCAGAAAGCGGTCGTTTTGGTTTTGGTATACATGTACCTTCCTTACGCGATTCTGCCGCTCTTTTCCACAATAGATAAGTTTGATTTTTCGCTCCTTGAAGCGGCGAGAGATTTGGGGGCGACAAAACCTCAGTCCATCATAAAAATTCTGCTTCCCAACATCCGGAGTGGAATCTTTACGGCGGTGCTTTTTACGTTCATTCCGATTTTTGGCGCGTATGCGGTTCCACTTTTGATCGGCGGTCAGGAATCCTATATGCTGGGGAATATTATTTCCGATCAATTAACGAAGACGCGGAACTGGCCCCTGGCGGCATCAATTTCGATGATGATTACACTTGTAACAACTATCGGCGTGCTTTTAATGATGAGTTTCCAGCGGAAAGAAGCGCTGAGAAACAGAGAAGCAAAAGCGGCGGAAAAAGCCGAACTTGCGGCAATGACGAAAATCAGAAGTTTTGGAGCGAGCCTTATCAACCGGCAGAAAAAGGTTTCCGGACAACCCTCTCAGAACGGACTTGGAGGAAGCAAATGAGCGAATTATTTAAAATGCCTTCAAGAGGAGCTCCGCGTTCGGAAGCGGCGAGACACGCCCGGCGTGCTTATCGTCAGCGTTTTTCTTTTTCGCAGATGATTTTTATCTTTGTTATCATCTTTCTTTTCATGCCGCTTTTTGTACTCATTCTATATTCGTTCAACGGTTCAAAAGGCATGAACTGGACGGGATTTTCTCTTGTTTGGTATGAAGAACTTTTCTTCCATTCCGATGATCTTTGGCGCGCGTTCAAGAACAGCATTATCATCGCACTGAGTTCCGCGGGAACCGCTACGATTTTGGGAACGCTTGGAGCCGTAGGCGTGCATTGGTATCGATTCAAGATTCGGGGATACGTTCAGGCAATTTCGTTTCTCCCCATGATACTTCCGGAAATCATTATCGGTGTTTCGCTCACGATTTTTTTTGCCGGAATAAAGATGAATCTGGGAATGATCACGATATATATCGCGCATACTACATTCAATCTGCCGTTTGTTTTTTTGATGGTGCGGGCCCGCCTCGACGAATTCGATTCTTCGATCATTGAAGCGGCTCACGACCTCGGCGCGACGGAACTGCAATCCCTTTTAAAGGTAATTATCCCTGTTGCCATGCCCGGCATTGTTTCCGGCTTCCTTGTGGCGGTTACCATGTCGCTCGAAGATTTTGTCATTACCTTTTTTGTATCCGGACCCGGTTCAACAACGCTGCCATTGTATGTCAATTCAGCTATCCGTTACGGTATATCGCCGGTAATTAACGCGCTTTCAGTAGTGATGATTTTAGGAACTGTTCTTATGACGTATTTGCTGCGGAACTTCTTAAAGTACATTGCCTCAAAGTAACTTACGGCAACGCTGATTACATTGACTCCGGACTTTAGACCGCAATCAGCGTATTTTTAATCAAATTGGCTTTTCAGGATTGCCTAGGAATATTCCGCATCAGTCCCGAAAAATGTCATATATTTTTTATGGGAAATCCCGGTAACAAAAAGTTTGGGATTTCGCGAAATTATGGAGGAAACCATGAAAAAACATACCCTTTGTGTGGTATTCGCGTCGGTTGTCTTGTTGTCATTTTTTGCAGCATCTTGTTCAAGGAACGGAGACGGGAAAAGATTGTATATCTATAACTGGACCTATTATACTCCTGATTCCGTAATCGAAAAGTTTGAACAGGAATTCGGCGTAGATGTTGTCTACGATTCTTTCGCTTCCAACGAAGAAATGTTTGCCAAATTGATGATAGGCGGTTCAGGATATGATATTATTTTCCCGTCCGGTGATTATGTATCGATCATGATTAATCAGAATATGCTTGAACCGATAGATAAAACAAAGATTCCCAATATTCAGCATATCGATCCGCTTGTATTGGAAAAAGCAACGTACGATCCGAATATGGAATACAGCATTCCGTATTATTTTGGAGCCGCCGGAATCGCGGTAAATACCGCGCAGGTTCCTGACTTTGAAGAAAGCTGGTCTATTTTCAGCCGACAGGATTTGAAAGGCCGCATGACCATGCTCGATGATATGCGCGAAGTGATGGGCGATGCTCTTGTGTACCTGGGTTATTCGGTTAACTCAACCAATCCAAGCGAAGTTGAAGCGGCAAAAAATCTGATTATCAATCAATGGAAACCAAACCTTGTAAAGTTTGACGCGGAAGCCTTTGGAAAAGGATTTGCCAACGGCGAGTTCTGGGTTGTCCAGGGTTATGCGGAAGTTGTCTATGAGGAATTGGCGGAAGAACAGAAGAAAGATGTAAAATTCTTCATCCCTCCGGAAGGCGGCCCCAGCTACCTCGATAGTATGTGCATCCTCAAAGGTTCCAAAAACAAGGACCTCGCGATGGAGTTTATGAACTTTATTCACCGGCCTGAAATTTACGCGGAGTTTGCCGATGATTTCGGCTTCCCCGCAACCGCAAATGTTCCCGCGCGCGCGCTGAAAAAATCTCCTCCTTTGTATGAAGCCGAAGATTTGGTGAATACCGAATTGAAAGATGATCTTGGGGCAGACAAGGAAATGTACGATGATGCCTGGGAATCTATTAAAATAGGATTCTAAGGAAACACTGATTTAACGCTGGTTTTTGTGCTGAACAAAGATCAGCGTTCTTTTTTTATGGTTCCGTGAACTCGATAATGTTCCTCTGTATAACAATTTCTTCCAATTAAAAGTATACGCTCGTCCTGAAACCCTTGACCGACGACCGCCCCTATGATAATTTTACCCATAAGGCTGTTTTCTCAATCTATTCTTTTGAGAATTTTTCTGAGATCTATCATTTTTTAAGGAAGTACATATGAATGCATTGTTTTTGTCTTTGCTTATGGCAGCTCCCGCAACTGACGGCGCAGCAGGTGCCCCGGGCGGAGCTGGGGGTTTAATACAGATGCTTGTTCCGCTGGCGCTGGTTATCGTTATTTTTTATTTTCTCATTATAAGGCCCCAGAATAAGAAGCAAAAAGAAACCCAGAATATGCTTAACGCCATGAAAAAGGGCGATAAAATCGTTACAATCGGCGGCATCCACGGAATTATTCAAAGCGTTGATGAGACGACGGTAATCGTCAAGGTTGATGAAAACGCAAAAATTAAATTTCTTAAGAGCGCAATTGCAAATGTAAACGTAAAGGCCGACGAGAAAAAGGCTGAAAAAGAAGAAAAGAGCGAAGAAAAGGATGATTCCTCGGAAGAATCCAAAAACTAAATGATATTTATAGTCAAATAATCTGAATTATTTGACTATTTCCGATTTTAAGTGTTTCTGACAGAAAAAATTAGTTTATTCTTTCTGTCAGAAATGTAACTTAAAGGAGTATTATCCCATTTTTTATTGAGAACAACATGCTCCGTTGCTTAGAGCGGAGTTGTTGCTTAGTTGGAGCATGACATGAGTAAACGGTATCGGTTCTTCATTGTTCTTGCGGTGGTTGCGGTGTGTTTTATGTTTTTATACCCCACCATTCGTTGGTACTTCATGATTCCGAAGGAAGACAAAACATTGGCATTGGGTTCCAGGGAGCAGATTAAGATATATGCTTCACGGCTTGCCCAGGAAGACTTGCAGGAACTTAAAGTTTGGGCAAGAAACGGAGAGGAAATTCCGGAAGAATCATCCTTCCTTGTTTCTATCGCAAAAAGTCACATCAAACGGACAAAAAATTCGGCTCCTAAAGTGTGGGATGCCCGCGGCGTGGTGTCTGTTTTTGTCAACGAGCGGGAAGCTCTTGAAGCGATAGAAACATATTATCGGGATGATATTTTTGCCCTCAAAGACCTCCAGGGAAGCGCGGTCCAATTGGGGCTCGATCTTTCCGGCGGTATGAGCATCGTTCTCCGGGCGGATATGGAAGCTCTGGGCGAACGGCTCGGCAGAACTCCCAACACGGATGACCGAACGGACGCGATGAACCGGGTCCTGGAAGTTCTTAACAGCAGAATTGACAGATTCGGCCTCACAGAACCGGTCATCCGTCTTCAGGGCAGTGATGAAGTGTATGTGGAAATCCCCGGTACCGCCGACCCGGAACGCATCAATTCCATCATCATGGGAAAGGGAACCCTGGCTTTTCATCTTGTAGATGAAGACGCTACGGCGGCTTTTCAGGCATATTACCGCGCCCATCCTACATCAACGTTTGACGGTAACGGAAACGTAATCGATCCTTCGATTATTCCCGCTGACGCTCAAATCCTTGGCGTGTACACAAAAGACCGTTACGGCCTTGATGAATTTGTCGATTATATCGCGGTGAAGAAAGAAATCGGGCTGGACGGCAATCATATTGAAAATGTAAGCGTTAACCGCGACCAGCTCACCGGTACGCCCGACGTTATATTCCAGTTGGACAGCGAAGGCGGAGAAATTTTTTACGAATTTACTGCCGCCAATGTTCAGAAACGGATCGCGATTGTAATGGATGATAAAGTTAAATCAGCATCAACGGTTCGCGAACCTATTCCCGGCGGCTCTGTTCAGATGACCGGTTTTAGTGTTGATGAAGCCAACAATATCGCGCTTGTCCTCCGTACCGCGGCCTTCCCGGTTGATCTGGAAGTTGTATCCCAACAGGCCATCGGCTCTTCCTTGGGGGAAGATACGATCCGGCAGGGGCTGTATGCGCTCCTTGGCGGTCTTGCCTTGGTAATGGTCTTTATGCTGGTCTTTTACAAGGGCAGCGGCATTAACGCGGTTGCGGCTCAGGTTTTGAATATCTACATTATGTTCAGTGTTCTTTCCGCGTTTAGTTTTACTTTGACGCTGCCGAGTATCGCCGGGTTCATCCTTACCATTGGTATGGCGGTTGACGCAAATGTCGTTATCTTTGAACGCATTAAAGAAGAATTACGGCTTGGGAAAGGCAGAAAAGCCGCTGTCGAAGCCGGGTTCAGCAAAGCTTTCTGGGCAATTATGGACTCCAACATCACAACCTTTATCGCGGCTCTTTTCCTTTCGCAGCTTGGTTCAGGCCCGATTAGAGGATTTGCCGTCAGCTTGGCTATCGGCGTGTTCTCATCAGTATTTACCGCACTCTTTGTTTCCAGATTGATATTTGACTTTGGTACGGATGTGATAAAGCAGCAGAAAATGTCCATCGACTGGAGGATCAAAGAATGAAACGCATTTTGAATTTTTCCCGGGCTTTTGTACCGGCTTTTATTCTTTCCATCGTTTTGATTATCGCGGGAATCTTCGGTTTTGTTACAGAAGGATTTAATCTGGGGATTGATTTTCAGTCCGGGCTTATCCAGGAAGTGCAGTTTGCGCCCGCGTCGTTGAGCTTAACGTATTCCGGCACCGCGAACGCTTCGGTTTCCATGAACAGAAATCAATTTGATGTTGTTATTGTTGATGTTGCTTCGGAAAGTGTTACGTATTCATTTCCTTACGCTCAATATCCAACGGTCAGCAGTTTGACCGCGGGGCTTTCAAGCATTGAAGGGCTCAGCATAACTTCGCTTGTTCCAGGCAGCACGGAAACCCGTTATTTAATTCAAAGCGCCCGCGGAGATTCCCGCTTGGGAGCGGTGCCTTATACGGTACATTACCTTTTGCCCGGCGCCAGGATTATCTCTATTGAAGAAGTCCGCTCTTCAATCGTTTCCCTGGGTGATGTTTCCGTGCAGGTTTTAGGCGATCCGGCTGACCGTAAATTCATGATCAGAATTGATGAAGAAAACGGTACGGAATCGGTTCCGGCGGAAATGCTTATCAGAACCCTGGAAACGAATTTCGGCGAAGGCGAGGCGGCGCTTATCAGTTCTTCCTATGTCAGTTCGCGCTTTTCCCAGGATTTGACTGATCAGGCGGGTATTTTGATCGGGCTTACCCTTCTATTAATCCTCGTGTATGCGTCAATCCGGTTTAAGCCGCAGTACGCTATCGGAGCGGTTTTGGCTATCATGCATGATGCCCTCATCATGGTCGGCTTCATCGTCTGGACCAGAATGGAGTTTAACACCACCACAATTGCCGCGATCCTCACGATTTTGGGTTACTCGATCAACGACACCATCGTTGTCTTTGACCGTATCCGTGAAAACAGACGCCTTTTCCCGGATGACGCGTTTGTCTCGGTGCTGAACCGTTCCTTGTCCGAAACTTTGGGCCGGACGATTATCACTACGGTTACCACGATGCTGGCGGTGCTTTCGCTCTACATCTTTACGACCGGCTCCATGAAGGATTTTGCCCTCGCATTGATCGTCGGTATGGTTTCCGGTGTGTATTCAACGATCTTTATCGCGTCGGGCTTTGTCAACTTCTGGGATAAGACAATCGGCAGCAAGAAGAAAGATATTGTTACCGCTCAGGGAAGCAAAGCGTAACGTTTTTGTTTGAGGGAAATATTTGGGCGTTTTGGAGCAAAAACTTCAGGACGCCCTTTTCATTTGGCGCATATACGTTAACTTTTTTGCAAAAAATCATAGTCCACTAAAGCAAAACCGCGTCTCCGCACCATATATCGGTGTGGAGGCTGCTATGTCCATAAATACCAAATACAAGAACAGCGTCTTCACAACGCTGTTCAATGATTCAGCTGTGCTAAGGGAACTCTACAGCGCCCTCGGCGGTGTTGCCTTGCCGCCGGACACTCCCATAGAAATTAACACGCTCGAAAATGTGCTGTACATGGATTTTTACAACGATATCTCGTTTGAAATCGGCGGGAAACTGGTCGTGCTTATCGAGCATCAAAGTACCATAAACCCGAACATGGCTCTACGGCTGTTGCTGTACATCACCCGTATCCTCGAAAAGAAAACGCAAGGCAGTACCTTGTATTCCAAAAGACGGCTGACTATTCCCAATCCTGAGTTTTTTGTGCTTTACAACGGAACTGATCCCTTCCCCGATACCGCTGTTCTCCGTTTGTCAGATTTATTTGCCAACCCGGAGGATTTAGGCCTGCCTGAAAGGACTCATCATCTTTTGGATTTAGAGGTAAAGATCATCAACATCAACGGAGGAAGAAATATTGAAATAGTAAACCGTTGTAAAGAACTGGCGGAATACAGTTTCTTTGTAGACAAAGTGCGTGAATATCAAAGAGAGTCGGGAAATTTGGAAGAAGCGATAAAAAAAGCTGTCAAATATTGTGAGAAACATGATATACTGAGAGAGTATTTGAAGATACATGGTTCGGAGGTTTTGAAAATGCTGTTGGAAGAATGGAACATGGAAGACGCAATTGCTTACGCACGCAAAGAAGGCCGAGAAGACGGACGTGAGGAAGGTATAGAGTTTGGTATGGCAAAAGGCCGTTATGAAGGTAGAGCAGAAGGGCGCGAAGATATTTTTGAAATTCTAAGCCGTCAGGGTTACCCTGTAGACGAAATTAGAAAACAACTTGATTTAGAATGAAACAGTATCCAGAAATTTATAGTTTCGGAGGTACTGAATATGCTGTTGGAAGAATGGAACATGGAAGACGCAATTGCTTACGCACGCAAAGAAGGCCGAGAAGATGGTATAGAGTTCGGGATGGCAAAAGGCCGTTCCGAAGGCAGAAAAAAAGGCCGTGAAGAACGGGATACATATTTTCTCGAACTATTAGACCAAGGACTCTCAACAGATGAAATAAAACAACGGATTTATTCTGAAAGAAAGAGTATTTAGGGCAGCGCTGATTAAGTNNAAGACGCAATTGCTTACGCACGCAAAGAAGGCCGAGAAGACGGACGTGAGGAAGGTATAGAGTTCGGTATGGCAAGAGGCCGTTATGATGAACAGGACTATATTCTTGGTCTGCTAGACCAAGGGTTTTCCACAGATGAAATTAGACAACGGATTTATTCCGAAAGAAAGAGTACTTGAAGATACATGATTCTATATTTCCGCAGCATAGAATATCGTTATGGGTTTTTGATGATTGACACCTATGAAAATAATTAAAGCAAATGTATTGGGCTATTGTATGGGCGTCCGGAGAGCGGTTGATAAAGCTCTTGCCGCGGCGAAGAATCCTCTTGGCAAAAAGGTTTTTACCGCCGGGCCGCTTATTCATAATCCCAGAGTTGTGGAGTGTCTCCAAAAGCAAGGGATCGACATTCTGGATGATGAGAATATTCCCGAAACTCTGGAGGGTTCTGCCGTGATTATTCGCGCGCATGGAATAAGTCCTCAATTGGAAGCGTCACTGAAACAAAAACAGGCCGATATCATCGACGCGACTTGCCCAAAAGTGAAGGCGAATCAACTGAAAGCCCGGCAATTCTCGGAGAAAGGGTACGCCGTTTTTTTAGCGGGAGAAAAGCATCACGGGGAAATAGTCGGGCTTATGGGTTACTGCCCCGGCTGTATTGTGGCGGAAAACGCCGATGAAGCAACGCGGCTGGCGGAAGCCTTGTATCAAAAAAAACCGGAATCTGCCTGTGTTCTCATCGGGCAAACCACGGTTTCCAAAGAAGAATACGATGCCGTAGGCAGGGAAATACAATCGTTTTTTCCGCATCTTATCATTGTTGACGCAATCTGTAACGCGACAACGGAACGGCAGGAAGCCCTCCGCCGTCTTTGCCGCGAGGCGGACGCGGTGTTAATTGCGGGCAGTAAGGGATCGGCAAACACGAAGCGGCTCTTGAGAATTGCCCAGGACATGGGAAACCCGGCCTGGCTTGTAGAAGGAAAAGACGATGTTCCCGTTGAAATCCGCAAATATGAAACAGTCGGCATCAGCGCGGGCGCTTCGACGCCCGAAGAAGTTATCGAAGAAATTGAAGAGGCTTTAGGGCAATAATTCCCGGAAAATCTGAGTAACAGGACTGTTGTGTTCGTATAAATATCGAAGATACGCTGTATTCCCGAGCCGCCGTCTTTCCCACAGGGCTTCTTTCTGGACTTCCGCCGCGAGTTTTGCGGAACTCTCCGCGTCAAGGATTTCCCTCACTTGAGAAAAAAAATATGTTCCGCAGGGAAGTTCAACGATTGCGCCGGCATCTGACATATCTTTTTTCATCATGCCTACCCACCGGGGCTGTTCCAGCAGTTTTGATAAAACAGGTTCGATGCTTTTGCCTTGTACATCATCAATTTCAAACATAATCAGTATTTCTTCCGCGTCCTCCGGAAACGTGAAGAAAGGCAGATCGATTTTTGTGTACTCAAGATGCTTCCGAAGATCGAGGGCAAAGTAATTCAGGTTTTGCATGACACAATAATACATTTTTTTTTCATTTCATTAAAGCGTTCTGCATATTGATGCCATATAATAAGCGGAGGCACACAATGAAAAAAACATCGATCATTTTTATGTTACTTGCGCTTGGATTCAGCTGCGTTTTTACAGCCTGTTCAACGGATTCGGCGATACAGCCTATTTTCAGCGCAGGCAGTACAGGTCCGGAATTTACTGGATACAAGGCCGTATCTTCTGGCTTTGAGTTCACATTTTCTCACCCGGTAAAAGTGCTGAATGCCGCATTTAATCCCCATAAAAAAGTGATCGGCATTGAAGACGGAACATCGGTAAAAATTGAGCTTCAAGCGGGTTTGGGAGAAGGACAAAAACTCACCGCCAATATTTTGGTGGAAGATGAACACGGAAATACTTTGAATGTGCTTGTTCCTGTCAGGAGCCGGAACGACCGAATGCCGAAAATGTTGATTAATGAAGTGCGGACCGAATACGCAAAACCCCAGGTCGAGTTTATTGAATTCAAAACTGATACTGCCGGCAGCCTGGGAGCGCTCCGGGTTTTTGCCGCGGGAATCAGCCTTGAAGAACCGATTTTTGAATTTCCGCCCGCGGAAGTGAGGGCCGGCGAATACATCGTTCTGTATCTGCGGAAACTGGACCCCGCAAGTGTTGATGAAACCGGAGATGATTTAGCCCTTTCTCCCGGAGTGGAAACATCTCCCCATGCAAGAGAATTCTGGGTTCCCGGCACGGAAAGACTTACCCGAAAAACAGACATTCTTTTTATCAAAAATCAGGATGATCACATTATTGACGCGGTAATGATGAGTGAAAACCAGAATACTGAATGGTCAAAGAAAAACCTTGCCGCGGCGGCAGAACTTTTAGGCAGCACTACCGCCTGGATTGCCGATGAAGCTGATATTCCGGGACCGGTTCACGCGTTTTCCAGCCAATACACCACAGCTACAAGAACGATTTGCCGGGATGAATCAGTTCCGGACAGCAATACGGCAAACGATTGGTATGTTACCGCAACGAGCAGCGCAACGCCGGGGGCCGCGAACAGCACGAAAAGGCATGAACCTAAAAGTTAAACTTGCTTCAACGTTCGGTTAACCCTATACATCATTTCCCTCTGCATTTATAGTATCAATATATACGCAGAGGGAAAACATGGAAACAGAGCACGCTGATGAAAAACAAAAAACCGTTTCTTCAAAGTCGCTGATACGGCAAGGGACATTTCTTTCGCTGTTGACCTTTATCTCAAGGATTCTGGGCCTGGTTCGGGAGATGACCAAAGCCGCGTTCCTGGGAACGAGCGCTCTTTCCGATGCTTTTTCCGTAGCGTTTATGATTCCAAATCTTTTCCGCCGCCTTTTTGCCGAAGGGTCGATCTCGGTGGCCTTTATTCCGACTTTCAAGGAATACCTCTTGGAAGGAGACGTCCAAAAAACGAAAGAGTTTCTTTCTTCCACGCTGACTTTTCTTACGTTTTTTGTAAGCCTTACGGTTGCCGCCGGGATGATCGCGGTTCCTTATATTATGCCGATCTTCGGAATGGAGGCTTTTGATGAAACCGTTCTGCTTACAAGAATCATGTTTCCCTTCCTAGCTTTTATTTCCCTTGCCGCTTTGTTCCAGGGAATATTAAATACGGTCCGGGTTTTTGCCCCGGCGGGTATCGCGCCGATTCTGCTTAATGTTGTTACGATTTTGTGCGCGTATGTTCTAAGTCCTCGTATGGCAAATCCCGCGCGTGCTATGGCTGTCGGTATTATCATCGGAGGATTCTTGGAAGCGGCAATTCAATTTCCGTTTGTGTTAAAAAAGGGATTTCGGGTTTGCTTTACCGGCATAAAAAAAGCTATGCGGAATCCGGGGACGAAAAAGATTCTCCGGCTTATCGGGCCTACTATTATTGGGATGGCGGCTTATCAGTTAAATGATCTTGTTTCCACAGCTTTGGCGGGAAATGCCGGAGAAGGCGTGGTTTCCAGTCTGCAATATTCCCTGCGCCTTCAGGAATTGATCCTCGGCGTTTTTGCGGTTTCTCTTGGAACCGTTCTCCTTCCCGATTTGGCTGAATACGCAAAAACCTTTCAATGGAAACTCTTTAACGAACGCTTGATGTTTGCTATAGACATCATGGCCTTTATCAGTATTCCCTTCACATTTTTTGCGCTGCAGGAAGGCGAATATATCATCCGGCTTTTGTATCAGAACCGTAATTTTACCGAAGAATCGGTCAGGCTGACTTTGTACGCGTTTAAGTTTCATATTATTGGATTATTTTTCATCGCGCTTAACCGGATTCTGGCTCCGGCTTTTTACGCTCAGAGCAATTCCAAATCGCCAACCTTGGCGGGAATTATCTCCTTTGCGGCAAATATCCTGCTGGCATCACTGTTGGCAGTTCCCATGAAAGGAAGCGGAATCGCCCTCGCTCTGACAGCGGCAAGCGGCATTAACACGGCGGCGCTTCTTTTCTTCCTCAAGAAAAATCCTGAAATCAATGTAAAACAAGTTCTGACATCAACCCTGGGATATTCCTTTAAAATGGCGCTTTTTTCTTTCGTATCAATTATTCCTGTGTATTTTTTAAGCCCAATCGTAAAAAACGTATTTGCCGGAAAAGGCAGATTGATTTCTTACGGCGCGCCTCTGTGTATTCTCGCCTTATTGTTTTTCGGCCTGGGTCTACTTTTGCTGATTCTGACAAAAGATAAACAGACCAAGGCTTTGTTAGGCATGTTCCGAAAGAATGGATAAAACCGGCATACTTTATCTTTTTTTACGTGATTACTTGACAGTGCATCATGCTTTAATTATACTAAAGTAAGTACAGTAATATTAAAGGAAATGTATGCGGTATTGGTTTGGAGAAAAAATCCGTACGATTAGGGAACGGAAAGGATTTACCTTAAAGGATGTAGCGGAAAAAGCGGGCGTCAGCGAAAGTCTCGTTTCTCAGATTGAACGAAACAGGGTTTCGCCTGCCATTGATACGCTTCTTTCCCTGGCGGATGTCCTGGACCTGGATTTGGAATATCTCTTTTCCGATTACAGAAAAGAACGGCTTGTAAGAATCACCCGGAAGAATGAGCGGGAAACCTTCACCCGGCCGGGTGTTCTGTACGAACGTTTGGCGCAGCTCGAAAGTTCCAAACATCAGGATGGCATTGAATCGTATTATATTACAATTGATGCGGGCCAGCAAAGCAAAAGTAAAGAATACGGCCATCCCGGATGGGAACTGGGAATTGTGATAGATGGAACTGCGGAACTGACCATCGGGAATCAGCGTTATGAACTTGTTCCCGGCGATTCCATAAGTTTCCGTTCCGATGCTCCGCATGTTGTTTCCAATCCCGGAACAAGCCCGCTGAAAATTTTGTGGGTTATCACTCCTCCGAAAGGAGAAATTAGTAACTTTTAAGGAGAAAATTATGGGAAAGACTTTAGCAGAAAAAATCTTTGACGCCCATCTTGTGGATCATCCTTTTGATGAAGCCTGGGTCCTGAAACTTGACGCGGTTTTTTGTCATGAAATAACCACTCCCATTGCGATTAACGATCTTGTAACAAAAAACATGGATACGGTTTTTGATGCCGGAAAAATTAAAGCGGTGATCGATCATGTAACACCGGCGAAGGATTCTAAAACGGCTGAGCAGGGTAAAATCCTCCGTGATTGGGCGCGCCGTCATAATATAAAAGATTTTTTCGATATTGGCTGCAACGGCGTGTGTCACGCTATATTTCCGGAAAAAGGGTTTGTCCGGCCGGGATACACCATCATCATGGGGGACAGCCACACCTGCACTCACGGAGCGTTCGGGGCTTTTGCGGCGGGAGTCGGCACTACCGATTTGGAAGTGGGAATCCTCAAAGGAGTCTGCGCTTTCAGGCATCCTGAAACGATCCGCGTTAATCTGACAGGAAGCCTTAAAAACGGTGTTTCCGCCAAAGACGTGATTCTTTTTGTTATCGGGAAATTGAGCGTTTCCGGCGCTACTGATAAAGTCCTGGAATTCCGCGGTCCCGTAATCGATACCATGAGCATGGAAGGCCGGATGACTATTTGCAACATGGCAATAGAAGCCGGAGCCACCTGCGGTATCTGTATGCCCGATGAAACTACGGTGAATTATCTTTGGCCCTTCATAGGACCGGACGGCGATAAAACATACACCGATAAAAAAACCGCGCTGGAAGATTTTAAGAAATGGCAGAGTGATGATGATGCCGAATACGGCGAAACTTTCACCTT
>DBDH01000040.1:35570-38390 GCA_002293455.1 Treponema sp. UBA937
ACAAAAATCGATCAAGTATATATCGGTTCCTGCACTAACGGACGGATTGAAGATTTGCGGGCTGCCGCCGAAGTTCTCAAAGGCCGGAAAGTTTCCCCGAATGTAAGAGCGATTTTGTCGCCTGCAACTCCGCTGGTGTATAAGCAGGCTTTGGAAGAAGGACTTATCAGTATTTTTATGGATGCCGGGTTCTGTGTGACAAACCCAACCTGCGGAGCCTGCCTCGGAATGTCAAACGGGGTGCTGGCTGTCGGCGAAGTCTGCGCTTCCACAACCAACCGAAATTTTTACGGCCGCATGGGAAAGGGCGGCATGGTTCATCTTATGAGTCCCGCAACGGCGGCGGCAAGTGCCGTAGCCGGAACAATCGCGAATCCTTCGGATTTATGAATTTTTACGGAGAGTACTATGAAACAGTTTGGCGGAAATATTTTATTTCTTGATAAAGACGATATTAACACCGATGAAATTATCCCGGCAAAATACTTGACGGAAAATTCCAAGGAAGCATTGCAGCCGTATTGCCTTGAGGATTTAAAACTTGACGGTTTTAATCCTCATCGGGATATTGCCGGAAAAGGCGTTATCGTAACGAGGAAAAATTTCGGCTGCGGAAGCTCCAGGGAACATGCTCCCTGGGTGCTTGAAGTGAACGGCATCAATATTGTTATCGCGGAAAATTTTGCCCGGATTTTCCGGCAGAACATGTTCAACTGCGGAATGATCGCCGCGGAACTTCCTCACGATACAATCAATTTGCTTTTCAAGGAATTTACCGGAAAACAAACCGTTCTTTCTGTGGACCTTGAAAACAATATGCTTTACTTTAAAGCCGATTGCGGCAATCAAGATGATTGCTGCAATCAAAATGATTGCTTGGAAAAACAAATCCCATTTGCTTTAAAGGAATTTGAAAAAGCCCTCGTTCAGTCCGGCGGGTGGGTTGAATATGCGGCAAAACATTATTAATATGAATCGTGTGAATTTTTTATATTAGTAATGGAGAATATATGTTTTCTGTAACTGTAAGTCCCAGTTTCGGTGAAGTAGACGGCCTGGGACATATCAATAATTGCGTTCTGGCCCGATGGTTTGAATTGGGCCGGAATCCTTTGTTCAGAATCTTTGAACCGAACTTAAATCTGAGCCATAGCGTATGGCCTTTGATTATGGCGCATACTGATTATGATTTTCTCGATGAGCTTTTTTTTCAGTACGATGTAGAAATCCGTACATGGGTTGAAAAAATCGGGACAAAATCGTTTACAACTTACCATGAAGCCTGGCAGTCCGGACGGCTTTGCGCAAAAGGCACATCGGTGGTAGTTCATTTCAATTTTGCCGACAAAGCTACAACTCCTATTCCTGAAGAAAAGAAGAAAGCCCTGGCAGAACATTTAAGGAATTAGCCGGTTACATCGATAACAATACTATTTATTGAATCCCATTGTCTTCTCATCATCAAGAGATGATAGCCAGATCGATCTTTTTATGAATATAATAGATATGGTCTTGCTGTTTTTCATCTTTATTTATGGGGGTAATGGTATGAATATTTTAGTTGTCGGCGGAGCCGGATATATCGGCAGTCATGTTGTCAGGGAGTTTTTGGATAGAGGTCACAGAGTTACCGTATACGATAATTTATCCAGCGGACTGGAGCAAAATCTTTTTCCGGAGGCCCAGTTTGTTAAAGGCGATATTCTTGATTATGATAATTTAACAAGCGCGATGAAAGGCCGCTTCGACGCGCTGATTCACCTGGCGGCTTTTAAGGCGGCCGGAGAATCGATGCTGAATCCTCAGAAATATTCGGTGAATAATATCAGCGGGTCCATCAATATTATTAACGCGGCGGTGGAAACCGGAATTCGCAATATCGTATTTTCTTCTTCGGCAGCGGTTTTTGGCGAGCCCGAATATCTGCCCATCGATGAAAAACATCCTACCAACCCGGAAAACTATTACGGCTTTACGAAGCTGGAAATTGAGTCCTTCCTCAAGTGGTATGAAAAGCTCAAGGGAATCCGTTTTGCGGCGCTTCGTTATTTTAATGCCGCCGGCTACGATGTTAAAGGGCGGATTACGGGGCTGGAAAAGAATCCGGCGAATCTTCTTCCCGTTGTTATGGAAGCCGCCTGCGGAATGCGGGCGGAAGTTCAGGTTTTTGGAAATGATTATGATACGGCGGACGGCACCGGTGTTCGAGATTACATTCATGTAAACGATCTTGCGGTGGGCCATGTTTCCGCGTTGGAATACATCGTCAAAAACGAACAAAGCCTTATTGTCAACTTGGGGAGTGAAAATGGAATTTCCGTCATGGAAATGATCGAAGAGGCCCGGAGGATTACCGGAAAACCCATCCCCGCAAAGATCGCCGGCAGACGGCCCGGCGACCCGGCAAAACTGACCGCAACATCACAAATGGCGCACGATCTTCTTGACTGGACCGCCCGGCATTCGGATATTGAAACCCTTATCCGTACCAGTTGGAACGTGTACGCAAAGAATATGGGGCTGTAGAACAATTTGCCGCAAGTACCGGGATTGCTCCCGGTATTGTTGCAGGCGGATTACAGCACGAGTGAAGGGAAGGAGCTAGCCCCATACCCACACAAAATCGGCTCACCAGAGAACATGACCTCAAAGCCGCCGCCGAAACGCCTTACCGCCTCTTGTTAGAAGACGAAACAGTTCTTACAAAGGAGTTATTTGGAAAATGAAAAACGAAATTGTTCTATATCAATCAAACACACTTTCCGAACATATCGAAGTAAGAGTTGATGAAGAAACCGTTTGGCTTACGCAAGAACAAAT
>DBDH01000014.1 GCA_002293455.1 Treponema sp. UBA937
GCGCTTCTTTATTGAACTCGTCGATATTCATCTTTAAGGACATAAAAAGCAGTTTTTAGTGTTTGCCGTTTTCTTCGGAATCTTCCTGGGGGGGATACACGATTACTTTGTCTATCCGCTTGCCGTCCATATCCACAACTTTAAATTTGAAGTGATTCCATTCAAAAACTTCGCCTGTATGAGGAATTTCTCCGGCAATGTCCAGGATGAGCCCCGCCAACGTATGATATTCCAAAGAATCGCCGACTAAATCAGTAATCGATAAGGTTTTTGCGATATCATCAATATGAGTAATTCCATCGACAAGGTAGGTTCCATCATCCTGCTTGAGGATTTCCTCTTCTTCTTCCGGACGGCTCGATAACTCCCCGACAATTTCCTCGGTTAAATCCCGGCTTGAAAGCGCGCCGGCGAAACCGCCGTATTCGTCCATGACAAAGAGATAATCATCCTCGCCTTTTTTGAAAGATTCAAAAGCCTTGAGGGCGGATATGGTTTCCGGAACTATCAAAGCCGGTTTTATAAGGCTTTTAAGGTCTGTCCAGGAATTTTCAACAAGAGTGATAAAAATCTCCTGAATGGAGACAACCCCCATCACATTATCCAAACTTTCTGACGCAACAGGCAGATAAGCCTGCTCTTTGGCACGGATAGCCGTGTTTTTTATTTCTTCAAGACCGGCATCGATATTCAGCCATTCAATATCCGAGCGATGGGTCATAAAATTGGCAACCGACCTGTCTCCAAGATAAAAAACACCTTCAAACATAGTCTGCTGTTCACTTTCCACAATTCCAGACCGCTCACCTTCGATAAGAGCGCTTTTGAGTTCATCTTCGGTGATGGTATATTCGCGGACAAGTTTTATCTTGAATAATGATAAAATCGTTCTCGACACAAACGAGAAAAAGACCGCTAAAGGCGTAAAGATCCAAACGAAACCCGAAAGAAAAGGCGTCAAATCCAGGCACGCTTTTTCAGGATTTGACAGAGCCGCCTGTTTCGGAATGATTTCTCCAAAAACAACATAAAGAATGATGATTCCGGCCATTATCATCACAATGGAACATATATCCGCATAAGGAGACGGCATTCCCTTAAACAAGAAAAAATTCTTCAGCGGTTCGGCAAAAGACACATATCCAAGAACACCGGCGGCCATATTCGCCGTGACTATCGCGGTTTGAAGCGCCGGCAAAAGCACAGGACGCTTTTCCAACAAAGCCAATGTCTTCTGATACTTTTTCCCGCTGCCCTCCGCCTTTCCCCTAAGCCTGGATTTCCGGGTTGATATAACCGCTGTCTCGGCAAACGAAAAAAAAGCCCCGCCAAGGATCAGCCCAAGAATGATTAGTATATTTGATAACGGAGGGTCTTCCATAATTATCAATACTGTACCATGTAATCGAAGTGATTACAAGAGCATAATTTGAACGAATAAGCTCTCATAAACTTGCAAAAGTATATTTGTTGCGTCCGTTCCGTTTCGATTCATATAACATTTCATCAGCACGATGAATAAACATCGCAGCGGAGATTGTGGGTTTTACGTCTCTTGTCGTAACGCCTATGGAAACCGTAACGATTTTTCCATCAACATTCCGTTCATGCGGAATTTTTTTGCCGCGAATCTGTTCAATCATCCGTTCGGCAATTAAACGGGCGCCGCCTTCATTGGTATTAGGCAGAGCTATAACAAATTCCTCACCGCCGTACCGGGCGACAAAATCATCTCTTCGGGTCAAACAATTTTGCAGCGTTTTCGCGATAATCTTTAGGCATTCATCACCTTTCACATGACCATAGGTATCGTTGTATCTTTTAAAATGATCAATATCCACCATTAACAGACTCAGGATGCCGCCCGAACGGGATAAGGTACTTATCAGCCGTTCGATATTTTCATCGAAATAACGTCTGTTATAAATTTCCGTCAGCGCATCATAGTAAATTTTTTCGGCTTTCAATTCCGACTGAACCAACTCTTTCTGCGTTTGCCGCAGTTCGCTTATGTCTATCGCGTACTCAAGGTGGGCTTTTCGCCCATCGGGCCAATCGATGAGCTTCGCTGTTTTGCGTAATACGCTGCCCTTTATCCTTTCCACGTGCTCCCATATAATGGTTTTATCCGGTTCTTCATGCAAACGGGGATAAGGGCAGGTAGGACATGGACTATCAAGATCTTGAAGCAATTTATAACATTTATGTCCAATGCCGTCGATTTTTATATTAAAATTCTTCCTGATGCTGTCATTAAGGAAAAGAATCTCAAAAGTGTCTGCATCACAGACGCAGATAAGAGCCTCTATTCCATCCAATATACTTCTCAGCATTGCCTGCTGATCGAACCCAATGTCTTGCATGTCATCTCCCGCCTTCCCCAAAAAACAAAAATACATATTTCAAAACGATACTTTAATTTTAAAACAAGATCATACAAAACTTTTTAGGTTCTTCATTATAGCATTTTTTTCTGAATTAGTAAATAATGCTTTTAATAATATCACGTTAGTTTGTCTTTCTGCTGCCTGTATATTAGACACTTTTGCCCGATATTTTTTTTACCATGAATGTGACAATCACCAAAAATGTCTGGAATGGTTGCTAAATATATGCGAGATGCGGTATATTATATAGTTATTTTTTTCTAGATCATAATATACATGCAGCATTCTTATTTTTTCCCTTCTCGTTTCTGCTGAGAGCAGATTAATGTTTTGATCACTATATATTATAACACAAAACCAAGCAAAAGTTGAGGGGTTAATATCCAAGAACTCGCTTGCGCAGCATCAAGCCCTGCGGCGGAGTTGTTGATTAATATTATATATCATAGTGTGTAAGAATCAAGCTGACAAAAAACAACGATAAAAATCGATATATTTCAACTAATCTAAACAAAAAAAGCAACAACCAAAGAAGACTTCTTCCCTTTGATCGTTGCTAATTGCTACTTGTTTATCTTCGCCCAGGTGTCGCGCAGGCCTACGGTTTTATTGAACACGGGCTTTTCCGCGGTTGAATCCGGGTCTTTGACGAAATAGCCGATGCGCTCAAATTGGTAACGTTCCCCGAACGCGCGTTCTCCAAACGAGCGTTCCCCGAACGCGCGGTCTTCGGTTGAAGCATCGCTCAGAATGGGTTCGCCCCATGCATTGGGAATGATTTCCACCGAATCAGGGTTGAGGTTGTCAAGGAAGGAGCCGCCCGCGGGAACGTCCATGGGGCGTTCGACGGCAAAAAGGTAATCGTATTGGCGCACTTCTATGGGGATGGCGTGGGCGGCCGAAACCCAGTGAATGGTGCCTTTTACTTTACGGTTGTCGGGGGCGTTGCCGCCTTTGGTTTCAAGGTCACAGACGCAGCGGACGGCGGTGATGTTTCCCGCGGCGTCCTTGTCAAATCCGGTACAGGTTACAATGTAGCCGTAGCGGAGACGGACGGAGTTTCCGGGGAAAAGCCTGAAATACTT
>DBDH01000057.1:0-16669 GCA_002293455.1 Treponema sp. UBA937
GGGCTTGCTGACTGGATTGATGCCGATAACGTTACGAATCAGCCTCCTTCTATTACCGCTCCCCCGGCGCCGGCCGAATCTTCAGGTAATATTACCATACGGAATAATTCTTCCAGTACCGGAAATATTATGTCTACGGTAATTATTTATGAAGGTTACGAAGCGAGGGGAGAACCTTATGCAATTTACAGTGAGCCGGTACTCGGCGGTCAACAGGTAAGCTGGAATCTTCCGGAAGGCGTTTATACTTTTGAAACCTTCCTTAATAACCGGAGTGAAAGTTTCGGGTCAGGATTAACCGGCGGCGGTAAAGCCACTGTGGGAATTACTTCAGACAGCGTGTATATCGCTAATTTTTCTGACGGGTATTTAGGTTCCTTTAGCAAAAGATAATCAGGAGAACAAAAATAATGAAGAACAGCACACATTATTTGCATAAATTAACAATACCAGTATTGCTTGTGTGCTTGTTCTTTGTGATGAGCTGCGTTACGGACGGGAACCCGGTCATCAATGAACAGGGAAACGAGGGAAGTATTTCTCTCGGCATCGAACTGGAAAACAAGGGAACCTTTGCGGGTGTTTCCGTTCCGGAGTGGCTTAGAACATACGTTGAAAAAGGCGTTTCGGCTCTCCAAAGCATGGACCTTTACAGGGATAAATATTGCATTGTCGGCGAGGAAAGCGGCGTAAACAGGCAGTTTGTTCTTGCATGGGCGGACCAGGCAAGCGCCCAGCAGCGCATCGGTGCGCTGCTGCGTACAAATATAGCAAGCCGTTATGAAGCCGCCGTAGACGCGGCGGCGTCTTCATCGGGAGGATCGCCGGAAACGGCTTCCGGCCAGTACCGGCAGGAAATTGACAATATCATCAATGCTCTTGTGAACGTATCGTACAGCGGGGCGCAGCGCGAAGCCGATTGGTGGAGCCTTCGCCGCCGTTACGACCCTGATAACCCGGAATTATACACCGATGAATACACCGCGTATGTGTTGTATACTGTGCCTAAAACTGAAATGAATCGGCAGATTGCCCTTGCGCTTGAAACAAGCGTGTCAAAAGATTCCGATTTGTATGATGTTACTATCGGTATCGCGAGGGACATTCTTCTTCAAGGTTACGATGAAACTGTTATCCAGAACGCCGCCGCTGTTGTGCGGAGCGCCGCGGATTCCTACAATCCGCCGGACAGTGCCGTTGCTCTTGCGTTGGAAGAAGTGAGTCCTCTTGACGAATACATAACCGGGCGGGAAGTTGCGGCTTCTATCTTTGGAGCATATAAGCCGTATACAGAGGATGCTTCCCTTACGGATTATGTGAATAAAATCTGCGCTGCCCTCGTGATTAATTCTCCCGATCCGGCGCTGTTTAACGGTTATCATGTAATAATTCTGGATACGGATGAGATAAACGCTTTTGCCACTCCCGGCGGACATATCCTTGTTACACGGGGCCTTGTGTCTACTGCTGAATCGGAAGATGCTTTGGCAGCGGTTATCGCCCACGAAATCGCTCACATTCAGCTTCGTCATGGCCTCCGGGCGATACAAACAAACCGCGATGTGGGAGATTGGTTCAGTCAATTTACGCTTTCCGGGGCAAAGACAATTTCGGACGCGATCAATTCGGGTTATTCCCAAACTCAGGAATTTGACGCGGACATTACGGCTCTGGCTCTTCTTGCCGCCGCCGGTTACAGTCCGCAGGGCTTAATCGATATGCTCCGGGAACTGGAAAAAAAACAGAGCGGCATAGGAGGCGGTTTTAATAGTACGCACCCCAGTCCCGCAAGCAGGCTTGTGAACGCTCGTATAGCCTGCAATCGTTACGCGCGTCTTCCCGATACCCGTCAGTTCCGCCGGGAACGTTTTGCGGAAGCGGCGGGAATATGAAAGGATAATTGGCAGGGATAAGGACGGAATAATAATGGTATATAAGACCGAAGATGGAAAGATCTTTAACACGGAAGGTGATGCGGAAAAACATAGGGATGAGCTTGACCGCCAGAAAGCGGAATCAGACAGCCGCGTTAGAGCAAGATATGCCGATACCTATCATTATTTTAAAAACGCGGGAACGCTCTTTGATCAGGGTGATTATGACGGCGCTATCGCTGCGTATAGTGAAGCCGCGTATTCTACGCCGAATGATCCTGTTATTTTTAATATGCGCGGTCAGGCCTATAGCAGGAAAGGCGATTACGACCGAGCTATTGCCGACCACAATCAGGCGCTGCGTATACACAGATATAAAGGAGGCACTTTTCAGGTAGGAACGGCCTATTTCTTACGCGGTTACGCATATTCTGGAAAAGGCGATTATGACAGCGCTATTGCCGATTATAATGAGGCGCTGAAATCCCGTTATGTTGGTGTTTATAATTTAGATAATAACATAATTCGTCAGATTTATTACAACCTCGGTTTTGCATACGATAAGAAAGGTCAGGAAGACCTTGCTATAGAAAATTATAAAAACGCAGCGGATTACGGCGACAAAGCCGCGCTGGAAAATCTTATTAACAGAGGTATAAAGTATATGCGTGAATCCAAAAATCCGGCTTCTGTATCGTCCGGTTCCGCTGGACCCGTATCTGGTTCCGCGCGCCCGGTCAAAGCCCCTAAGAAAAAAATTAAATGGCCTCTCGTTATACTGAATGTATTTTTATCAATTGCTTTTGGTTTGGGGATGATACTCCTTATCAGATGGGGTTATACACTGTTTACCGGAAAGAATTTGGGAATCCTTCTGACGGTTATTATGTTGCTTGTAATAATTCCCCTATATAGCGTAATCTTTGCGTTCAAGAAAGTAGTGCTTATTGTACTTTTGGGTATTCTTTCGGTATCGGGCTGGCTTATGTTTACCGGGATTATTTCGAAGTATATTGATTTGGAGAAAGTTTCATCATTTGTGTCATTTTTTCAATCCGGCGCTTCGAATCAATCTTTTACTGTTACACAAGACGTGAACTTCCGGGATAATCCCGGCACGGGCTCGAATGTTATCAGAGCCTTAAAAGCAGGCGACACCGTAACAGTTACAGGCGACGCTCAGAACGGCTGGATTCCAATCGAACATGAAGGCGATTCAGGCTGGGTCAGTGCGGAATTTATCAGCCGGTAGTTTGTTGTTTTTGACGGTGAATAACAGGAACTCTGTATACCTATAGTCAAACAAAAAAGAAGTATAAAAAGGGGAGAGATGTTTTAACATGAGCCGGAGTAAAAAGAAAACGCCAATGGGAGGAATGACAAGTTCGTCATCGGAAAAAGAAGACAAAAAGATTTGGCACAAAATTTTCCGCCGAAAAAATAAAGCTCTTGTAAAGCATGATGACGCAAACGCAGAAGTGCTTTATCCCATTGAAAAAGAAGTTTCTAATCCGTGGCTGATGGACAAAGACGGCAAGGTACTCTATGACAAAGAACATGAAGAAAAAATGAGGAGAAAATAATGAACGAAGAGCACGATGCGGATTATTATAGTGAAAAAGGCATGGAATACTATTCTGAAAGTAACAAAATCGCGGCTCTTGCGTTTTTGGGCCGTGCCTCGGAACTTGGCGCTTCTTCTCTTAGACATGATGTCTGCCTCGCCGAGTTTTACGAGGAGACAGCAGATTATGAAAGAGCGCTCACCGTGTGGAACCGCATCATCGCCAATCTGGAGCAAAACCCCATAATACCCGATGAAGGTATACCTCTACAATTTTACAATTACCGGGCTTGTATTTTTATTTGCCTTGAAAAATATGATGAAGCTATCGCTGATTATACTCATGCCATTGAAATTGACGGTACCGACGCTTCTTACTTCAACGGACGCGCTCAAGCTTATTATGCCAAAGAAAATTACATGGCGGCGCTTTTAGATATGTGCAAAGCGCTCTATTATGACGATACGAATGCTTGGTACTGGGACCGCCGTGCCTCAATCTTTTCAACGCTTGAAAACAAAGATGCCGCCGCTCATGACGTCTTCCGTTCCTATCTGACTCGATGTAAGGAAACTGCATCTGATGATAATGACGAAGATGAAGAATCGAATCCTCAGTTAAAAGACTTTATTTCTACGAACAAGTTATTCGATATTGACCGGAACCCCGAAGGCAGCATTGTTCTTCGTATCAATGAATCAGTGCATGGACCTATACTTCCTGAAATTTTTTATGACGGAGGGAACAATGTATTGTTTAGGCGGTGTTTTGATGAGTTTATTTTCTTGGAAAATATTTCTCCTGATATCCGGGATGCGCTGTATCAAGCGGATAGTATTTTAGCAAATGAAGTGTTGGATTTATCGGACGATTTATTACTTGAAAACAGATTTTCTCCCCGCCGCGAATATACGGTGAAGATCCGCAAATATCCTGCCAACGGTTCTCTCGATTCCATTGATTCTGTAACAGAGAACGGTTATTTCTTTTTCGCGTATCTTGCTTCACGTGTAAGGGCAAATCCTGATAAGCCTGTTAATGAAATTATCGGCATAGAAGATTACGCGAATCTTGCCGCGGTGCTTGCCCGCGAAGAAGATTATGAAAGCCTTCAGCGTTTTCACGATTCTGTTTTAGCGGGCGGCGAAGGCGGCGCGGCTTTTGCGAATCTTGCCCTCAACAAAACAGTAAGCGCGGCGTTTATCAGTTGGCAGCCGACGCCGCTTTTCTATATTACCACCAAAAAGGTTTGGGCCGGAATGCGGGACGGCGTGAAGATGCTTCGTTTTCTTGCTGCACTTGGCGCTGATCCGAATATGCCCAGTGCGGAAGGTGATACGCCTTTGTACAATCAATGTTTAAGAGTTTTGCAGCCGGAAATTCTGAAAACACTTTTGGAAATAGGCGCCGATCCCAACCAGGATTGTTACATGGAAGAAGGTAAATTCCGAACCTTTATGGCGACGCTTTTTCCGGACGGATATGATGAAGAAACGGATATATTCATTCCAATCACTAAAGATCAGCTTAAACGAATAAAACTTTTTATCGATTACGGCGCGGATGTAACATATACATATGATTCGGGAGAAAACGCGCTCAGCCTTGTGCTTGCTTATGCGAAAGATGAAATACGCGAAGAGCTTGTAAACCTGTTTGTCAGCAAAGGCGCGGATGTTAAAGCGGCGATTAAGGGATTGAAAAAAGGAGCGGCAAACGGTCTTGTCCCGTATCAAAAAGCGCTGGCTGATCTTCCCAATATCGCTGCCCTCAAGCCCAATCCTCCCGCGTGTCTTGACGGCTGTGAAGGGTTGGCAAAAGACGATTTAAGCGAAGCATGATACAATGCTGGAGTTAAAAAGGAAAATCAAATGGAAAATAAAGCAATCATAGGATTTACAGAAGCGCTGGAAGAAGCAGTCAAATTGCAGACAGCGAAAAATTATGAAGATGCGGCTCTCATTCTTGGAAAGACGGTGGAAATTGTCGAAGAAGCGGGAATGTATGAAGATACGGATGATGAAAAATTTTTCTGCTTTAACAATGTACTTGAACAAATTTTGTATAATGAAGTTTTCAATCCCGGGAAAGAGCTCAAACAAGTACCTGATAACTACGCGGATATGTATCATAAATACGGAGCGCTGCTTTTTGAAGCGAAGCGTTATGATGAAGCCGAGGCGGTGTTGAAAAAAGCCGTGCGCTGGAATCCTGTTGATACAGATATCCTTTTTGAGCTTTCGGAAGTGTACAAAGTGCGCGGCGATTGGGAAACATTTCTCCCTATCATGAAACAGTGTCTTGCCTATGCATATTCCAAGCGTGCCCTTGCGCGAAGTTACCGCAATCTTGGGTTTTACTTTATCGAACAGGAAAAATATGATACGGCCGCCGCCCTGTATTTATTCAGTCTTTTCTTTGAATCTGAAAACGAAACCGCTTATTATGAGCTTGGCTACATTAAAGAGAAAACCGGAAAAACTCCGCACCAGCCTTCAAACAAAGAAGAAGCTTCTGTTCTCATAAAACTCATTGAAGACAACGGCGTACAAACCTGGGCGAATCCGCAGGTTATTGATATTGCCCTTTCAATGGGACGTGAAGCGATGAAGGGAAATATGCCCGATGAAGTCCGGTATTTTCTCGGCATCGCTTATGAATTAAGCGGAGACAAAGAGATTGGAGAAGTTCTTGAACGCCTCGAGTATCAGGATGAAGACGAATACGAACAGGATGAGGGAAAGTACGACGGTGAAATCTAGGCGGATGATGGATTATGCGGACAAGCAAATTCTCATCAGTCTTCGCGGTTCCGCCGGTGAAGGCTATGAAAACTCGAAGGCTGAATTACGGGAATTCTTTGAAGAGCTGCAAAAAGATGCTGAAAGCGATGATCCCGTTGCCTGGTTCAACCTCGGCATGTTTTTCTATTACGGTGTTGACACAGATGACAGCGACGAGAAAGCGGCAAAGTGGTTTAAAAAAGCGGCCTTTGCTTTTCACAATAACGGCGATGATGATAACGCGCGTCTCTGTCTGCGCCGTGTTCCCGAAGATGCGGAAACGCGCGCCCTTCTTTCTGCAATGCCCCGCGATGATTAGGAGAAGCGCCGCTGCTGGGATTTACCTTTATGTACAATACTTCCTCAATACCGCCAGAACTTCATCTATATCCAAAGGTTTTCCAAGGTGACCATTCATGCCGGCGGCTATACAGTTATCAATGTCTTCCTTGAACACATTGGCAGTCATCGCGATAACGGGTATCTCCTTACGCTTGGGATTTTTTTTCTTTAATGTTTCTTCAAAAGCCCGAATGCGGCGGGTCGCTTCCAGCCCGTCCATAACCGGCATCTGCATATCCATAAATATAACATCATATTTTTCGGGGTTTGCTTTGATTTTTTTCAGCGCTTCTTGTCCGTTTTTTGCTTCATCAATGCTGATCCCTGTGCCGCTCAAAAGCGTAATAACAATTTCACGATTAATATCGATGTCTTCGGCGAGCAGTAATTTTTTCCTCGTAAACCGGTCATTCGAGGTTTCGGATTCTTTTTGAAGGGTGTTTTCGATATCAAGATATGCGTTAACGCATTCAATAATGGTTGATGTGAACAGCGGCTTCATTAAATATCTATTCACGCCCGCTTTAGCGGCCTCTTCCCTGATTGTCTGCCAATTGTCAGAGATAAGCGTTATTACAGATTTTTTCCCATTACCGGCCTGCTTTATTTGCCTTGCAAGTTCAATACCTTTTACATCGTTCATCTCAATAAAATATATGCCGTAAGCGCCGTTTTTCTCTATCATTCTGAGAGCTTCGGAAGCGCCGCGTGCTGTATTGCATGTTATACCAAGCTGTTCAAATAAGGTTTTAAAGTACCCCCGGGTAAGCTCTTCGTTATCAACGGCAAGAATGGTTAAATCTTCCCGCTTTATTTCCGGGTTAAGCTGCGACAAAAGGGTCTGTTTACCGCGGGTAGTTTTTATCGTGAAGAAAAACTTTGCTCCTTTGCCCAGTTCCGATTCAATCCAAATATTCCCGCCCATAAGTTCGACAATACGCCTGCTTAGCGCCAATCCAAGACCGGTTCCGCCGAATACACGGCTGGTTCCGCTTTCCGCCTGGGAAAACGGCTTGAACAGCCTTTTCTGCTGTTCAACAGAGATACCTATGCCGTTATCGGCTATTTCAAATTGCAGTGTGCAAATGCCGTTTTTCTCTTCCGTCAGCGATACCTTAAGAGCGATCTTGCCTTTTTCCTGCGTAAACTTATTTGCGTTGGAAAGCAAATTGGTAATAACCTGCAGCAGCCGCTGATCGTCGCATACAATAAAGCGGGGAACATTGATGTCCGCCGCAACGCTGATCTTCTGCTGTTTTTCGTCTATTTTGAAACTGACTACCGAAATTGCCTTTTGCAGCATCTTTTCAATATTAAACTCGACAGGGGACAACTCAAGTTTGTTCGCTTCGATCTTGGACATATCAAGGATGTCGTTGATAACATTTAAAAGATTGGTCGAAGCGTCTTCTATCCTGTTTAACGCGTATTCTTTGCGTAAAAGATCATCAGTGCTTTTGCTGATTTTTATCATACCGATAATGGCGTTCAGCGGCGTGCGCATCTCGTGGCTCATGTTGGCAAGGAAATCGCTTTTTGCTTTGTTTGCGGAGTTGACATTTTGAATCATTTCATGACGGAGCAGGGCGCTTGTAATCATTGTTCCGCAAGAATGTAAAATATCCTGCTCTCCCTTATCCAAAAGCCGCCCTTTGCCGCAATGAACGAAACTCATGAATCCCCAAAAATGTTCGTGTACAAATAATGGTGAAATAAACAAAAATCTGATATTTCTTGACCGCATCAGCTTTTGTTCCGCCGCCGGCACATCTTCAACAAAATTATTGACGCAGTTTCCGCTTGATAGTATTTTTTCCCAAACGGATATGGCCGCGTCGTAAGACATTTCTGCCGTAACACCCTTGTTTGCCCGAGAATTGGCGTTCCTCAGCCATTCGTAGATTTGTGTACAATGCAGTTTGCCGTCTTTGATGCCGTTTATCCACATAGATACGCGGTCAGCATCTATCGTTTTGCCCATCATTTCCATGCAGTATGTTATAGTTTTGTTGAAATTGGCCTCTTCTGTTTGCAGCAGGACATTTGCCACGGTGTTTGACATGTTAACCAAATTGTTATGCTGCTCAATCTTTTGCGACATTTCTTTTTCTTTTCGCAGATCGCGCGCATAAGCAATAACGGCAAATCCGTCCTTGTAATTAGTCCGGACAAGCGGAACATCAAGCGGAACAAGTTCTCCGTTTACCGTGTAGTGCCACCATTCGCAATGGCAATAGCCTGTTGAAAAAGCTATGCTAAAAGCCTCAGTGACCTTATCTTTTGACAGTGTACCGTCAGGCTGATATTCCGGCATTAAGAGATTGAATTTTTCAATACATTCCTGCTTGCTCTTGAATTCAAATATTTTTAACGTGGTTTCGGAGCAGTCAATAATTTTCCGGTTTTTATCCCACAATGTTATGGCAAGAGGAGCTTCTTTAATCATAAGTTTGATACGTTCTTCCGTTTCATACGTTTTTTGCTGCATCAGCTTTTTGTCGGTTATGTCTTCCAGCGCACCGGCTATCCGGATAGGAAGTCCCTTGCTGTCCCTCATCGTGGTTCCGAATGCCCGAAAATACCGGTATTCCCCGCTTTTCATCATGAGGCGGTATTCCAAATCGTAAGGCGTTTTTCCCTTATGGTCATTTATGCTTCCCAAAAAGGCCGCTATGGTTCTTTCGCGGTCATCGGGATGCAGACGGTCGATCCAGCTTGACAGAATATTCGGAAAATCTTCCTCGGAAGAAAACCCAAGCATATCCCTGAATTCCTGGGACCATGTAACTATGTTGCCGGGATTGTCTACATCTCCGTTTACTATGAACATATCCCAATGGGCGATGCCCGCCGCTTTGCTTGTAAGCCTGTATTTTATTAAATCATACTCTGTGGCAGCCTGATAGTTTTTAAGAGCCTCGTTCAGTAAATAAACAGCCTGCTGCTCTTCACCGGAAAGATTTTTTGTATCAAAATTTATGTTAAAATCACATATTTCGCTCGCTTTAACGAGTTGTCCCAATATTCCAATCAAACTTTCATAATGTTCTAATGCCATACTAAATATGATAATGAATACAGCGGCAAAAATCCACAAAGTTGAGGCAGCCGCGAATTCCCTGTTTTCCCTCGCATAAGTCATTGTATTCAGTTATAGTTACTGCATGGCATATAAAGATTTGCAGGATTTTATCGCGGTTCTGGAAAAAAACGGCGAGCTTAAACGGATCACGGTTGAGGTCGATCCTGTTCTTGAAATTACGGAAATAGCCGGCCGCGTGATGAAGGAAAAAGGGCCTGCCCTTTTGTTTGAGCATGTAAAGGGGTCGGCGTATCCGCTTTTGATCAACGCGATGGGAAGTGAGAAACGGATGGCGATGGCTCTTTCCGCGGAAACTCTCGACGAGAAAGCAAAGGAAATTGAAGAACTTATTGCGTGGGCTTGGTCTCACATTCGGGATTTTAATGTCCTGAAAAGTATTCCGTCCGCTTTGCCGAAACTGCCTACAGCCTTGAGTCTCTTTCCAAAAAGAATTGCGCGTCCAAAATGTCAGGAAGTAATTGATGATGAATCAGGTTTTGATACGCTGCCGATTCTGAAATGCTGGCCCGAAGACGGCGGCCGTTTTCTGACCTTGCCGCTTGTATGCACCAAAGACCCGGACACCGGTAATCAAAATATCGGCATGTATCGGATGCAGATTTACGATGATAAAACGGCGGGAATGCATTGGCACCTGCACAAAGACGGCGCGCGTTTTTTTGAAAAGTACCGTGAGCGAAACGAACGGATGCCTGTGGCAGTCGCGCTGGGCTGCGATCCCGCGGTAACATACGCCTCCACCGCGCCGCTGCCGGAAGGAATTTGGGAAATGCTTTTTGCCGGATTCCTCCGCGGAAAAAGCGCGGAAATTACCAAAGCCACTTTGAGCGATCTTGATGTTCCGGGCGACGCCGAGTTCATTCTTGAAGGCTATGTCGATCCAAAAGAGCTTCGCACAGAAGGCCCCTTCGGAGACCATACCGGTTTTTATTCGCTGGAAGATGAATACCCTGTTTTTCATCTGGAGCGGATTACCCGAAGGAAGCATCCTGTGTATCCCGCTACGATAGTGGGCATCCCGCCGAAAGAAGACTGCTGGATGGCAAAGGCAACCGAGCGTCTTTTTCTCCCTTTTCTAAAACAGCTCTGCCCCGAAATCGTGGATCTTTCCATGCCGATTGAAGGCGTATTTCACAACTGCGTGATTGTTTCCATCAAAAAACGTTTCCCAGGACACGCCCGCAAGGTGATGAATTTCCTTTGGGGAATGGGGCAGATGATGTATACAAAACTTATCGTTGTGGTTGATGAAACCATTAATCCGCAAAACGCGGGTGAAACCGCCTGGTGGGTGTTTAACAACATTGACGGCAGACGGGACATTGTTCTAAACGACGGTCCCCTGGACGCGCTGGACCATTCTTCTCCTGTTCCGCGCTACGGATGCCGCATCGGAATTGACGCGACACGGAAAGGTCCCGAAGAAGGTCATCACCGTCCCTGGCCCGCTCCGCTTATTATGAACCAGGATGTGATAGACCTTGTTACGAAACGTTGGACCGAATATGGGTTTTAAGAATTCTTCGGAAAAGTTTTCGGCAAAAAATCTTTCCGCAAAGATCAGACATGTCGGCGAAGCGGTTATTTTCCGGCATACGCTTTTTTCCCTGCCCTTTGCGGTCGTCGCCTTATTGATCGAAAGCGGAGGACAGCCGCCGGTCAGAAAAGTTATCCTCATCATCCTTGCGGCAGTTTCCGCTCGGAACGCGGCAAATGCCTTGAACCGCGTTATTGACGCGGAAATCGACGCGAAGAATCCGCGCACCGCAGACCGGCACATTCCGTCGGGAACCCTGTCAAAAAAAACATTGCTTGTTTTTGCGGCTGTCATGGGAATCATCCTTGTTGTTTCGGCGGCGCTTCTTAATCCCCTCTGTGTCATGCTTCTGCCTGCTGCGGCCTTTCTGATTGGGGGCTATTCATACAGTAAACGGTTTACCTGGCTCTGCCATTACTGGCTTGGCGCCGCGTGTGCCTGTGCTCCTATGGGAACCTTCTTGGCTTTATCCGGCCGTTTTGAATTCCGCTATTTTATTCTTGCCGGAGCTCACGCGCTTTGGGTAGCGGGCTTTGATATTTTGTACGCGCTCCAGGACATCGATTTTGACAGAAGCGAACATCTGCAATCGATTCCCGCCCGCTTCGGCCCCGGCTGTGCAAGAGTTTTCGCGGTACTTTCACACACAGGAACGATTATCGGATTAGCGGCGCTGCCTTTCTTTTGGAATCTTTCGCGGTTTTATCTCTGGGGAATTGTGTTGAGCGCGCTGCTTTTAATAAGCGAACACATCATCGCCCTGGGAAAAAGCGGGCGGCATATCAGAATCGCTTCATACTCGATCAATGAAATAATTCCTCTCGTCGTGCTTTTGGGAACAATCCTGGACATGTATTCTGCGTAACAATGCTTGCCGATTCCGCCGCAGGCATAAAAAGCGCCTCTCCTATTTGACAGATTGAAAGATCATCGTATACAGTAATGATATGAATATGGAAATCTTTGCCGAAGGAATTGGGAGTATATGTTCGCGGACTCCTCTTGCCCCCGGGCGTCCATTGCGGTGGACCATTATTGTAAATCCTACAGCCGGAGGATTTACCATCAAATCCCGATGGAAGAAGCATCTTTCTGCCTTACATGCTTCGATCGAAAAATCAAAGAAGAATCCTTTGCGGCCTGGAGGCGCGTCTCCGTCTAAAACCGCCGGAGAGATGGACGCGGGAAGCGGAAGGCTCGGAGCCTTGGGGCTTGTTCCTACAAACAGGGGCGGTCATGCCGCTGAAATAGTAAAAGCGCTTGCGGAAGAAGCTGAATCGGAATACGGAAAGAACGGCGAAGCGGCTCCCTATTTTGTGCTCATTGTTGCGGGCGGAGACGGAACAAGCAGGGAAGCCTTAACGGTGCTGTATCATCTTTCACCGGTAATTCGTTCTCAATTTGTGATTATCCGCCTTCCGATGGGAACAGGCAACGACGGTTCCGATGCTTGGGAACTTGACGGCGCCCTTGATCTTCTTATCGAACCGGCAGAGCTTGATCTGCGGAGAACTCTTATTCTCACCACGTCCACGGAAAAGAAAGGCCCTTATCTTGCCTTCAATATTTTATCTTTGGGGCTGGATGCCTTTGTAACCCACATGACCAACAAGATGAAAGGTTCCATGCCCGGCGATTCGTATAAACTTTGGGTGGATGTCGCGTCGCTCCTCTACGATAGATTGTACAAAGTCAGACCCATGGAAATCCGGGCTTTTGATGCGCGTAATAATGAAGTGCTCCATTTGCATGAATCGGTGCTGCTTGGCGCGGTCGGCGAAAGCGGACACAGAACCTACGGTTCGCATAAGCGTATTCTGCCAGATGACCGCAACGTTTGTATCCTGAGACAGATGCCGCTTTTACGAAAAGTTTCGTTTAAAGAACGATTCAACGCGGGAACCCATGTCGGGCAGCCGGAAGCGGTTCTCTTTAATGCTGATAGAATCGAATTCCGTTATGAGTACCCAATCCTCGCGCAGATGGACGGCGAAACGGTATTGTTGGAACCCGAAGATTTCCCCGCGTCAATCAGCTTAAGCGATCCTGTGATTCCGGTTTTAAAGCGGATATGAGCGGAGAAAAATTTTCCTGCCGAAGCGGATGCGGCGCTTGTTGTATTGCCCCATCGATTTCAAGCGCCATTCCCGGAATGCCGCGGGGAAAGGCCGCGGGAATCAGATGCATCCATTTAAGTGATAACTATCACTGTACAATTTATCACCGGGAGGACCGTCCAAGCGTATGCGCTTCATTCACCCCGGACAGAGAAATATGCGGAAGGAGCCGCGAGGAAGCTTTATCATATCTTCACGCATTGGAACTGCTCACGCGCCCATCACCATGATGCCTGATAATTCAGCTGTTTGGCGGCCTCTCTCGTTAATACTTTTCCTTCATTTCAAAACGGTCAACGTTTCCGGTTGCTTTCATCGCCTTGGCGATTCTCGCAATATCGGCGTTGTTTGAAATCCCGACTAAAATCCGAAGCCGCGCCCCTTTGTCTTTACTGATGGACTGTTCCATATCGATAGACTGTATCCTCACGCCGAAGGATTTCAGGATATTGATCGTTTCTTTTGTATCGGGGATGCTGCTTTTGAAGGTCAGTTCAATGAGTTTATTCCGCTCACTGGGAAACATTCTCTTCTCGACCTTGTCCAACAATACCAAAGTGATGAGACTCAATACCTCCGCGGCGGCGGCGGCACGAAACATTCCGGCGCCAAGAGCCAGTCCGACAGCCGCGATAAACCAGAGCGATGCCGCGGTCGTAAGACCCCTTACATTATTCCCCAGGCGGATAATCGCGCCGGCTCCCAGAAAGCCGATCCCCGACACGACCTGCGCCGCTATTCTCCCCGGATCTCCGTTCCTGTCGGGGCTTAGTTCCTGGGGAATCCAAATAGAAAGAAGCATTAAAAGAGCGGCTCCGGTACAGATAAGGATATGCGTCCGAAGCCCCGCCACCTGATGGCGGCTTGCGCGTTCAAGCCCGATAATCGCACCTGCCGCAAAACTCAGACCAAGCCGGATAAGCATATCAACTTCCGATAAAAGGGGTACATTCATGATTCTACTATAGTTGTTTTACAGCAAAAAATCCATCATTTTGAAAGTGCCGCTACGGCCGCCCCGAACAAAGACGCCTGCTCAACAGGAGAAATGATATAGGATCTGGGACCTTTCGCGTTCAAGAGCCTGTGAAGATTCGATTCCAAAGTTTCCCGAAGTCCTTTATAGATTACGTAGGTGGTTCCTTCAACGGCAATTCTTACCGGAACCATGGGATCATACCCGGAACCTATCTTTTCAACGGCGGCCGCCGCGGCGGTCCCCGCGAAAATCCCCGCGCGCTTTGTGATAATCGAAGTCAGATACACAAACGAAGTCAGAGCGTCCCGTTCATCGGGACCGAAAAACGCGGCAACGGGCCCTTTTCCGGTTAAAGGATCATGCATGAATTCATTTATATCCCTTGTTTGGAAGAAGGGCAGGGCAAGCATTTCATCGGACTTTTTAAACGAAAGCACTTTGTCCCGAATAGCTTGTTTCATGATAAAATGGGTCAGCGGTCCAAGATACGCGCCGGCAGTCGCTTTTTCAAAAGTATACGCGCCGGGATTTTTCGTCGTTTTGTCGTATTCCTTGTCGAGCAAGCCCATGTACCGGGAATCATAATCACCCATCTCACATACGACCACTTGGGCTTGGGACGATGAAAAATTGATTTTGGGGATTTCCTTTTCCGGATAGGCTATGTTAAGCCCTGTTCCCAAAATAAAACCAATCACCGGTCCGTTTTCAACGGTATAGATTTCCGCGCTCTCATGTTTCCTTTCGTTAGAAGGAATTCCTGCCAAGCCGGAAAGAAGCGCCGCCACAGTATCATTTAAAAGGACAATCCTTTCCGGCACCTTTACGCCTTTTTTCGCAAGAGCTTCCCTCAGTCCCGCTCCAATCGCTTTCCCGATAACATCCGGGGCATCAACTTCCTTACTGAAAGCAATGAGAATTCCATCGGAATCCCTGGTCATTTCTGTTGGATAGGAAAAACAAAACCCAATTCCTTCAAGATTTTCAGCTTTTTCAAGCAAAGGAATGGCAAGATCGGCTATCGCGTCGAAAAACTGTTCCGCGCTGACCCGTCCCTGGGTGCCGGGCATCTGGGCTTTTCTGGTTCCCTCAGCGATGGTTTTCCCGTTTTCATCAAAGCGGACCAGGGCCGCGCGGAGGTTCGTTCCTCCCGCGTCCAGGGCAATGACGGTTTTTCCCGGCGGAACATAAGAAACAGGACTCAAATAGGAAGGCAGCATGGGGAGGCTCGACGGTTCTCCCCTTAGGCCCCGGTCCATATCATACTGAATATCCCGCATAAGGGTAAAAGGATCGCAAATATCGTAATGAAACCCGTAATGACGGGCAAAATCCGCTAATTGTTTTGGATCAAAGATCATGTCAAACTCCTCGCTAAGTTACTATTTTTTTTCTTTATACCATGACTGATGCGTTGTGTCATTAGTTTGCAGATTCATTCCCCAGCATTTATATTTTAAGTATAAATCGAAGAAATTGCAAAACTTCAGTTTTTNNGCCTTTAGGCGAGAAATCGCATGAGCCTCTTGCAAAACTAACCGAGTTTTGCAAGAGGCTCAATCATATCATCATTTTAAAAAGGTATTGGAGGCTTTTTCATGGAAACTCAATCAAGGAAACATTTCGGCTGGGGATATCTCATATTGGGGATTCTTCTTGTCATCACTTCGCTTATCGCGTTCAGAAATCCTTTTTCGGATATTCTGGCTCTGGCGCTGTTATTCGGCATCATGGCAATTCTTTCGGGAACATGGCTCTTTGTAAACAACGACGGAGGGCACGCGGTTCTGCGTATTATCGCGGGAATTCTGGATATTCTGATCGGAATTGCCCTGCTCATCAATCCTTGGGCGAGTGCCTTGGCCATGCCTGTTTTGTTTGCCGTTTGGTTTATTATTTCCTCTGTGTACGGGATAACGCGGCTGATACGCGTAAAGCAATATTACGGAACCGGTCACTTCTGGTTTGCCATAGTTATTAATGTACTTTGTGTTATTGCCGGCGTGCTTTTGTTGTTTCATCCTCTGGTTTCTCTTTTGACGATATCTTTTCTTGCCGGATTTTATTTTATGATGGCGGGATTTGAATCAATTGTGTATGCCTTTTCGTATACGCGGGATAATGATATCACAACATGAGGCGATTTTAGAACTAGGCGTGTTCGCCGCCGACTCTTGCTTTTGACTATCGGAACAAATTATAATGGACAAAAGAGCAGTGTATGCGACTTATCTGGAGGGCTTTATGGATCAGCATGAAATTCGGAAAAGAGCGGAAGATTATATATCAAAGGAAAAGGATGCCGGTTTCCGGGCGGAGGTTGAAAAGCTCCTTGCCGCCGAAGATTGGAAGGAACTGGAAGACCGTTT
>DBDH01000057.1:16691-24214 GCA_002293455.1 Treponema sp. UBA937
AACCGCATGAACGCTCTTGTTGTAAAAAGCGCGACCCAGGGATTGGCCTCGTATCTTATAAAAACCTTTCCGGAAAAAGCAAAGGCAGGGGAACTTTCCGCCGCCATCGCGTATGATTCGCGCCATTATTCCGATGTTTTTTCCGAAGCCGCCGCCTGCATCTTTGCCGCGAACGGAATTAAAACTTACCTTTTCAGCGCACTGCGGCCCACGCCGGAGTTGAGTTTTGCCATCAGAACGCTGAAATGCGATACCGGAATCGTGGTAACCGCGAGCCACAACCCTCCCCAGTACAACGGCTACAAGGCCTACTGGAACGACGGTTCCCAGGTTATCCCTCCGCACGATACGGGAATTATCGATGAAGTTGAAAAAGTAAAAGAGATAAAAGAACTCGATAAAGATGAAGCCCTCGCAAAAGGCTTAATCAAGATTATTGATAAGGAAATTGATGAGCCGTATCAGGCGATGGTGAAGCATCATCTTTTCAGGCCCGATCTTATCAAAGCAAAGGCAGGCGATGTGAAAATCGTTTACACGCCGCTTCACGGAACCGGAGCCCTGCACGTTGAAAAGGTTCTGGGTGACCTCGGTCTGCAAGTAATCACCGTTCCCGAACAGCGGGAACCCAACGGCGATTTTCCCACGGTTTCCTTCCCCAACCCGGAAGAAGCCGCCGCGCTGGAGCTTGCCTTGAAACTCGGACGCGAAGTCAAAGCCGATGTCGTCATGGCAACCGACCCCGACGCGGACCGCTTGGGAATTGCCGTTCCCGACGGCAAGGGAGATTTCACGCTCATCACCGGAAACCAATTGGGCAGCCTTTTGGCGGATTATATTTTTCTTTCGATGAAAGAAAAAGGAACGCTCCCGGCAAAACCGGTAATGGTCAATTCTATCGTAACCACGGGAATGCAGAAACGGATATCCGCCCACTACGGCGCCGAATGTTTTGAATGCCTTACGGGCTTTAAATGGATTGCCGATATTTGGCGGCAGTCCGAAAGTGATGGCAAAGGACACACGGTCGTCTTTGGTACCGAAGAAAGTTACGGCTATCTTATCGAGCCGGAAGTCCGCGACAAAGACGGCATTTCGGCGGCGGCTCTTACCGCGGAAATGACGCTTTACTGGCGGAGCCAGGGAAAGAGCCTGCTTGACCGCCTTGGAGAATTGTATCAAATTACTGGATTTTGGCAGGAAACGGGTATCTCAAAATATTTCCAGGGCGTTGAAGGTCCCGCAATTATGAAAGGCATCATGGATGAATACCGGAAGAATCCTCCCCTGACTTTGGGCGGCATACAGGTTGAAAAAGTCCGCGATATTCTGGAAGGGGTCTGGAAATATCCGGGAGAGTCCAGGCAGGAAAAAGTCGATCTTCCTCCAAGCGATGTGCTTCAATTTTATCTTGCCGACGGAACCGTTGTAAGCGCCCGGCCAAGCGGCACGGAACCGAAGATTAAGTTTTACGCTACGTGCTGCGCCGAAATCAAAAACGGAAACATCGATGAGGCAAAAGCGGAAGCGGCAAAGAAACTGGAAGCCATCAGCAAAGACATCCGCGCCGTCATCGGCGAATAACAGTTGTCGCAGATAACAGTTATCGGTAAATGAATATTATTGACAACAATTATTGGTAATTACATGAATGTTTATGACTGGGTGGTATCGGACTATTTAGAGAATACGCGATTTGTTGTCTTCGATCTTGAAACCACAGGCCTCGACCCAAAGAAAGACCGCATCGTAGAGATTGGCGCCGTGAAGTTTGACCGGCGCGGCATTATTGCGCGCTTCTCCGTGTTGATTAATCCTCTCATCCCCATGCCCTCTGCGGCGTCCCAAGTGAATCATATTACCGACGCGATGCTGAAAGGGAAGCCGGTTTTAAACGAAGTGCTTCCGGATTTTATCAGGTTCATCGACAATACTGTTTTGATTGCTCATAACGCGCCCTTTGACTGCGGCTTTATCAACGAAGCGCTTTCAAATAGGTACAAGCGGACAAATAAACATGATGATGAGCCGAATCAGCCCAGTCTGCTGGATGATCCGCCGTCCGGACGGCAGGAAAATATCTGGAATTCGCCTTTTTCATCACTCCCCAATCGCATAGTCGATACCATTCAATACGCGAAAGCGGCATTCCCCGGAAGATGGAAATACAACCTCCAGGATTTGGCCCGGGACCTCGGAATACAAGCCAAGGATGCCCACCGTGCCGAAGACGACGCTAGGGTCTGCATGGAAATCTTTCTGAAATGCATTGAACGGCTGGAGCAGTCGGCGGCGTAGGAGAGAAGAACAAGATGAAGGAGCAGTCTGTATCCCCGGCACAGGACTTATTATGTTAAGCTTGATTCCTCAAACGCGGTCCACAAGTTATCACGGTTGAGGATCGGAGCTGTAACAGAAACTTCCTCATCCTTTTTGGGATGAGGAAAAGTTAAAGACCGCGCGTGCAGCCGGATGCCGCCTTCTTTCTCACTCCGTTTGGCACCGTATTTTAAATCGCCTTTGATGTGCAAACCAAGCGCCTCAAGCTGGGCCCGTATCTGATGATGCCTTCCGGTGATGAGCTGGATTTCCAAAAAGATATAATGTTCCCCCCGCCCGATTATTCGATAACGCAGTTCCGCCTTTTTACAGCGGGGATGCTCCTCTGTGTAACAGATGCTTTTATTGCGCCTGGCGTCAACTTCAATCCAGTGAATCAATTCGCCCTCTTCTGAAAGAGGCAGTGTACCTGCCGGATTTTCCACGACAGCCCAATACCGTTTATCGGCCTTCCTTTGGGCGAATTGCCGGTTCAAAAAATCAAGGGCTTCGGGAGTTCTCGCAAAAAGCATACAGCCTGTTACCGGAACATCGAGCCGGTGAACGGCTGCCGGGGCAAAAGTTTTTCCGCCGGAACTTTTTCTGCGGCCGAATTGTTCGGCTAAAACGGCGGGAAGATCAGTCATTCCGGGGCCCGCGCCCTCCGCGGCTTCTCCCGAGGCTTTATTAATCACGATGCAATAATCGTCAATGTATAAAATTCTTTCCAATTCTATTTCAATTGATGGTTTCGGTTGTTTCAATGGAAATGACTCCTAAGTTGATTTTTTCAAGAATGATTTTCTCCACCCTCGACGCAAGCGTTTCCCTGGAAATGCTTCCGTTTTCAAGGGCGGAAACGATTGCCCGCAAAGTCTTTTTCAAATCCTTTGGCCAGACCATGACAAGGTTGACGCCTGCGTTTAACGCTTCAACGACAGCATCCTCAGAATGGATGCCGCGGCCCGTAACCGCCGTCATGGAAAAATCATCCGCGATGATGATGCCGTTAAATCCCAGGTTCCCGCGCAGCCAATCCTCTATCACCGTTTTTGAAAGGCTGCCGTTTTTTTCCGCGTCCCATGCCGTAACGATGCTGTGGGAAATCATCACGGCGCGGGCTTTTCCGCTTTGCGCCGCCCGCGTAAAAGGCATGACCATCGCGTCAAGTTCGTCACGGTTCTGTTTCAGAACCGCGACACCGCTGTGAGGATCGACCCCGGAACTTCCGGGAAAATGTTTCAGAACAGGAAGGACACCCGCTTTCATCATCCCTTCCGAAAAAGCCGCGGCGGCGTCGGCGGTAAAATCCGCGTCTGGTCCGTAAGAACGGCTGCCCAGAAACAATACGTTTTCAGCGTTTTCGATTTCCGCAACCGGCGCAAGGTTCATATTGATGCCAAGATACGCGAGTTCTTCCGCGGAAGAAAAAGCGTCGGTCTTAATGGTTTCCAACACTGTTTCACTGTTCCCGTTTTGCGCTTGCTCCCAGTAAGAACGCGCCGAGGGAAGCCGGGTAATTCCAGCTGAAAAACGGTGAACATCGCCCCCTTCATGATCGACAGCAATAAAAGGCGCGATATTTTTGCCGGATTTTTTTATAAGCGACGCGGTTTCATCAAGAAGATTTTTGATGGTTTCTGTGTCCCCGGTGAGATTATAGGCAAAAAGCATCACCGCTCCTGCGGGGATTTCCCTCAGCAGTTCAGTCATGGCGGGCCTCAGACTCACATTCCCATCGATTCCGGTCATGAGAACCTGGGCCGCCAACTCGGTATCGGACAGGGAAGCGGTAATTTCAGCCGCCAGGATTTCTTCCCGGGAAGGCAGAATCATTTGAAGCGGTTCTTCTTGTTCTTCAACCTCTAGGAGATTTCTCTCACGGCAGGAGGTAAAGACAGCGAGAAGCATAATTGCAAAAAAGATATACTTTTTTCTCATATCATCTAACATTGAGGAGAAGAGTATTTTCCGGCGCTAATTACCATTCACCAAAACCCGCGATTACATCCCGCATAAAAAACGCGCTGTCTTTCAGCGTGCGTTTCAATGTTACAAAATCAACATGAATGATGCCGAAACGCCGTGTATACCCGAACGCCCACTCAAAATTGTCTACAAGCGACCAAAGGTAATAGCCTTTTAAAGGAATGCCTTTTTTTATCGCGTCCGCGCAAACAGTAAAATGTTTCTGCAAATATTCAATCCGTTCTTTGTCGTGTACTCTGTCATCGCTTGTTACAATGTCTTCGCGGGCAAAACCGTTTTCGGTAATGTAAATCGGCAGTTCGTTTTTGCAGCTTCCGTCTGAGAACTTCACAGCACGTGAAATTTCGGCAATCCATTCAAGCTGCCTCTCAAGGCCGGCGGGAACTATGTGCCAGCCCATCACTGTTTTTTCCTGCCAGGAAGGTTCAACCGAAAATTTAAACAGAGCGTTTTCATCAAAAGTGACGGCGTTTTCAAAGTAATAATTAACACCGATAAAATCAATCGGCTGTGCTATTGTTTCCATGTCGCCGTTCTCTATAGGAAACGCGAGTCCCAGTTCTTTTGTTACAAGTTCAGGGTAGCTTTTCCCAAGGCACGGAAATAGAAAAACTTCGGTGTGAATCGCGCGCGCTATATCCGCGGCTTTTTTGTCCTCGGGTTTTAACGTTGCGGGGCGCGGCGTATCGAGATTCCATGTAATGCCAATCGGAGCCTTAAGGTTGGTTTTTCGGTATTCCCGAACGGCGATTCCATGCGCCATATTCACATGATGAACAACAGCAAGCGCCTTTTCTAAGTCCCGCATCCCCGGAGCATGGTTCCCGTAAAGGTGTCCAAGATAGGCGATGCAATAAGGTTCGTTTATCGTGATCCATGTATCAACAAGATCGCCTAATGTTTCGTAACATGCTTTTACATATTCTTCAAAAGCGCTTAACACGGAACGATTCGTCCAGCCGCCTTTATCCTGCAATACCTGCGGCAAATCCCAATGATAGAGAGTAGCGCACGCGGTAATATCATACTTGTGTAGTTCTTCGCAAAGACGACGGTAATAAGCGACGCCTTCGGGATTTATTTTGCCGCTTCCGCCGGGAAGTATCCGGGTCCACGCAATAGAAAAACGGTAACTTTTCAATCCAAGTTTTGCCATAAGCGCGGCATCTTCCGCGTATCGGTGATACTGATCACTGCCGATATCCCCGTTTTCTCCCGCATACACGGCCCCCGGTTTGCGCGGAAAAGTATCCCAAATACTTTCACTTCTGCCGCCCTCCCGCGTCGCCCCTTCAACCTGATAACTTGCCGTCGCCGTTCCCCAGACAAAATCTTCGGGAAATATGAGTTTTTCCATAATGCATCCTTTTCGTCAATTTTTTTTTCGGTTAACGCAAACCGGAAACCCGCTCGCACATATTTAGTGTTAGTATTAGCTATAATTAACGGAAAGGTCAACAATCCGCGATGCCTCTTGAAAAATGAAGCCGAGAAGAATGGATGCATTAAAGAGAAAAAGTTATATTATGATGAGTTTCAGCCCCTAGGGGAATCGAACCCCTCTTTTAAGATTGAGAATCTCATGTCCTAACCGATAGACGAAGGGGCCGGATGATCTTCAAAAAGGATAAATCTTCCGCGAACAAACCGGGAACAATCTGTCCAAAAGACGATATAAAACTATGTCTTAAAACAGGCAAAAAGTCAAGGGAATTGTTTTTTGTTACACAGTCTTCCCGCAGGATTGAAGTTGCCCGGGAGGATCGTATCTCTTTTTCCTTCATTTTGATACAATCCGTTCATGGAACTTTTATCTCCCGCGGGAAATCTGGAAAAGCTCAAGACGGTGTATTTGTTCGGGGCCGATGCCGCTTATATCGGGATTCGGAATTTTTCGCTCCGTCAGAAAGCGGATAATTTTCATCAGGAAGAATATGATGAAATCAAAAAAATAAAAGGCGGCAAAAAGCTTTACGGAGCCTTGAATATCTATTTTCATCACGCGGATTTGCAGAATCTGGAAACGCATATTGATTATCTTTCGGAATATCCTTTTGACGCGTTTATTGTTTCCGATCTAGGAATCATCGATATTCTGCAAAAACATTTTCCCGAAACGCGTCTGCATCTTTCCACGCAGGCGAATTGCATCAACCTGGAAGCGGCAAAGGTGTACAAACGGCTCGGATTTTCCCGGATCATTTTGGGAAGGGAAACCCCGCTCGATGAGATTAAACGTATCAAAGACGCGCTGCCGGATATTGAGCTCGAATGTTTTGTTCACGGAGCGATGTGCCTCGCGTATTCGGGCCGTTGTTTTTTGAGCAGATACATGGCGGACCGTTCCGCGAATCAGGGCCTTTGCGCGCATTCCTGCCGGTGGGAATACCGGGTTCGGGACTCTCTGGTTCTGGAAGAAGCTGAACGTCCCGGAGAATACTACCCGATTGAGGAATCGGACGGGTTTACCACGATTATGTCGTCAAAAGATCTTTGCATGATCGATCATCTCAAGGAGCTGCGGGACGCGGGCATCGATTCCGTCAAAATTGAAGGCCGCATGAAATCGGCGTACTATGCGGCGGTTATTACCCGCGCTTACCGGAAACATCTTGACGCTTTATGTGATGAAAATCCGCCCAGCCGGGAAGATTTGGATTTTTACCGGGGAGAGCTATTCAAGGTAAGCCACCGGGAATTTTCCACGGGCTTCTTCTTCGGTAAAGATGAGATTGAAAGCCCCAACCTCAGTGAACGCCTGCAAACCCATCAGTTTTTGGGTTCCGTGGGAAATGAAATTTCCCTTGGAAACGAGGTTTCCGTGGGAGATGAAGTTCCAAACGAAGAACCTCATGTGTACAGCAGGCGTTTTACGCTGAATCTGAAAAATAAAATCCGCACAGGGGAAGAGCTGGAATTTATCGGCCCCGATCTGCCCTTGGCAAAAACAAGAGACTACCGCGTCCTTGACAAAGAAGGCCGTCCGCTGGAAGAAGTTAACCACACCGAATCATGCGCCATCGAAATTGATCTGCCGCTTAAGCCGGGGTATCTTATCCGCCGGCTTCCGCACGATGGAGAACTAAAGGGAAGGTGAGCGGCAGGCGATTGCAAAACCGGAAAAGTCTTGCAATCGCGGTCCTAGACAATATGAAGTGTCTCCTGTGATATTATAAAACCGCGGGTTTACCTGCGAGGCAGGGATTAACGCATAT
>DBDH01000104.1 GCA_002293455.1 Treponema sp. UBA937
GGAAAGCAGACTGCGACAACGGTCAGAGCTTTGGTATTTGAATATATCGCAGTATATTACAACCGCAAACGCCGGCACTCGGCTCTTGCTTATTTGCCGCCGATTAGCGTATCGTCTAAGAATGTTGCTTGACTAATTGTTCTCCGGTCGGGGCTAAGTCCATATGGCTCTTTTAACTGCCAAACCTTCCAAAGAATTCCACCCGCGAGGGCGGTAATGATTCCTATGAGAAAAGGAATCAATTCGCTTACAAAAGGGTTATTTGGTTCCATGACCATGTATCGCTGTCGTAACCTTTTTCAATATCGCTTCAAAGAAAAAGACTGAAAAGCCGAATATTACTACCCACCAGAACCACATTTGTTCCGTAACAAAGAAGTTCCCGATTTTTAAGAGGTAAGCCGTCCCCAAAGACAACACCGCTGGCACATACACCCGGTACCCCTTGAGCCGGTCTTTCTTGTCAACCTTCTTGATGAGTTCCGTCAGTACCACCACCAATGCAGTAGCGATGACCACAAAAAACGGAAACAGATTTAAAATGTTTTCCATCCCTTCATCCTTTTGAGGTTTCCCTCACAATGTATTTACTCAAGCGAAACGCTTGCAGTTGACTATTTCATAGTTTCTCAAAATCGGAAGAGACATTTTCCATACTTAAACGCACATCGCTTTTGAACTTCTCGAATTGTTCAGGATGATTCACAAACCACTTCGGACAATCCTTTCCCGTTACTTGATGATGAGTCCATATGTTTTTTTCAGGATCAAGTTCAAAGGCTTTGCATAAGATGGCAGCAACCGAAATGGCAGAACCAAGAGTTTCTTCAGTAAATTCCCCATCAGCTTTCGGATGGCAGAGTTCAATCCCGATGGTGCAGTTGTTTGGATAATGTCCCAGGCGACTGACAGCTTCCGGTGTATACAGTTTTGCTCCGACATGATAAGCCATTTCATCCGTAGGCAAACACTGGATTATTTTCCCATCAATCCCAATAATGAAATGCGCTGATGTATAAACCTCTTCCCCGGTAAACTTCTGATTTTTGAGCGATTCAAAATAATTCCGGTTTTGCATCGCCGATGTGCTCGGATTATTCACCCAATGCAAAACTATCGCTTTTACTTCTTGCAGAGCTTTACCCGGCCGAGAAAAAGGATTTTTTGTAAGAAGGTGTCTTTCTGTATTCATGCTTATATCATGATATGAAATATTACGAAGATAGGATTAATGACTATTATTTGTATACAAAAGGGGCTTCCCTTCCTACCGAAGGAATGCTATGCATAAAATATGGATTTATTGAACACAATACAGTTAGGCCGATGCGAAAATTTTTATTCGCACATCCCAAACGAATCGATTGATCTCATCGTCACCGATCCGCCCTATGGTGTAACCGCCTGCGACTGGGACAAGCGTCCGGATTTAGCTTTTATGTGGGAACAATTCAACCGGATAATCAAACCCAATGGAGCGATTATCCTGACGGCAACCCAGCCTTTTGCAACGGACGTCATAAACGCAAACCGTAAATATTTTCGGTATGATCTCGTATGGGTAAAAAACGCCGCCGTTGGATTTCTGAATGCCAATCGAATGCCTCTGCGTCAGCATGAATTGATTCTGGTCTTCTACAAAAAACTGCCTCTTTATCACCCGCAAAAAGTTCTTGGAAAACGATACGTTCATAAAGCCGGAAAACACAACTCTGCGATTTACAATCAAATATGCAAGACGGCAACTGAATCCTCAAAACGGTATCCTACATCGGTCCTTCATTTCTCCAGAGACACTGGTCCGGGAAAGAAACACCCAACTCAAAAACCAAAGGCCATGTTTGAATGGATCATCCGTTCCTATTCCGAAAAAGGCTCCATCGTCTTTGATCCATACATGGGTTCCGGTACCACCGCCGTAGCAGCCCTTTCAACAGGCCGCTCATTCATCGGCTTTGAACAATCCCAAGAGTTTTACGCCATGGCCATGACCCGGATTCAAGCCGAACTTGAAGCCCAAAAATCTCTGTTCGTAGCCTGAAAGCATAAAAAAAGCCGCTTTTCAGCGGCGCTTTTTATTACACAGTACGCAATTCTTTTAAATCCACCTTCCCAATAAATCCCGCTATTTCCCCGAAATTCCCGCCTTTTCTCCGGCATTCATGAATCTATTCTCTGGCTTAATCATCGTGGTATACGCGGTACGAGATCGTCCATGAGACGATACAGAAATACAGGAAGAGCCGGATTGCAAGACCCATGTATCTGAATAGAGAAGAGGGGAAACTGTTAGAAGAAATAAACGGAGAATCTGGGCGGAACGTGAGTTACCGGAGCAACAAAGAAGAAATCGAAAACCGAATGGAAGCGCTAGGGAGACTGATGAATCGATTGTTGCAAGAGAGCGGAGCGGAAGAAAATCCCGATTACGCGTTGTTGAAGCAAGTGTTTGAAGAACAGTATATCATGGAGAGCGGAGTTGGCGGAGGAAAAAAGAAGAAGCTGCGGATACGGGAGAAAAAGGAAATGTCCGCGCCCTCAAGCATGGTAACAAATCCGCATGATGGAGATGCGGAGTACCGGACAAAGAACGGGAAGACGATGACCGGATACTCGGTGAACATTTGCGAAACATGCGATAGCGATAGTCTTCATCTGATTGT
>DBDH01000041.1 GCA_002293455.1 Treponema sp. UBA937
TACGCCCTCCTTATCGGAGCATCGGGAGATGCTGCACGGGAAAACCTGATCAACATAAAAATTGAACTTGAAGAAAACGAGTTGCTGCTTGAAGATTTTGGAGAACTCAAGGGGAGCGTATGGCGGGATGACCGGATAGAACTGTTAAACGGCACCTGTATCCAGGCGAAAGGTTCCGGGGCTTCTATGCGCGGTACCCGCTTCCGCCAGTACCGGCCTGATCTCATCATCCTTGATGATGTCTTGAAAGACGATGCCGTTGATTCTCCTTCTCAGCGTGATAAGATTTCCCGGTGGCTTAAACGGGTTGTGTTTAATCTTGGGAAGACCGCGTTTCTTATCTGGGTCAATACGATTTTTCATTCGGATGATCCTATTTCGCGTCTTATCGAGGAAGTGGAAGCAGGAACGCTCAAGCGATGGATTGCGGTTCGCCTTTCCTGTCTGCGTCCCGACGGTTCTCCGCTCTGGCCGGAATACTGGAGCGCCGATGCGCTCGCGGAGAAACAGCAGTCTCTCGGCTTTGATACGTTTTCCACGGAGTATTGCAACGAACCGCTTTCTGATGAACAGCGGATAATTCAAAAGTCATGGATTAAAGCACACGAGTACCGGGAACTGCCTCCGGTAAATGAACTGCGCTTTTTCTGCGGCGTAGACCCTGCAACAGGGAAGCATGACCGTACTTCGGAAGTTCCTCTTGCCGTTCACCGGAAGACGGGAATCATTTACGTGCTTCCTCCTTGGGCAAAAGTGTGCAGTGAGACCGCGACAGTGCGGGAACTTATCATTCTTCACCGGCTTTATAACTTTGAACTTATCGGTTGGGAAGACGTGGTGTTTTCCGGCATCTACGGCAACTATGTTCAGAAAATGGCCGCGGAAGAAAACGTGTATCTGCCGATCAAAAAACTTTCAAAGACGATTTCCAAAGACGCGGAAGCGCGCTTCCTTTCTCCGCTCATCGAAAACGGGATTATCCGTTTCCCTGAAAAGGGGGCCGAGGATATGATCAATGAGCTTACGAATTACCCCAAATGGAAGTTTGATGATCAGATGGATGGGCTTTATAACGGGGTTAAAGTTATTCCGTCCGGAAGCGGTGCGCCGATAGTAGCACAAGCGAAAAATACCGCCATTACAACGGCGCAGAAAATTATCAATATGACACGGAGATGGTGAAGATGGGAAATATTGCGACAATAATTCTCGGAGTTATAACACTGTTTTTTGGTTTTTACGCGATGGTTTTAGAATTGAAAGGGATTAGTAATTTTGATCAGCTATTATACGTTTTTATTTTTGGTCTATTAACCTATTTGTCAAGATAATCATTTTTTTCTAATGGAGATACAACATGAAAAAACCTGACACAAAAACCTTAACCACCCAGCTTATTACCGACAATGTTCTCGGAAGTTTTCTCAACTATATGCCGAACCCGGATACTATCGTTCCCGGAACGTTTTCGTCTTATGATACGTACCGGGAGATGCGGACAGACCCCAGAATCAAGTCTCTGCTCAACAAACTCAAAACCGCGGCGCTCAATTTCCCGATTCACATCACCCAGCCGGACGGCTGTCCCGATGATGTGTTCGCTTTTGTGAAAGGCTTTGATCTCTGGAATAAGCTCTATCAGAAACTCAAGCGGATTTATTCCGGTCTTGATTACGGGTTTTCCGTTTCAGAGCTTCTCTGGCGTTTTGAAGACGGGCTGTATATTCCCGATAACATTATCACCCGAAAGCCTGAACGGTTTGTGTTTGGCCGTGACTGGAAACTGTATCTCAACGAACACGGAGAGCGAAAACCGCTTGATCATCCTTATAAGTGGCTTGAGTATCATCACGACACCGATGATGAAAATCCCTACGGTACGAGCGTTCTCCGCTGTGTGTACTGGCCGTGGATGTTTAAACGTGCCGGCTATGAGTTCTGGCTCCAGGCGACTGAAAAGTTTTCGGTGAAATCTATTTTAGCCTTGTTCAAAGCTGAGGGGGATGATGAGACTATCCGTAAAAGAGCGGTCGGTATTGCAGAACAGCTTCTCGGTCTTGTATCCGGTTCGGCTTCGGCTGTTGGTAATGTTGAGTCAATTCATGAAGTCGGTATGTCCGGTGATCTTATCGGTTTCTCTGCACTTGTTGATGCCTGCGACACGCAGATAAGTTACGGTCTCACAGGGCAGTCTATCGCCACAAGTAAAACCGATGGCGGCTCTCTTGCATTAGGCGAAGTACAGGCCGATCTTTTTTATGAAGACGCGAAAGGCATCGCGCTTGAAGGGCAGGCGCTCATACAAAAGATTATCAATTGGGTGATTGAGCTGAACGGGTTCACTCATGCCGTTCCGCCTCTCGCCGAGATTGATACCGAACGGAAGGCGAGCTTTGCCGAGGTGATGAGTGCAGTTGATCACGGCGTTCCGGTTTCCCGTGCCGCATTGTATGACCGTTACGGGCTTCCCAAACCTCGTGATGATGAGGATGCTTTCAAAAAAGAAACTTCATCCGGGTTTGCTTTGTCTGATTCCGGTAAAAAAAAAGCGCGAAATCCAAAACCGCTGATACGGATTATGTAGCGCGGGAAAAAGCGCATCTTGCGGAACTGGACAGCCTCGACAGCGCCGCCCAAAAGCGGATAAGGGCGAGTATACAAAAGGCTGTTTTATTCTATTTAAAAGGGCTTTCAAATACCAAAGAACCGCCTTCAAAAGAAGCATTAGAAAAGCCTTACCACCCTGAAATCGATTCCTCTTTCATAAAGGAAACCGAAACGCTTATTGCCGCGGCACTCCTCATGGGAATGGATCACGCTTCCCGAAAGATAGACGCGGCGGATACAGAAATCCCCCCGCTCCCTTTTGAAGAAGCCG
>DBDH01000097.1 GCA_002293455.1 Treponema sp. UBA937
ATATGCGTTAATCCCTGCCTCGCAGGTAAACCCGCGGTTTTATAATATCACAGGAGACACTTCATATTGTCTAAGTTCGGCCTGCTTTTTCTTGGAAAGGCTTTCCGCAACTAAACGGTATGATTCATCAATAAAGTTTTTTAGAAGATCGTCCGGAACATTTCCGCCGCGATTAATCGAATTCCAATGAACTTTGTTCATGTAGTAACCGGGAGAAATATCCTCGTATTGATTCCTCATTTCATCTCCGTATATAGGATCGAGTTTTAAGGTGATGATGGGCAAGCCATTATTATCCTCTCCATCCATTAAAAACATCTTGTCAAAAACCATATAACGGAAAACACCCCACTCGGATTTATATTCTTTTACCGCTCCGGGTTTTGAAAGACAGTATGATTCAAGCCAATCGTATTTCAATATGATACTCCTGGATGAAGTATATTTTTGAGCGTGACATCTGTCAAGAAAATATTGTGTCGAGCCTGTCTGTCATTCATATTTATTTCCACAATATGGACAAAATTTTCCGCTGATTATTGTATTTCCACAATGGATACATCTCTTTTTATCTTTATGGGAAGATTTTTTTGCTTTACGCAGTATTGCCTCATACCCATTATTATCTACCCATTCATACAATTCTTTGCCTCTTAACACTGACCATGGATGCGTTCTATTCATATTTGCGAGTACATTTAAAGCCTTATTAAACGTACTTTCGTTATATTCCTTGAAGTCATCGAACTGCTGAATAAAATCGTCTTTATTAATCTTATCATAATATTGTTCAGGGTACCCGGCTAATTTCATTAATGATTCAGTTGCAGCATTTAAATCCTGACAACACAATAAACCCGCTCTATCTGCTGTAAATTCTGCCATCCTGTCATATTTGTACAACAATACTTCAATGCTGAATGAAACAAGAGAACCAATAGCCGGCACCATGCTTCCAAGGAACGGCAAAATCATGTGTAAGAATCTATACCTCGTATGTTTACTTTTTATATGACCAGCCTCATGACCGATAATAAAATACAATTCCTCAACAGATAATTTATCTAAAGTTCCGGTACTCACTTCTATGATTGGATTATTAATTCCCAGTGCACCGGCATGTATTGCCGGGTTTTGCGTTAAATACATCTTTGGCAGCGGTTTTACATCAATAATATTACAAACTTCATGTAATATTGCATGTAATTCTGGTAAATTAGTTTTTTTTACCTCAATGTCGCTTCCTATGTGTTCCAGTAACACCAATCTTTCTACGCCATATTCACTAACAACAGAAAATAATTTTTTAATAATTTCATTGGCATTGAGAGTCTTCTGGAGTTCTTTTTCGCCTTCATATTCATAATCAGAACATTGTAAACCGGGAATTATGTGTTTCATGGCTATAGTATACTCCCGCATTCTTTGCAATATTTAAAACCTATTGTATTTGCCGAATTACAGGAGGAGCAAATTGTTATTAATGATGTGCCGCATTCATTACAAAACTTTGATTCGCTGCCAACTCCCGTGCCGCATTTAGGACATGTTATTTTTTTATTTGCAGACACTGTTTCGTCCTGTTCTTCATCTTCTTCCACTATGTCAACATGTTCTTTGCCTGTTGCTTCTCCGCTTTTCCTTGCCCTGTCATATTCTTTGCGGGCTTCTTTGAACAGAGAATTCACATCTTCATCATTTACCGCCGCTTTTGCTTCCGCTTTTAATTCTTCCTCATCTAAGATTTCTATGTCCTTCCCTGCTTTAAACAACTTTGTTAAGAACTTCATGTAGACAATACCTGATACAAATACAACCGCATAATCTAATCCGGCCATTATGATACTGGCGGCTGCATTGCCGACTATAGGAATAAATGATAATGCTGTTGATATTATTGTGCCTCCAAGGAAAGAAGCTGCGGATGCGCCTATATTGGTCAATATTGCAGAGGCTAAGGATTTTAATTTTGTTTTTGATAATGTAATTCCTAATTTTACATTAATTCTAAAATACATCGACCAGATAATTCCAACCGTAGCTGCTAATGCAATCGCTGAACCCGCACCCGGCAGCCAAGAAACACCAAGCCCCGCAGCGGCAGCGCCAAGGGCATGTCCTTTGATAATATCTCCAATTTCTTTTGCCCCAACTTTCTTTAAATAATCATTTTGTACATTATTCAATTCGTTTAGATGATGTGTAAGTGTATGGAGTATCGACGTATCCCAACTCATAATACAATTCCTCCTAAAAGATCAGAGTAATCCGCTTCGATTTTATCTATTTTATTACGGGTTTTACTATTTGTAAAGCTATGTAAGCAACTCTGTCCGCGCACTCTGGACAAACTTTTTATCTTTCGGTATAGTTCAATTATTAGGAATAATTGATGAAAGACTTCACGGCAAAACGGACAGATTTTATCTTCTCAGCTTCGGCATATTACTTTTATTACTATCTGTTTTCCCGCCGCACGGAGTCAGGACTTGACGGTCGAAAAGACTGATGGTCCATTGAGACCTTGAAATTCAGGGAGACTCCGTAGGGGAGTCTCCTTTTTTTTGTCCCTAAAAACGGGATTTCCGTTAGCGGTCTAAAGTCCGGAGTCAATTTAATCAGCGTTACCCTAGGGAACGCAAAAAGGAGCGTATCAATATGGTTATCGTACTTAAATCAGGAACAAAGAGAGATGAAGTAAACGGGTTCATCGATTCGTTGAAAACGCTGAACGTGGAGGTCCACCGTTCGGAAGGGGCGTCTCAAGTGGTGCTTGGACTTGTGGGAGACAGCACCAGGATACGCGAGGAACAGCTTCGCGCGCATCATCTTGTGGAACAGGTTATCCGTGTTCAGGAACCTTTTAAAATGGCGAACCGGCTTTTCCATCCTGATGACACGAGAATTGATGTAACCGGAATAGACGGAACAATCCGGAGCATCGGCGGCGGAAAGCTCGGCATTATTGCGGGACCCTGTTCGGTTGAAAGTATAGAACAGGTTACACTTATTGCCAGGAATGTAAAACAAAGCGGCGCGGGATTCCTTCGGGGAGGGGCTTTCAAACCAAGAACATCGCCTTATAGTTTCCAGGGTCTTGGCTGCGAAGGACTGGACATGCTGCTGGAAGCAAAAAAAGAAACCGGTCTGCCTATCGTTTCCGAACTGATGACGATTCAACAGATCGAAGTATTTGATGATGTTGATATTATCCAGGTTGGAGCGCGAAACATGCAGAACTTCAATCTGCTGAGGGAATTGGGGCATTGCCGCAAACCGATACTGCTCAAGCGGGGTATGGCGTCCACCGTGACAGAACTTCTTATGGCGGCGGAATACATCATGGCGGGCGGAAATGAAAACGTGATTCTTTGCGAACGGGGCATCCGCAGCTTTGACAGCTTCACAAGAAATATCCTCGACCTCAGCGCCGTGCCGGTTTTAAAAAAGAAAAGCCATCTTCCCGTAATTGTCGATCCCAGCCACGCGACCGGAATCCGATGGCTCGTTCCCTCGATGGCAAAAGCCGCCATTGCAGCCGGCGCGGATGGACTCATCATCGAAGTACACAACAACCCGGAAGCGGCGCTTTGCGACGGCGAACAATCCCTAACCCCGGAAGAATTCGATTCCCTTATGAAGGTTCTCCGCAAATACGCGGCTATAGAAGAAAAGGTTTTCGCATGAAAAAAATTGAAGACTGTACCTTCGGCTTTGTGGGACTCGGCCTCATGGGCGGTGCCTTTGCCATCGCCCTTAGAAAAGAAACCATTGTCGGCACAAAAGGCCGGATTCTCGCCTATGATGTAGACGGCGGCGTTTTGCGTCAGGCGGAAGAAAGCGGAATCATCGATAAAGGCTTTGATAATCCGTCACTCATGCTGCAAGAATGCGATGTCGTTTTTATCTGCCTTAATCCCGGCGCTGAAATGCACTTCATGGAAAAACACATAAATGATTTTCCGCCGGGAACGCTCATCACCGACATAAGCGGCGTAAAACAGAAACCGGTCGAACAGATTGAAGCCCTTTTGCGTGATGATCTGGACTTTATTCCCGGTCATCCTATGGCAGGCCGCGAAAAAGGCGGGTTTTCCGAAGCCGCAAGGTGCAGCTTCCGCGGCAAGAACTATATTCTCACGCCGCTCAAGCGGAACCGAAGCGAAAACCTCGTTTTTATGAAGGAACTCATTCGCCGCATCGGCTTTACAAGGATTACCGAAACGACGCCCCTTGATCACGACAAAAAAATCGCCTTTACGTCCCAGCTTTGCCACGTCATCGCGGCGGCTTTAATCGACTGTGAAGCCGATCCGGAAATCACCCGCTTTGGCGGCGGCAGTTTTGAAGACCTTACAAGAATCGCCATGCTGAACGCCCCCATGTGGACGGAACTTTTCCTTGACAACCACAAAGAACTGATCGAATGCATCAGCCGCTTTGAATCAAGCCTTGAAAAACTAAAAGAGATGATAGATCAAGGCGAGAAGGACAAACTTGTGGAAACGCTTTCCCTTGTCAGACAGCGGCGGGCAGCCATGACGGATCAAAATGATTTGGGGGACACTCAAGTTACTGGTATTGTTGCGAAATCTTGAGGAATTTATCCTGAATACTGAGCAGCGCATCAGTGACAACCGGATCAAACTGGGTTCCTCTGCCTTCGGCGATAATCTTTATCGCATCATCATAGGAGAATGCTTCTTTGTAGATTCTTGCACTCACAAGCGCGTCATACACATCAACAATGGAAAGAATCCGGGCAGAAAGCGGAATATCTTTACCGGATAAGCCCAGGGGGTATCCTTTACCGTCAAAACGTTCATGATGACAGTAGGCGATATCCCGGCAATGGGTAAGATACGGAGAATCCTGCTGTATCACTATGGACTCAATAATATTTTTTCCGATAGTTGTGTGCGTCTTCATCACGTCAAATTCTTCGGGAAGCAGTTTCCCCGGCTTTAAAAGGATTTTATCGGGAATGCCGATTTTCCCTACATCGTGAAGCGGAACAGATTTAACAATAATGTCCGGCTGGAGGCTTTTCAGTTCTTCCGCGTATTCGGATGAATCCAGCAGTTTGTCTATAAGAATCCTCGAAAGATGAAAAGTCCGTTTAACATGACTTCCGGATTCAAGATTCCGATATTCAATGATGTTTGCCATAGATTGGAGCATATTGTCCAAAGTTGAAGTGAGCTCGGCAGCTTTCTGCTCGACCATAATTTCCAGGCTGTCGCTGTAATTTTTCAGTTCGATTTGATTCGCCACGCGGAGTTTTACAATTTCCGGCTGAAACGGTTTAGAAATAAAATCCACCGCACCAGCAGAAAGCGCGTCAATCTCTGAATCCGACGTAGTAATAAAAATTACCGGAATCCGCTTAAAAACATTATCCTTTTTCAAAATTTCGAGCATCTCATAGCCGTTCATTTCCGGCATGAAAATATCCAAAAGAATGATTTTAGGATGCGTTTCCAACTGGTATAATACTTTCAGCCCTTCGACGCCGTTTTTTGCGGTAATGATATTGTATGAATCCTTGAGGATTTCTTCAAGGATTAAAATATTCATATCAACGTCATCCACCACTAGTACTGTAGGGATTTCGTTATGCTGCGCTGTCATTTTCTTCAATAACCTTTTGGATTTGTTTTATGGTTTTATCAAAAGTAATCTGGATTAATTCCGTCATATTTTTATCAGCAATTCCTTCCTTAATTTTGGCTTCTAACTCCTGAGTCTCCAAAAATAATTTTGTTAAGGAAAGATTTGCGGCAAGTCCTTTCATCGTATGGGCTTTTTCTTTCGCTGTTGTAAGATCATGAGCATTAATTGCGTCCGCTAAACCGGAAATGTTGGTCTCATCTTTAAATTTTTTGAGAAGTCTTATGTACAATTGCTTATTGTTTAATACCCTCTTGAGACCTTCTTCCATATCGACAAGATTAATTTCATCAGTCATATTTCTATCATCTTCCTTTCATAATTTTATTTGTATCTAAGCGTATGAAAAAATTGAATCTTTGAAACAACTCCTTCTCCATAAAAGTATATATAAATTTTGCAGGTTTTGCTATACATTTTTTGATGAATTATTGAGACTTCCCGCAAGACGCAGGCATCATTTTGAAACAGTCTTAGCTAAAAGGGCTTATTGTGCATAAACAGCCTTGTGTCTGTGCGCAATAAGCCCCGAAAAAGGCGCCGAGCAGATTCGAACTGCTGCATGAAGGTTTTGCAGACCTCTCCCTTACCGCTTGGGTACGGCGCCATGTGGAATCAAAAAACAACAAATACAATAATCATCTGGGACCTGTGATAATCCGCCAAAAAGCCAGACACACAACAAATCCCCGAAACCACCGCGAATGGGCCCACCTGGACTTGAACCAGGGACCAATAGATTATGAGTTCAATGAACTCGTGGTATTACGTAGTACCAAGCATTATATTATCCTAAAATGCCTAAAAAGTCAATGTAAATTCTAATTAGTTGTACTATTTGGCTATAAATCGACCTATTTTGATGTATCTAGTTATATCGTTTTATATGTCGTTTTTAAGAGTTTTTTCTGAAAATCAATGAAAAAAAATCATTATTTTCGGAAATATTAAGCAAAGGTCAGCCGTAGCTGCCCCTTGAAGGTACCGGATATAGCTGGGGGCACTCAATATGGGGGCAAACCTTCGACGACCTCCGGTTGCCCTGATATGATGTGCTCC
>DBDH01000061.1 GCA_002293455.1 Treponema sp. UBA937
TGTACAAAAGGAATTAAGATGCGCCTTTATTATTCGTCGGCCGCGAGAACGGCCATTCAATACCATTCCTTACAGAGCCGGCAACTCCGTTTTGTATGATGGAGTTGCTGATTTGCATCCCCTCTTAATACTTTATTTTATATATGAAGCATTGATAGTATAATCAACATTCTTTCCAATATCCTGGGAGTGATACAGGAGGAAGGACGTGTAAGAAAGATCCAATTTTTCTAAAAAACCCAATCGTTGTTTGAAACAATATATCATGTTCCCGATTAGTACTACTGAAAAGTTCATTTATATACCTATTCTGCAATTTAAATTCAAATATATGTATGCAATCTTTCCAATGTGAACTGTATGATTCGTAAACCAGTACAAAATGAATGCCTCCCGGGGCAAGCCGCGGGGAACCCGCAGGCCGACTAAGCGGCCATATAATCCGTACCTTGCAGAGCTCATCCGCAGGCTGGATTAATACAGACTTTCGAATTAACTCATAAAAAACTTTTTCCATATCTTTAATCTCCCTTTAATCATCAGCCCCGATTATCTGATGTAACAAACGATGACCCTCCCCGCAGGGAGGGGCGTTCGAGTGGAAGTTTATAAGACCGTCTGGTTTAATACCCCGCAACTAAACTGTGGTGCCTTTGAGTTGTAGTAAGCCGCGGGGGATTAAACCAGAATCTCGAATCAGTTATTGAGATATGGAGGATGATATGAAAAGAATGCAATGGATCGGTACAGCCGCGGCGGCGGTGATTCTGCTTGGATCCTGCGCTGACCAGGGCGGGAAGGATTCCGCCGCCCGGAGTATGGAACAGCTCTATGCCGAACAGGGACGGCCTGTCCGAACCAGGGTGCTGGAAGAAGAGGACTTTTCCGTGGCCCTGAAGTTTCCCGCGGTGCTCCATGCCCGTTCGGAATCGACGGCCTACGCCGGGCTCAACGATGTGGTCCGGACCGTACAGGTAAGGGTGGGAGATTATGTGAGGAAAGACCAGGAAGTCCTTTCCCTTTCCGCGGACAATCCCGCCCTCACACAGGCGACCCTGGCATGGGAAAACGCCAAGGCCGCCTATGAACGGAGCACGGTTCTGTATGAAATGGAAGGTATCTCCCGGCAGGATTTCGAAAAGATACAGATGCAGTATGAGATGGCCTCGGCTTCCCGCATGTCGGCCCGGGACATGGTCCACGTGAAGGCCCCCATCGACGGCTATATAACCCAGATCAATGTCAGGCCCACGGAAAATGTAAACCCCGGAAAAGCCCTCTTTACCGTGTCCAACCGGAATTCCTTTGAGGCCCGGTTCTACGCGGGAATTTCCGAGGTGAGCCGGATAGCTACCGGGAGCCGGGTGTTTATCGACGGCTGCGGCGGGATTGTCGAAGGCCGGGTGAGCGAAGTTTCCCTCATGATGGACAGCTCCAGGAAAGCCTTCCCGGTAACCGCGGTATTTGACGGAGGCTGCGAAGGCCTCGTGAGCGGTATGGGAATCGACCTGTCGGTGGAAACCTACCGGAACGGAACGGCCCTGGTCCTTTCCCGAAAGGAACTAGTGAAAACCGCTTCCGGCTACGGAGCCTATATTGCCGGCGGGACTTCAGACCGCGGCCAGGCCATGCTCGTCCCGGTCACTACCGGGGAAGAACGGGGGCTTGATATGGAAATTACCGGGGGACTTAAGGCCGGTGATGTGATTATTACCGAAGGCATCCAGGGACTTTCCGACGGGGTCCTTATCAAATCGGTGATGTCAGTTCTGGCAATGAACACCCCGGGGGGCGAGAAATGAACATCGTCGACCTTTCCATCAAACGGCCGGTGATGACCATCATGGTCCTGGCTGCCCTCATCATCTTCGGGGTATTCGCCTACATTTCCCTTCCCGTGGGTCTCATGCCTGAGGTGAAGAGTCCCACGGTAACCATCCAGACAGTGTATCCCGGGGCCAGTCCCCGGATTATCGAGACCCAGGTCACAAAGAAAATCGAGGATCAGGTTTCGGCCATTGGGGAACTGGAAAAAATTACCGCCTATTCCATGGACAGCGTGTCCGTGGTCATAGCCTCCTTCAAGTCCGGCAAGGACGAAAACCTGGCCCTCCAGGAGGTGAAGGATAAGGTGGAACTGATCATCTCGGACCTGCCCGACGGAACCAGGCGGCCGGCGATCTCCAAGATCGATATCGCCACCACCCAGCCGGTGATGAGCATCATACTCCGGGGAGATATGGAGAACGATGAGCTGTACGGTTTCGCGAAAACCGTAGCGGTAGACAGGCTGTCCCAGGTTCCCGGGGTTGGGCGGATCGACCTGTCCGGCGGGCTTGAACGGGAAATCCATGTGGAGCTGAACCGGAACACGGTGTATGAACGCTCGGTTTCCGCCGAACAGATCGCGGGGATCCTCGCGGCGGCCAATGTGGAGATCCCCGCGGGCAGTCTCAGAATGGATGAACAGGATATCCCCCTCCGGTTCCGGGGGGAATTCACCTCCCTGAATGAAATGAAAAACCTGGATGTACCCACCAGGACCGGGATATTCAAACTCAGACAGCTTGCGGAGCTAAGCGATTCCCACGCGGAAATCCGGGAGCGGACATCCTTTTTTGACAAGCACCAGGGGCAGCGTTCCGAAGGAGCCCTGCTGCTCCAGGTGGTGAAGAACCCCAGCGCCAATACCATCAATGTGGTCCGGGGTGTACAGGAACGGATCCCCGGGATTGAGGCCGAATCGGGAAACCGGGTCCGCTTTGACATTATCAATGAGGACGCGACGTTTATCCAGGACTCGGTGGACGATACCCTGGGCAACATGATCCTCGGGGTCATCCTGACGGGGATCATCATCTTTGTATTCCTCCACGATATCCGCTCCACCCTGATCATCACGGTGGCCATGCCCTTCTCGATCATATCCACCTTCCTCGTGATGCAGGTGATGCACGTCAGTGTGAACGTGGTATCCCTCCTGGGCCTTTCCAGCGCCACCGGAACATTGGTAGCCAATTCGGTAATCGTCCTGGAAAATATCTTCCGGTGTAAGGAAGAAGGTTACAACCGGACTGACTCAGCGTCCCGGGGAACGAAACAGGTTCTTTCGGCGGTCTTCGCCTCAACCCTGACCAACATCGCGGTGTTCCTGCCCCTCGCCCAGATGTCGGGGGCCATCGGTATGATCCTTTCAGACTTCGCCATCACGGTGGTGATCTCCACGGTCTTCTCGATCCTTGTATCCTTTACCCTGACACCGTTGCTGGCATCCCGGATACTTCCGGCGGAAATTAAGCAGACCGGATTCCTGGGGAAAAGGATTGAAACGGTCCTCGGTTCCTGGGAGAGGGCCTACGCCGCAAGCCTCGCCTTTCTCTTTAAGAACAAGCGGCGGCCCGCGGCGCTCGTGCTTGCCGGAGTCGGCATCTTCGGAATCGCCCTGCTCTTCCTCCCGAATATCAAATTCGAACTCATGCCCAAGAGCGACGGAGGCAAGATCCAGCTCCAGGCGGAGCTGCCCCAGGGGAGTACCCTGGAAGCCACCGCGGCGGTCCTGGGGGACATCGAGTCCCGGCTCGCCCTATTTCCCGAGGTGGAAAGGATCCTTACCAAGCTCGGCTCCCTGGGATCCCTCAACAAGGATGTGAACGTCGCCGGGATGGACATCTTTCTCAGCCCGAAGGAGGCCCGGAAGAAGAACAACACCGACCTCTCCGCCGCCATGATCGCCGCTCTTGCGGATATACCCGGAGCGGATATCCGGATCAAACCACTTTCGGAACTCCAGTTCAGCCAGGGAGCGGCGGTGGACCTCTACCTCCGGGGACCCGACTTCGGGGTACTCCAGGAAACCGCCGGGGAACTCAAGGCGCGGATCGAGGCGGTGCCGGGGATCATGAACCTCGCCCTGAGCAGCCGGGCGGGCAAGGCGGAACTCGTCTTTGAGCCGGACCGGAAGCGTCTTTCCGAAGACGGAATCAGCGCTTATACAGCCGCCCTGGCTATGCGGGGTGCGGTGGAAGGCCTGGTCACCAGTACCTATAAGGACGGGGATGAAACCTGCGATATCCGGGTTACCCTTGGGGAAAATTCCCTCAGGGATCTGGAGGACGTGAAGAATATCCCCGTGGTGTCCGCCGCCGGGGTCTATCCCTTATCCCGCTACGGTAATCTCTACTTCGAGGAAGGGTATAATCGGATCATGCGGACCGATAAAATCCGGACCGTGCAGATCACCGCGGAACTGCTCCCGGGGTATTCCCAAGGTGAAGTCCTCGGGGCGGTCATGAGGGCCGTGAAGGATACCCGGCTTCCTCCGGGATACACTGTGGAGGAAACCGGACTTTCCGAAGTCATGGGGAAATCCATGCAGGAACTCTTCATGGTGTTCGTCATCGCCATCCTGATCACCTATATGCTCCTGGCCTCGGTACTGGAAAGCATCACCCAGCCCCTGTTCATCCTGGCAACGGTACCCCTGTCGCTTATCGGGGTCATCGCGGGATGCCTCCTGACCAGCACAGTGCTCAACGCTGTGGCCATGCTGGGGATCATCATGCTGGTGGGAATCGTGGTGAACAACGCGATCCTCATCCTGGATTCCTACAACCAGCTCAGGCAGGAGGGAACCGCTCACCGGGAGGCCATGGTTACGGCCGCTTCAACAAAACTCAAGGCCATCCTGATGAGCAATACCGCCATCGTCCTCGGGCTTCTTCCTATGGCGCTGGGGATTGGGGCGTCCCTTTCGGAGATGCGCCAGCCCATGGGGATCGTTATCATCGGGGGTATCCTCTCGGCGACCCTGCTGAGTCTCTGGTTTATCCCTTCCCTGGAAATAGCGGCCCGGGGATGGAAGCATATTGAATTATCCGTTAAGGAGGAAGAAAAATGAAACGCGGAATAATAGTAATCAGTATCCTGTCCTGCATCCTGAGGGCTTTCCCGGCATTCGGAGACGACTACAGCCTGGATGAATACCTCAGTCAGGTGATACGGAACAACCCGGACCTGGCCCTGGTGGAGAAGGAAAGCCAGGCAGCCCGGGAGGCGGTGGTCCAGGCCCGGTCGGTCTTCTTCCCTTCGGTGGGTTTCCAGGGAAGCTATACCCGGAACCTCACAGACATCATGAAGCCTACCCCGGTGGCATCCCTTCCCGGGGGCGGGCCCCTGGTGTACCAGGATGTGGATTCCAACAAGGACAACGAGTTTTCCCTGGGAATCGGGGTGAAACAAAAGATATTCGACGCCTCCGCCATTGCCCGGTACGAACAGGCGAAAAAACTGAAGACCATGAGGGACAATATGTTCAGCCGGGCGGAGCAGCAGGTTCTCTGCACTGCGGAAAAATTGTATGCCCAAACCCAGCTTGCCCAGGCGGTAGTAGAGGTGATGGAAGGAGCGGAACGGACCGCCGGGGAGAACTATCGGATCATCCAGCGGAAATACAACGCCGGCATGGCCGCGGAGCTGGATCTCCTCATGGCGGAGGTGGACTGGAAATCCCGGGTTCCCCTTACTATGGAATCTCGGAAAAACGCGGACATCGCCATGACGGCCTTCAAGACCGTAGCGGGGATTCCCCTCGCGGAACCGGTGGTCCTCACGGAAGTCCCCGGGGATCTGCCGGATATACCCGCCATGCTTTCAATTGACACGGTCCTTGCTGCCCGGCCCGATTACCGGGCGGTGTATGCCGCGGGGGAACTGGCGGATACCGGAAGGAAGGCGGCGGCCGCGACCTTCCTCCCGACCCTGGACGGGAGCTTCGGGTATATGTATGGAGGCCTTGGGGACGGTGCTTCCTTTAATGATTACACCTACCACGGCATGCAGCTTGGACTCATAGTGAATGTTCCCCTGTTTACCGGAGGCTACCGGGTTTCCCTTATGCATTCGGCGAAGATTGCCCAGGAGCAGGCCGCTATTGAACTCATGAAGAAACGCAACGACATTGAAGCTGAACTCACAAGCCTCATGCTGCGGCTGGGGGAAACCCGGGAACGGATCGCGTCGGCCACGCTCCTGGAGGCCGCCGCCCAACGGGCCCTCGAACTGGCCCAGGGAGCCTACACCGCGGGGATGGCGACCCAGCTCTCGGTATCCGAGGCCGCGTCCCGCCGGGACCAGGCGCGGCTTGGCCTTCAGCAGGCGATCTACGAGTACCGGGCGGCGTATTATGACTGGAATCTGGCCACCGGGATGACCGGGAGCCGGTGAACCTGGACCAGTCCCGCTGCGGACCGGTTAGTAATCTTCCTAATATATGGAGACATCTTATGATACTATCGCCATCAACAACCGGAGTTCCGGGAGCTTCACATACCGCGGGATCAGCATATATACTATACAGAGGAGCGGAATCCATGCGCATATTGATTGTCGAGGACGAGAAATCCCTCCGGACCCTCCTCGAACGGAGGTTCACCGGGGAAAAATACACCGTCGACGCCTGCGGCGACGGCAGGGAAGCCCTCTCGTATATCGAAACCGGAACCTATGACTGCATCATCCTGGACATCATGCTCCCAGGTATGGACGGGCTCTCGGTCCTCAGGGAGATGCGGGACCGCCGCCACCGGACCCCGGTGCTGCTCCTCACCGCCCGGGATAGTATCGTTGACCGGGTGAAGGGCCTCGACATCGGCGCCGACGATTATCTTACCAAACCCTTTTCCTATGATGAACTGTCCGCCCGGGTACGGGCCATGCTCCGCCGGGGGGGCGAGGAAAAAACCACCACCCTTTCCCTGGCGGATCTATCCATGGATACCCTCACCCGGACCGTAACCCGGGGCGGGAAGGAAATTGAGCTGACCAGCAAGGAGTTCGCCCTCCTGGAATACTTCCTCCGTCACCCCGGCCAGGTTTTTACCCGGGAACAGATCATCAGCCATATCTGGAACTTTGATTTCGACAATGACTCAAATATCGTGGATGTTTACGTCCGGTACCTCCGGCGGAAAATCGATGACGACTCCGCAACGCCCCTGATCCACACCATCCGGGGAACCGGCTACACCCTGCGGGAAAAACTATGAAGTTTACAATCCGGAAGAGGATGGCCCTCTGGTACACGGTCAGCATTGTCCTTACCCTCTGCGCCTTCTTCGGTTTCGCCGTGTTAAGCCTGACTCCGGCGATCATCCAGAATATCCGCCGCCTCATCGAAGCCCAGTCAACCCGGATCGCCTCGGGCCTCAGGTACCGGGACGGCGGTTCCCTGGTCCTCGCGGAAAAGCGGGATATCCGGAATGATGTCTACTATTCGGTATACGATATGAAGGGAACCATCCTTCTTGAAAATCATGAACTCGACTGGCTCGATAGCCTGCACAATCCCGCCGGGGAAGTGCAGCAGCTTGTCCGGGGAGAAGAGTCATGGATTGTCCTAGACCGGCTTGATACGGTGGAAGGCCTCGGTCCGGTCCGACTCCGGCTCACCATGCCGGTGACCTCCGCCAAGGAAGCGGCGATGCAGCTCCTCAGGCTTTTCATCCTTATTCTTCCCCTGGGGGGCGTCATTGCCATCATTTCGGGTTTACTGAGCGCGAAGAATTCCCTAGCCCCGGTGGACCGGATCACCAACACTGCCCGTGAGATCAGCCGGGGTGATCTTTCCAAGCGGCTCAACTTCCCCGAATCCGCCGATGAGGTAGGCCGCCTGGCCGCAACCTTTGATACCATGCTTGCCTCCTTGGAAGAGGCCTTTAAACGGGAACAGCAGTTTACCAGCGATGTGTCCCACGAACTGCGGACCCCCCTGGCGGTAATGCTCGCCCACGCTGACGAAGCCATCCACACCCACAACGCGACCAGGGAACAGTACCGGGAAGCCCTGGATGAAATCTACGCGAAAGCCCGGGACATGCAGGTGATGATTTCCCAGATGCTCACCCTGGCCCGGATGTTTGAAGGAAGCCGGAGCATCGAAATGACGGACCTGGACCTGGGGGAAATCCTGGAGGACATTGCCGGGGAAATCCGTCCCAAGGCTGATGAGCGACACATCACCATTGAAGTTGACGCGGCTCCTCCCCTCCCCATCCGGGGGGACCTGATGCTCATCACCCGGCTCTTGATCATCCTCACTGACAACGCCATCCAGTACGGGAAGGACGGCGGCAGGATTATCCTGTCGGCCCGCCGGGAGAAAAACCGGACCATCCTTACTGTTGAGGACAACGGGCAGGGCATTGACGAAGCGGATCTGCCCCGTATTTTTGACCGCTTCTACCGGGCGGACACTGCCCGTTCATCGGGGAAAAATTCCGGCCTCGGCCTTACCCTGGCGGAGCAGATTGTCAAGCTTCATGGAGGAACTATCGGCGCGGAAAGTACGAAGAGCGAGGGGAGTATTTTCAGGATTGTGTTTCTTTAAGCAATATTCTTTTCTAAAGAAGCAAATTCCTACACCCACTCTGCCAAATTCAATTTCTTGATATGCTCATAATGCTTTATATTATTTGACACCAATACAGCATCATTGGAAATAACGATGGATGCTATCAATATATCGGCATCGCCAATAGTAATTCCATTTTTCCGTAAATCGGCATAAATATCTGCGGCGTTGGTTATTGAATCATCGCTGATAGTATAAACGTTTATGAGATTCAAGAATTCCTTAAACTCCGTTTCTTTTTTCTGATTACCATGGTATCTGAACCCCTTCAATACTTCGTATACATTGATAGCAGTTAAGCATAAGGGTTCACCATTTTTTATACATTCCGAAATCTTATTCCTGACGACAGGATCACCTTTAAAGAAATAAGACAGAATGTCCGTATCAAGAAAGGTCATGGTTCCATTCTTCCCATTGAAAAATTCTGTCTATCCTTCATGGTATCCAAAATGGTTTCAGCGAGTTCATCATCCCAGGTGTCAAAATAATCCAGTATCTTTTCCTGGGATTTTTTAAGGGGAGTTGTAAAGGTAATCACCACCTCATACTCCCCGGTAACCGGGATAGGCTCGGAGGGTTTGAAAGTATTCCCGTCATAGATGGCTTTTATAGCATACATAAAGACAGTCCTCCTATTTAGTAAGTATAACAAAGATTACCATATTAGACCATCTCACAGAAATCATGTTTTTCAGATAAAATCTGCTCCTCAAAAAGTGTACAAAACAATGTACAAAACTCCTTCCCTGCCCTTCCATAAAGCATGCTGAATCTCCATAAATCATGCGATAATCCTTGACCAATAAGAATTTCCGATATAATATAAAGCATCATACAGCACTATAGTGCATCAGAAGACAAGCCACGCGGTATCTGCTGCCGCTCGTAATGCGTAGGTCCCGGGTTCGATTCCCGGTCTTGGCTAAAATCTCTTATGCGAGCAATCATTTCGGGAATCGAAACGGAGTCCCCGCCGACCGGAAGGGAGGAATAGCCGCCAGGGATGGCGGCGGCAGGGGACGTAGACGGCCTGGAAGTGAGGAACAGGAAGTTCCGAACTGGAAGGCGATTCCCGGTCTTGGCTAAAGTCCCTTATGTGAACAATCATCATGTGAACAATAATTCCAGGAATCGAAACGGAGTCCCCGCCGACCGGAAGGGAGGAATTATATTTCTGCGACGACGGCTCTTATTGCAATGATGTGCATGAGAACTTGTCTTGTTTGCAGATGCATAAATGTGATATATAACTAATATAGTCAAAACTTCATTTTTTTGCTTTCAGCGGAGCATTATATTTTTTTCAACAAGTGATAATGAATGGATTTGATGTAATAGAATACATTTTAGGGCAGGCTCTAATGGTAGTTTTTTACAAACCAATTATCCCATTTGAACTCTTCCTTACCGGAATCCAATTTCTTACGCTTTGGATGCTTTTTTATTTACTTTATCGTCCCGAATCAACAGTCAGGCGGATCATACTTATTGTTTTTATGCTTTTGTGGCGGCCTTTGCATATCATTGCCGCCGCCGTTTTTAGTTTTACGACTCCGGTAAAGATTATTTTGCAGGCGTTTGTGTTTCTTGTTTTAGTGCTTTTATCGGAAGGCAGGAAAAAGAGTAAAGTGATCACGGCGGTTTATCTTTGGGATATCGGGCTGCTTATCGATATGGTGTTTTCGTGTTTGTTTACCGGTATTTCCGGCAATCTTTCCGTTTCAAGCATGGATAGTCTTTATCTGGAAATGATGATAGCACAGACAGCAATGCTGCTTTGGGCCGTGTTTTATTATCTCCTTATGCGCGCGATGCCGCAGTCCGCCCTGGACCGTGTGCCGTTTCGTTTTTGGCTTATTACGCTCTTCACTCCCTTTTTGGGAGCCGCCGCGCTTTTTGCGGCGATTAATTCTTTAAAGACGCAGTTCGAAGCAGGGTTTAACAATTTCCTTTTTTGCGGCATCTTCGGATTCGTCGTACTTGCGCTTGATTTGTGCGTTTTTTATCTGTATATAAAACTCATTACACATTATCATTCACGGCTTCTTGCCGGAGAACTTGCCCAAACGCCGCCGCTTTACACCCCGGCAAACGGTTTATCTCCAGTTTTTATCGAAAAATATCATTTGTCGAAACGCCAAATCGAAATTACGGAATTATTATTGCGGGGAAGATCAAACAAAGAGATTGCGGTTGATCTTAATATCGAAGTAAATACGGTTCAGGTTCATTTGCAGAATATTTACCGGAAAACCGGCGCGCCCGGACGTTATGCAATGATGGCTTTAGCCGGAAACGGCTTGTTACCGAATAACTAACTGAAAATAATTAGTCAAAATCCTCCAAAATAACTGGAAACTGGAATGGTACCGCCCGTCTTGAAGGGCTATCTTTTCCATATCAAAACATTTGGAGGTTATTATGATAACTTTGATGAAAAAAACAGTGGCTCTCTTCCTTGCTCTGTTGTTCTCGGTTTCCGCTTTCGCGATGGATTTGGAAGGCAGATTTATAGTAAATGGCGGCGCAAATATCGGCGCGCTTCTGCCTCATTTTATTGGCGATGATGATATGGATGATACATTGCATATCGGAGGACGTTTGCAAGCCGACTATATGTTTACACAGCATTTCGGTATCGGTTTAGAATCCGGATTTTCCGCCGCAAAGGTCGGTGATACGGATTTTTCTATCGGTGCGGTTCCCATTCTTGCCCGTTTTTCATGGCATCCTTTCTCATTTAAAAAATTTGATCCCTATCTTGTCTTAAAGGCCGGTTACGGTTTCGGGTTTTGGACTGATGAAGGCGATGATTACGATTGGACGGACATCTCCGGCGGTTTTGTTTGGGGCATCAATCTGGGTACGCGGTTTTTCTTTAGCCAAAACATCGGCATATTTATTGAGGCTGGATACGAATGTCTGGACATCCGCTGGAATCACCCCGGGATGGAACTTGAAAAATGGGAAGAAAGCGTGAGCGCGCGGACTTTTGGCATGATTGGGATTACACTTAAAACCGGCAAGTAAAGGCAATGATCAACGAACAAACGGCACATAACGGAGATTGTTAACTTCGTTAATTATCACCCGTTATGTGTTGATTGTTCCTTGTGCTCCCGTCTTTTCCCTATTATTGATGAAACGGTTACCGCAATAATAATAATGCCGCCGCCGATTAAAGCCGACACGCTGGGTTTCTCCCCAATTGCCAGGAGAACCCAGACCGGATTCAGCACCGGTTCGACTAAGGCCAAAAGCAAAGCCTGAACGGCACTCACATAGCGAATCCCGTAGGAAAAACAAATAGATGCCATACCGATAGTAAACAAACCCATAAAAAGAACCGCGCCGGTACTGGTAATCGAAAAAGAAGGAACGAAGATAAAGAGAAAAGGAATACTCACCGCGGCGGTAATTACATGGGAAAGAATCATCGAATCGGCGGGATTTCCTTCTTTTTGGAGCCGCATAAACACCGAATATGCGCCGAATGCCATTCCGGAAAGAAGCGCTATACAATCGCCGGAAAAAGAACCGCCGCCGATTCCGTCTTTAAAGAAAATGAGCATTCCCACTGTTACCGCTCCCAGTGCCGCCCAATGTTCAATTTTCGGCTTTTCCTTGGCAAGCGCCCAGCCCAAAAGCGCCGCCCAAATCGGTCCCGTATATTGAATCAGAATCGCGTTCGCGGAACTAGTCATTTTATTCGCCATAAGAAAAAGAATCATGCAGGCCGCATAAGAAAGCGCCGCTCCCCAAACATGCCGTAACGGCGCTTTTTGGGATACTTCTTTTGTTTTGTAAAAATATTTCACCGCAAGCATGAAACATGCCGCAATAAAGCTCCTTAATCCCGCAATAACGACAGGATGCCAATTAATTATTTTGATAAAAAGACCGCTTGTACTCCACAAAATCGCGCAAAGCATGATTGCAAGCTGTCCCTTCGTTTGTTTCTCCACAGATGCTCCTTAGAAGCTGAACGATTCATCGTAAACTGTATGGAGAATGCGAAAACTAATCAATATATTCGCGCTAAATATGAAAAAAAATCAACATCCCCGCCGCAAGCAGGGTATGTTGTTTTTGGTAAGGTATTTGACTCAGGGTACATACCTTTTTTGAACGCCCCAAGGCTCGCACGCGTGAGTGTGCAGAAGGTATGTACCCTTCGCATACAATCAATTTTTTCTTGACAAGATATATATCATGATATATATTCAGCAAAGAGAGATGATATGCAATCTGCGAAATTATTTATCAATGGGCGAAGTCAGGCCGTAAGGCTGCCCAAGAATTATCAGTTTAACGGAAATGATGTATATATCCAAAAAATAGGAGATGTTGTGATGCTTTTTCCTAAAGATAAAGATTGGGAGACCTTTCTTGAGGGTGTACATGGTTTTTCTGATGATTTTATGTCTGAAGGCCGCGATCAAGGTGATGAACAAGAACGGGAATCATTATAGTGTATATGCTTGATACAAATATCTGCATATATATTATTAAAAGACAGCCGGAAAATGTATTAATCAATCTGAAAGAAAAACGATCTCAAGGAATTGTTATATCAACTATTACCCTGTCAGAATTATCCCATGGTGTGGAAAACAGTTCATGTCTGGAAAAAAACACTATTGCGTTGATGAAATTCTTATGGTAACACTGATTTATGATAGCTGCTCATGCTAAATCGGAGAATTGCATCTTAGTAACAAATAACACAAAAGAATTTGAAAGAGTAAAAGACCTAAAAAGAGAAAATTGGGTTTAACATTTTTTCAATTCACGGCAATTTGATGATTAAGATATTTTCGATAGAATAGATTTTCTTCAAACCCCTGTTCAATTTTGAAAAAAGCTCAATGATTTTGTTTTCAGGTAAAAAAACCTTATTTTGTATTCGGAGGTACATATGTTATCATCATTATTGCTTGCGGTTATTACTTGGTTAAATGCGCTCTTGCATTTTTTGCTGCTTTTGGGAGCGCCTTTGGGAGAATATGTGCTTGGCGGAAAGTATAAAATTGTTCCAAAGAACAGACGCTTTTTAAACTTGATTTTTTTCTTGTTATTCACCTTTCTTGGAGCGGTATATTTTCAATATACGAAAAAAATCCCCTTATATTTACCAGAAACGGTAAGTTTAGGAATCATCATTCTTTTCACATTGTTTTATGCTTACGGGATTATTGGAAATCTTAAATTCACAAGCAGCAAAAAAGAACGATATGTCATGACACCTGTTTGTATCATATCATTTATCTTAAACATCATATTACTTGTGAATATTTTCTAAAAATGATTCACAAACGAGGAAATTGCAACACTTCGGTTTTTGCAATTTCAACCATAAAAAAGGCATGTTTTGCAGCCTTTAGGCGAAAAACTGCANNAAAGTAACCGACTTTTGCAAGAAGCTCAATGATCATTTCTTTGCTCTCATTATTTTAACCCAAAAAGCCGATATAGAATTGAGACTATTTCAAAACTTCAAGTCTTGAAACAGTCTCAATTTTGGAGGCTTTCTGTGATTAGAGCTTGGTACACCGGCGCAAGCGGAATGCGCGCCCAACAGTTCCGCTTGGACACCGTGGCGAATAACCTCGCCAATGTGGATGTCAACGGTTATAAAAAGGACACGTCCGTTCATAAGTCGTTTCCGGAACTGCTCATGCGCCGGATGAACGATGACGGTTTATATAAACATCCTTTTGGGTCAGGCGACGCGGCTCCCATTATCGGGAAACTCGGCCTCGGCGTTGAATACAACGAGTCGTTTACCCAGTTTGAGCAGGGGCCTTTAAAAGAAACCGGCAGCGATGTTGATTTAGCCCTCGACGGAGAAGGTTTTTTCTCCGTGGCGACGCCTTACGGCGAACGCTACACCCGGAATGGAGCCTTCACCATAGGAAAAGAAGGATACCTCGAAACCAAGGAAGGCTACCCGGTCCTCGGTGAAAACGGCCCTATCCGCGTTCAGGCAAATAATTTCACGGTTGATAAAGAGGGACAAGTTTGGGTCAACGCCGAATATGCCGATAACCCCGAAACAATGGTTTCCCGCGAAGGCAACACCTGGGAAGATACCGTTCTGCTCGATACTCTGAAACTCGTCGAATTTGACAGGGAACGTTATCTCCAGAAACAAGGTTCTTCGTTTTACCGGGAATCTCAGGAATCCGGGCCGGCGCTGATTATTGCCCAAGGCGAGCGGCCGAAGGTCGAACAGGGTTTTGTCGAAGGTTCCAACGTGAACCCGGTTCTGGAAATGGTTCAGATGATCGAAGTAAACCGCGCCTACGAAGCGAATCAGCGGGTAATCCAAACCACCGACGCTATGGCAGGCAAACTTATCAACGAAGTTGTGAAGCTCTAAAAACTGAAGTTTTTAATTGAAAAGGAAGTATAGATGGTACGAAGTTTATGGACCGGCGCGTCCGGCATGATAGGACAGCAGGCAAATATTGATACAATCTCGAATAACCTGGCAAACGTAAATACCACGGGATACAAAAAAGTCCGCGCGGAGTTTGAAGACCTCCTGTACCAGACGATTAAAACCGCCGGAACCCCGGCTACGGAAGAAACAGTCGTTCCCGTCGGTGTGCAGATGGGCCACGGCATCAAGCTCGCCGCTACCCAGCGGATGTTCACGCAAGGCGCGCCGCAGAACACGGAAAATCTCACTGATGTGGCTATCAAGGGCGAAGGTTTTTTCCGCATCAGGATGTACGATGGTTCCTACGCGTACACGCGGGACGGTTCCTTCGACATCGACCCCGACGGCAGGCTTGTTACTTCCAACGGTTATTGGGTTCAGCCCGATGTAGTTATTCCCACGGACTATATCAAAGAATCCCTTTTGATAAGTCCCGAAGGCCGGATTTCCGTAAGCCTGCCCCAAGACCCGGACAATCCCATCGATGTGGGGCAACTGGAACTTTACCGTTTCCCCAACGAAGTGGGGCTCAACGCTGTGGGCGAAAATCTTTTTAAGGTAACAAACGCTTCAGGGGACGCTATGCCGGGAGTGCCGGGGCAGGAAGGAACGGGAATCCTCATGCAAAAATTCCTTGAAATGTCCAACGTGTCTGTGGTGCGGGAAATGGTTGACCTTATCGTCGCACAGCGCGCCTACGAGTTTAATTCCAAAACCATCCAGACGAGCGATAACATGCTGGGAATCGCCACGAGTCTCAAGCGATAAACAATAGAGGTATATGATGGATATTTTTTCCCAAGGTGAATATTTTCTGAACAATCCTTCCCTCGATTCGTTAGGGCTGGGAATCGGCATAAGCGGCAACAGTACCGCGGTCCGCGATGACAGATTTTCGGAAATGATGGAAAGAAATCTGCAAGCCGCTTCCGAAACATTGGAATCATCACCAGGGAAAAAATCTTCCGTCGATATTGATAAAACGAGCAAACTCTACGAACAGTGCGAAGCGCTTGAAGTGTTTCTCTTAAAAAACATGATCAACGGCATGAGAAAAACCATCCAAAAAACAAACCTCATCGATACCGGTTTTGCCGGGCAAATGTACGAAGACATGCTCTACGATGAATATGCCAAAGACTTCGCCAAAAACGCCCGCATGGGCTTCGCCGAAATGGCCTACCTCGAATTAACCGGCCAGCGCGGAAAAGTAATCAACCAAAAGTTCTAGAAACCACTATTCAACACATTAACAACAGAGTTCTTCGGAAGCTTCAGTTTTCAGAGAACTCTAATAACCGCCAGCAATGTAACGTTTAGGATATGCTTGTAAAATAAAAGAAATTCAGTTTCTCATAAAACGTTCAAAACTATATACCGGTCGGTAAGTTAAACGATTAAATCTAGGGTAACACTGATTTATGCATCGAGCATAAATCAGTGTTTACTTTATGAAACTGTCATTTTGCAGTAATTCGTTGTATTATAAGAATTACGAAAAATGACTTGGGCAGCGATGAGTAATGTCATCGAGACTTAATCAGCGCTGCCCTAGCTGAAATGTAAGATTAATCATCAATTTTTCCTCAACTTTACATTACTGAATAACCGCATTGACATTTGACAAAAAAAAACAATAATATTTATGACAGGAATCAATAACATTGTTCATGTGGGCGATGATTTTTTGCGAGGAGAAAAACGATGAAAAAAATGGTTCTTTTTATGGTTGCAGTTGTCTTTGTTGTGTGCGGCACTGCATGGAGTCAAACACTTCCGATTAATTGGAGCGGGTTTGACTGGATGTATGCCGATACGGCGGATTCGACGGAATCCGCTACAAGCGCGGGGATATTTTCTTCCGATATCGATAATTATATCGGCGTAAATTCCTACAACCCGGCAGGCGGTATGTTTGCTTTTGCGGGCGGCGGTAATGCGGTTAATGCCAATAATATCAGCCTTGGTTTTTCGGCCATGTTAGACGCCGGGTACCTTGGCATTTATTACGGCGGCGGTCTGGTAAATGCTGAAGGCAGTAAGGATGATGCCGCAAAGACAACTGAATCCACAGCGGATTGGAACAATAATCTTGCGGTAATATTCGGGTTAAAAGACGGCCTTTCCTTCCGTTTTGATTTGCGTTTAAGCCCTAATGCGGATAGGATGGACGTTGACGGCGATATAACAGAAGCTATAAGCGATGATACGCGCATAGCTTTTACGCTTGGCGGTTTTAAACTGGGCGGGATGACTTCCTATGTTACGGCCGGTTTTCAGTTCCCTATCAGTGAGACTATGCCTGTCGGTGGCGATAACATTACGCGCCTGGGTACATCGATGTTGGGTGTACAGTTTGGCCTATCCGCCGATTCCGGTTTTTATGCCGACGCTCTTCTTAATATCGGCTTTGCCGGTTCGGTTGACGGTAAAGCCAACGAAAACGAAGGATTGTTTGGGATTGCTTTCCAGGCAGGATACGGTAAAACCTTTGAGTTCGGCAAGTTTGCGTTCGGCATCAATCCTCACGCGTCGATCTACTTGGGTTTCCCTTACAAAACTTTCGATCTCGATGTAACTGCCGGCATCGATCTTGGAGCCAGCTTCAAAATCAACGATAAATTTGCGTTGTATACCGGCGCAAGCATTCAGCTTTTGCAGTGGCAGACAGAAACAGTTACAGACGTCGGCAATGAATGGACTTTTGACGGCATCAAATGGGATCCTGCCGGGCTCATTGGCGTCGGCTTAACCTTTGCCCCCGTACAAAATGTGGTAATCGGAGCTGATGTATCTAATTTTATAAACAGGCTTATTACTGTTAACCCGGCAACTCTACAAGTAGGTACCGGTTCTGGTTTTAACCAGACTACAAATGACAATTTTGGCGACTGGATAACACATTGGTTCCGCGGTGTAACATTCGGTCTCACTGTTAGCTGTAAATTCTAAATGTGACCGCCTTTTTTTAGGCTGCCATGTTTTTGTAAAAGAAGACAGACGGGCGGATTCTTGCTCAAGCGGACAGAAGGCCGCGGACAGCGGGATTCGCTCCGCGCACGGTGTTATGGGTATTTATCAAGGCAGACGACGAATCACCGTTTGTTTTAAGTCAAATCGAACTCTGGGGAACAGAAACAATTATATAAGGAGAAAAACATGCATATTCGTTACAGCGCAAATCAAAAAGATGTAAAGCGCTACACGACCGAGGAGCTTCGTTCTGAGTTCCACATGCAAAACCTGTACCAAAGCGATGAGGTTGTAGGAATTTATTCTCATGTGGACCGTATGGTAACGCTGGGCATTATGCCGGTAAACGAGGCCGTTCCGCTGGATAAAGGGCTCGATGTTTGGCATACTTTCGGTACAAAGTCGTTTTTTGAACGCCGGGAAGCAGGCTTTTTCAATCTCGGCGGTAAGGGCATCGTGAAGATTGGTGAAAAAGAATATAAGATGGGCTACAAGGATTGTCTTTACATAACACAAGGTGAAGCAACTCCCATATTCAGCAGTGATGATGCTAAACAGCCCGCCCGTTTTTATGGCGTTTCCGCGCCCGCGCATTGCGCCTATGAAACCCGTTTCATCTCGATTGCCGATGCCGCGAAAAAACCGCTGGGAAGTCCCGAAACCGCAAACAAGCGCGTGATCAATCAGTTTATTCACCCGGACGTGTTAAAAACCTGCCAGCTTTCTATGGGACTTACCGAACTCGCTTCCGGCAGCGTGTGGAACACCATGCCTTCTCACACTCATGAGCGCCGCATGGAAATCTACACTTACTTCGAGATTCCCGAAGGCAATGTCGTATTTCACATGATGGGAGAGGCGAGCGAGACGCGCCACATCGTTATGCAGAATTTTGATGCCGTAATCAGTCCAAGCTGGAGTATTCACTCGGGCTGCGGTACATCAAGCTATTCTTTTATCTGGGCTATGGGCGGTGAAAACCAAACCTTTGACGATATGGACGTTATCGCAACCGAAAATTTACGATAAGATATTATCAAGCCCGATCTTCTTTCTAAAACAACAAAGCCGCCCCATCGGACGGCTTTGTTTCTATCACATCTAAGATGCCGTACCGAACCGCGGATTCACATCCTGCGGTTCTTTGATGCCTTATTCTGCTGCGGGCATTACGCCGGCAAGATGCCGCACTCTTGCCGCCCCATCGGCAGCGCTTTGCACCCCGACATTGCTCAATGTGTCGCCAATCTTCGCGCGGGCGGTAAATGTATTGGCGGGGCCGCCAATCTCGCCTCCAGATTGACCATCAGTTTGCCAACTGATTGCCACATGGAATGGTACAAACTCGTATGTTTTTTCATAATTAAGGCGATTACCGCCGGCAGTAGTACCAGGTACGCCTCTGAGGTTATTAGTGATTGAAGGGCCATCTACCAGGGTTAATTCTTCTGGGAAATACCACTGAGCGGCATCGCCTCTTTGTTCACCTTTTGACCATGCGTCAAGGGAATCCGCTATGAGCGTGCGGCCTCCGGTGAGGTCAGACAAGCTGGGTGTTGTCCCGGCATACAAGCTCGTAATAATGATGCCGGGAGCATCGGCGCTGAGTGTGTTAATGTTGCCGTCTACGTTTGGTCCCGCCGCGTTGGATGACGGTGAGCCCGAAATGACATAAGGCCTGTATGTGTGAATAAAGGTGTTGCCTTCCGACACGATATTGGCGCGGTGTCCGGCTCCTATGCCGTAACCTGTGCCGCCGCCGGGCTCTCCGCCCACATTATCGTATAGGTTGTTAAAGATATGTATCCAGCCATTGCGTACACGGGGAGTCCGTTCTTGTGTTCTTAAAAACCAGTTGTGATGCAGTGTACCGTGTCCAATTCTTGCACCAGATCCGCCGCCCATCAACGCAGTTTTTCCACCTTCTACAAACTTATTATAGCTGATCGTAAAGTTTGTTGATGTGTTGCCTACATCTGTGGCACCATCGCCTTTCTGCATATCATTCGAGGTAAGTCTATTCTGTCCGTATCCGAAGGTATTATTGTGCGACCAGAAGCTCGTTGAGTTATTAAAATAAAGGGCATCATCAAAGGACCAGTGGAAGGTCAAGTTGCGCACTTCCACGTTAGTGTAGCCATTAAATTCAATTCCCCACCCTTCGATAGAAGCATCCGGACCTATCCCCTCTATAGTGATGTTGCTTTTACTTGCAGTTTTGATCATGTTGTACATTTTGTTGTTATTAGTGGCTTGAGGAACATTTTGCTTGTCGTTTGCGTTTACTGTTCCGTTGAATCTTCCAACTTTACCAACAACTCTTATAATCAGTTTACTGTCAGGGGTATCAGGAACGAGAGCCCCAGAATAATTATTGTGAACTCCGTCAGATTGCAGTATCTGGTTCATGTTTTCATGAGTCAGATATACGATTGTCGCATCATCTGTATAGACAAGTCCTTCATTCGGAGCAGCCGCCGATGTCTGAACCGTACCATCAGCATTGTAACCACCAGTAACTCTGTTTATGGACTTTTCGGGATTTGGCGCGAAGGCGTAACCCTGTCTGTCAAAAGGTACGGGTCTAATGTTTTCAATAAGCTGTACTTGTGACTGGTCGCCATTGGCAAGAATCTGTATTTCGTAAACCGGATTCCCATTGTTTTTCAAGCCGAGAATATCCACACGCCATCTGTTTGTGCCGCTATTGATTTTACGGACAAGATGCGCGTCTACGTTGAACCATCTTCTATCCCCCGTTTCACGGTATCTCACGGTGAAATAATCATCGTCTGAATCGGCGTTCCATTCCGCATAGGCGGTTTCGAACCATACGCCTGATTTTACTCCGGGCAAAGGGTCTCCCCTTCCTCCGCTGTTTGGCTGCTCACATCCAAATAGAGTCAGAGCAAAAGCCGTCACCAAAGTGATGAAGATCATTGAGAGCTTTTTCATAAAAACTCCTCCTAATAAAATAATTATGCCAACGGCATATTATATTAATAAAATAATTACATAGCCCGAAAGCCGATTTTTGAGAATAATAAAATGAAACTTGTTGAAAATATGATTTTTACTGGGAAACAGTATTTTTTTTATTGTTTTGGTTTGGCAATACTTTCCGTTCAATGAGCAAAACTCAAAATCCGGACAGTTATTTATTCATGTTGAGGGGTTAATACCTTCTGCACGCTTTCGCGTGCGAGGCTCTGCGGCGTTCAAAAAAAATATTAAACCCGAATCAAGCACCAAAGCAGAACCAACAACTCCGCCGATGCGCAGCATCGAGCTCTGCGGCGGAGTTGTTGGTTACCGAATGTATTATGCCTTAATTTCAAAATAATAAGCAGACGTGATTTTGGACTTTTCAGATATAATAATGCGGAGGTTGAAAAATGAACTCGTCTTGATAAAACGATAATAAAAGTTATTTTAACGCTTAAAATTAGCTGAAATGTAAAATTAATCATCAAATTTTCCATAATTTTACATTGCTTCTTCAATTGACATATCGTTTCAAAATCGTTACGTTTAAAAAATGATCGAAAAAATGCACCTTCAAGTAATAGAACGTCCCGGCAGTGCCGCCAAATTGACCCCTTTTCTGCTGGAGCGGGGGCAGGCGAAAGGAACCGTTTTGATCTGTCCCGGCGGCGCTTACCGATGGGTCTCTCCGCGCGAGGGCGCCCCTGTCGCGGCTGCCTTTAACAAAGGCGGTTATCATGCTTTTGTGTTGGGTTATACCGTTCGCCAGGAAGAGGATGATCCGGACGCGGCTTTGTTAGGCACAAAGCCGCTGGCAGATGCCGCTTGGGCGATGGCTCATATTCGCGAACATTCAGGGGACTATGGTCTTGATCCCGATAAAATCGCGATCGGCGGCTTTTCCGCGGGCGGGCATCTTGCGGCGAGCCTTGGCGTGTACTGGCAGACCCCCTCATTTTTCAGGGGAGAAAAAGCGGCGGAGCTGTACCGCCCGAACGCCCTTATTTTATGTTATGCAGTGTTAAGCGGAGGCGCGTACCGGCACGGCGGAAGTTTCCGGAATCTTGCCGAGGACAGCGTCAAAGGGCGCGCACCCTATTCCCTGGAGAACCATGTCAGTCATTTGACGCCGCCCGCCTTTCTTTGGCATACTTCCAACGATGAATCCGTGCCTGTGCAAAATTCACTGCTGTTTGCGGAAAAACTGGCTCTCTATGAGATTCCCTTTGAGCTGCATATTTTTCCGTATGGCTCTCATGGTCTCTCTCTGGCGACGCCCGAGGTTTCGGAGGCAAAGGAAAACCGTTCTCCTGACCCGCATGTTGCCCGCTGGATTGATCTGTGCGTTGAGTGGCTGGGGATTACGTTATAAAGATTGCGTCGGGTAGTTGGATCGTTGTGAAAAACAATATTCATTGCTTTGCCGAACTGAATTCATACACCTATTACACCAGTTGAATAAAATCTTCGGGATGTTTTTCGTGATGTTTTCGGCCATCTGTCACCCATTTTTTTTCTTCATCGGTTAAATTATTTTCTATACCGGTTTCGTCAGCAAGGAAAGATAAAAGCGGTTCTACAGAAGAAAGACAATTATCCGGAATTATATCGATAAATGAGTGTAATTTTTTTCTTATCGTTACCGTTTTCATGTTTAGCCCCTTTTGTTTGCTTGCCCTCTTGGTGCGATTTTATAAACGATTATTTCGGTTTCGGAAATATCAAACAAAATTCTATAATCACCAATACGCCGCCTGAATCCGTTTTCGCCTTGTAATTTTTCGATGTCACCTGACGGCGGTTTGTCAGCTAAATCTTTCAAAGCATTGTAAATACGGTGTTTTATAACCGTATCTAAACTTTCAAGATATTTTGCGGCTTTCTTTTCTAAAACAACTCTCATCCCCATTATATGGCATTGATATGTTTTTTGCTTTAGTTATTCAGAAAATAGTTGTATTATCCGCGAATACAACAAGACCGCCCAAAAGAGGCTTCAATCTGTAGGGCTTGTTGCAAAACTGGAATTTTGCAACAGCCTCTGTATTCTCAAAAAACTTGAAATCCCCTTGTTCTACCGCTGAACGCGTCCTGAACCGTCGCCCCCGGCGAGTTTGCTTACCTCGTCAACGCTGACAAGGTTGAAGTCTCCCTCGATGCTGTGCTTGAGACAGCTTGCGGCAACCGCGAATTCGATACTTTTCTGAGCGTCCATCCCCATGAGGCTGGCGTAGATGAGTCCGCCGCCGAAACTGTCGCCGCCGCCGACACGGTCAACGATATGTACGGCGTATTTCTTGGAGAAATAGTAATTCTCTCCATCGTAGAGCATCGCCGCCCAGTTGTTGTCGTTTGCGGAGATCGATTCTCGCAGGGTGATGGCAACTTTCTTGAAACCGAATTTGTCCGCCAGAGTTTTGGCAACCTCTTTGTAACCGTCATGATTGATGGTTCCCGATGTTACATCGGAGTTTTTCGCGTGGATGCCGAAAACATCGGAAGCGTCCTCTTCGTTGGCGATACAGACATCGACATATTCCATAAGCCCCGCCATTACCTGCCCCGCCTTCTCCTTGCTCCAGAGATTTTTGCGGTAGTTCAGGTCGCAGGAAACAGTGATATTCTTTGCCTTCGCCTTTTTGCAGGCATCAAGACAGATTTCGGCAACGGTGTCCCCCAGCGCCGGAGTTATACCGGTAAAGTGGAACCACTCTACGCCGTCGAATATCTTATCCCAGTCAAAATCAGCGGCGGTCGCCGCGGCAATCGAGGAACCTGCCCGGTCATAGATAACCTTTGACGGACGCTGGGAAGCTCCCTTTTCCAGAAAATAAATGCCGACCCTGTCGCCGCCTCTCGCAATCTTTGACGTATCGACACCATATTGGCGGAGCTTGTTCACCGCGGACTGTCCGATTTCGTGCTTGGGCAGCTTGGTAACAAAAGCTGCGTCACAGCCGTAGTTGGCGAGGGACACCGCAACGTTTGCTTCGCCGCCGCCGTAAGTGGCTCCCAAAGTTTCGGCCTGAACGAAGCGTGTATATCCTTCCGGCGCAAGGCGGAGCATGATCTCTCCAAAAGTAACAATCTTTTTCATTCTGCAATTCTCCTTCTATATAAATACGCAAACATTGAATTATACGTCAAAACTGATTCAGCGGTTCCCTATCTCTGTACCAGATGAATCGCAAATCCCGCGATCTCATCGGTGAGATAGATGGCTTTCAGTTTGCCCTTAGCATCGGTCTTGGCGGAATCCTTCCTAAAGGTGAAGCCGCTCCGTTCGAGACATGCCTGTGCCCGGAGGATGCTGTTGGTGCTGATGGCGATGTGTCCGTTTGCGCCGAGGTAGGGTGACTTCATCAGCTCCACATACTCTCCCGCGAATACGGAACTGTTCCCTTCTTTCGATTCAAAACCGAACATGGTTTCAAACAGTTTCGCGGCCTTAAGCGCCGATTCCTCGTTTGCGCCGTTTATCCCGATATGGGCAAGGGAGAATCCCAGCACATTTTGAAGAGCCTGACGGCAGAGTTTAGTAATTTCGTCGAATTTTCCTTCATTAATAAGATCCGCGGACACCATCCAGGAACCGCCGCAGGCAAGAATCTTCTCGAAAGAAAGGTATTTCACAATATTGTTCGCGTTGATTCCTCCGGTCGGCATAAATTTGAGAGAAGAGTAGGGGGCGGAAATCGCCTTGATATACTCCAGGCCCCCCGCCTGTTCCGCGGGAAAGAATTTGACCACATCAAGACCGAATTCCAGAGCGGTTTCAATATCGCTCGGATTGGCGCACCCGGGGGTAACCGGAATATTCTTCTTTATACAATACTCCACGACCTTTGGATTAAGTCCGGGGCTGACGATGAATTTCGCCCCCGCGTCAACGGCGCGGTCAACCTGTTCGGTAGTCAGCACGGTTCCCGCACCCGCAAGAATATCCGGGGTTTCCCTGGAGATCCGCCGGATCGCTTCCTCCCCCTGGGCTGTGCGGAAGGTCACCTCCGCGCAGGGAATTCCCCCCGCAATGAGCGCCTTTGCCAGAGGAACAGCTTTTTCCACATCATCAATCTTGATAACAGGAACAATACCGATTTTTTCAATCTCTTCAAGAACTGGGTGCATACTCATTCCTTCTATAAATATATAATATAACCCCTCATTAAGGGTTGAGATAATCTATCTTCGTTTATACTGCATTTTCCTCAAAAAAAGCAGACCGGAATTTGTATTTTTCATACCTTTGTATATGAAAAAGTAACACTATCATATAATAATATGATATAATATTAGTCTTATGATACAACATGGTAAAGATGCTTGCGACAAGACTGTTCTCAAAGGAATAAGTCGGAAAAATCCAATAAGGAGCCAGCATTTTACACCTAATCTACAGTATCATGATGAGTGAGGTGAATGAATGGAGATGAAAGCTGCGATTTCTAGAAAAGGACAGTTGAGCAGAGATATACGCCGTCACACGTCTGTGTATGCTCTCTTGGTGATTCCTTGTGTGTTTTATCTGGTCTTCAGATATCTGCCCATATGGAATGGTCAGATTGCTTTCAAGGATTTTATGCCCCGTGAAGGCGTACTTGGAAGCCGTTGGGTCGGATTGGAACATTTTAGGACCTTTATCAATTCATTTTATTTCTGGGAACTGTTGCGCAATACACTGTTCTACAGTTTTGGAAAATTGATATTCAGTGTTCCTATGGCGATCCTCCTTGCGGTCGTATTGTATGAATGTATGCGGCCGAAACTGGCGCGTTTTGTTCAAACCCTTGCGTATCTGCCGCACTTCCTTTCTTGGGTTATCATGTATGGTATTATACTTGCCTTGTTTGCTCCCGGAGACGGTATTATCAATGATATGATAAAAGCACTGGGCGGTGAACCTGTTGCTTTTTTATCAAATACCAGCACATTCCCTTGGCTGGTTATATTCTCTGATACATGGAAAGAAATGGGATGGAGCGCGATCATCTTTATCGCGGCTCTTATGGCGATAGATCCTACTCTGTACGAAGCCGCAATGGCTGAAGGCGCGAACGCGGTTCAGCGGGTATGGTTTATCACCCTGCCGTCGATAAGACCTGTTATTGTTATGGTCGTACTGCTCAGACTTGGAACTATCCTTGACGCGGGCTTTAATCAGTTGTTTATGTTGTACTCAACTCCGGTATATAGTGTCGGAGATATCATTGATACCTGGGTGTACCGTCAAGGTTTGCTTAACTTCCAGTTTGCCTTGGCAACAGCGGTCGGTATCTTTAAGGGTGTTATCGGTATGTTGCTTCTGGTGTCATCGAACTGGCTCGTGAAGCGTGTTTCTGATTCTTCTCTTTTCTAGGAGTGTGTGATAATGGCAAGTAATATAAAAGACACCGAAGCACGGCTTACCTTAAAAGGAACCGCGGAACGGCTTGCGATAAAACGGAATGCGGCCCTGTTTACCAAGGGCGACCGTTTGTTTTATCGTATTATAGATGTTTTTCTGATTCTAATTTTAATCCTTATAGCTGTTCCTATGTGGGGTACCATAACCCTTTCATTTAGACCGAACGATTTTATCGGGACAACTCTTGAGGGTATGTTTCTCGCTCCTTGGAGATGGTCCACCGCCGCGTATGAGGCTCTTCTCGGCAATAACGGCTTTTTGAATGCTTTTATTAACAGTCTTAAGATTCTTGTGGGCGGTGTCGTCACGGCGCTTTTTCTTACAATTCCCTTCGCATACGCGCTTTCGGTAAAATCACTGCCGGGACGTAAGATTTTTAACGTATTTCTTTTAATACCGTATCTGTTTAATGTCGGGATGATCCCTATGTATCTGGTTGTGCAGCGCCTGGGCCTTATAAATCATCTGGTTGCGATATTCCTTCCCGGCGCTCTGAATACCTATAACTGTCTGATTATGCGCAAGTTTTTTGAAGGTATCCCTGATGAACTCAAGGAATCGGCGCGTATAGACGGCGCGTCCGAAGTGTCTGTTCTTATGCGTATCATCCTGCCCCTGTCCAAGCCGATCATCATGACCATCGGTTTGTACTATGGAGTTGCCTTCTGGAATGACTTTTTTCATGCCATGTTGTATATAAATAACAACAACCTGCAGCCCCTGCCGATCCTGCTCCGTAATATCCTCATGGCCAGCGGTATGAACGAGTTTGTTGAGGTAAGCGCTTTCGGCAATGCGCCGATTGCCGCGATAAAGGCGGCGAGTTCGTTCATGGCAGCCATTCCGATGATAATCGCTTATCCGTTTATTCAGAGGTTTTTTACCAAGGGAACCCTCCTTGGCAGCGTCAAGGGATGATTTTTGAGGGATTTATAAATGTTGGGTATTTATAAATGCAATTGTAAAACCTTTTTGGATTTTTGCGATTGTGTCTATATATATTATATATTTTTTCAGAGGAGAACAATATGAAGGAAAAAATGAAAGTCGTATTGGTATTGGCTTTAATGCTCTGCATGACAGTACCAATGTTTGCCGGAGGCGGTCAGCAGCAAACAACAGCAGGCGCTGCATCTGCCGACCCTGTGATAATCGAACTCTGGTACGGAGCCGCCGTTACCGAAGCCGGACCGCCCCCCGCTGACTGGGCAGTACTCAAGCTCATCAGGGACAAGCTCAATATCGATTTGAGATTGACAGCTCTCCCTTCAAGTGAATCAGATCAGGACGTTAAGGTTAGCGCCGCTGCTGCCGCCAACAGTCTTCCCGACCTTTTCATGGTCCGCCGTGAAGTTTGGCCGAACCTGGTAAGGACCGGTCTTGTTGCTCCTGTGGATGAACTGTATGCTCTTATGCCTACCCGCACAAGAATCCAGTATGATGCGGACAGCATTGCGTTTACTACAATCAATGGTAAATCCTATGGTCTCGCTTCTCCTGGTTCAGTTGCCAGAAACGAAGGTATGTTGATCCGCAAAGATTGGCTCGACAAGCTCGGACTGCAGATTCCTGTAACTATCGATGATTACCTCAACGTAATGCGCGCGTTCACCTTTAATGACCCCGATGGAAACGGACGGGCCGACACTTATGGATACGGCGCGTTCATCGAAATCTTCAATCATGAAGAGGGTCTTGGACGGCGTATGAATAACTTCTTTGGTGCCTATGGTGTTCCTGGTACCTGGAATATGACAAAGGCGAACGCCGGTCTTAATGTCCGCAAACCTGCATACTATGACGCTCTTGTTCTTATCAAGCGGATGGTTGATGAAAAGATTATCGATCCTAACTGGCTTTCTTATCAGAAAGACGATTTCCGCGCTGCATGGAAACAGGGCCGCTTTGGTATCATGTACGAGCAGAATGCTGCTTATGCCGCGGAAGCAAACTACGCTCCTTTTGACGCGAACTTTCCCAACGGTGAATGGGTTGTTATTGATGCGCCTAAGGGTCCTCAATTCCAGTCTGTCGGTGTATATACCCAGGCATACCGCATCTATGCTGTTTCTTCAAAAGCAATGGAAGCCGGAAAAGGTCCCGCTATTGCACGTCTGCTTGACTGGATGTCTTCTGACGAAGGTTACTTCCTCCTTGGCTGGGGTGAAAGAGGCGTAAATTATGTACTGGACGCTAACGGCATTCCTACTGTAACGGGTCTCCCCGATCCTTCAAAGGGATTTACTTTGCCTGAGATGCAGCCTTATACACAGCTTCGCAATATGGTATTCTATAATGGCGATGTTGAACTTGCAGCCCGCTATCCTACCTATAAAACCGCAACTTCCGGAAAAACCATGAGCGCTCTTACTGTTCTTCGTGACATGCAGGGCCGCCCTTGGACAGCTGCTGTTGGTTCTGATGCTCTGCCTAATCCGAACGCCGACCTTAAGCGTTTCTATGAGCAGGGTGTTGTTGAGTTTGTTACCGGAGCGCGCCAGCTTACCAGAGAAAACTGGAATGCATGGGTTGCCGAGTTTGATAGACTTGGCGGTGCTGACTGGGAGAAAGCAGGTATTGCCGCTGCGGAAGCTGCAAATTATCTTAAATAAGATGATTTGTATTATCTGAGAAAAAAGTATCTTAAAAAGTATCTTTAACGTAAAGAGGATACCTGTTTTTTCCGGGAACATTCAGTTCTGGTGACAGTATCCTCTTTATTTTATATTAAGGGTGGTTTTCTATTATGGACGCAATTGATAAAACAAAATCCGTTTCTGAACGTATGGCTTTGTCCGTTATGAGCAGGTATAAACCGGAGCAGGTGAAGTGGCATTACGAGCATGGGCTCGTATTGCAGAGTATTTACGCCGTTGGAACTGCTGTGCAAAACGCGCGGCCAAGCTGCGCTGACGAGTACCGCAACTGGGTAAAAATGATGTACGATACGAAGATCATGGATGACGGCCGTATCGATACCTACCGGGATACCGAATTTAATCTTGATCAGGTAAATCCCGGAAAAATGCTTTTTCAGCTGTATGCGGATACAAAGCAGGAAAAATACCGGACAGCGATGGACACATTGCGTGATCAACTGCGAAACCATCCGAGAACAAAGACAAAGGGTTTTTGGCACAAGCAGATCTACCCGTGGCAGATGTGGCTCGACGGACTCTATATGCAGGGGCCTTTCTATGCGCAGTATATTGCGGAATTCGGCGACCCCTCCGAGTTTGAAGATTTGGCCCATCAGTTTATTTTGATGGAATCAAAAGCCCGTGACCCCGAAACAGGACTGCTTTATCATGCTTGGGACGAATCCCATGAACAGCGCTGGTCAAATCCTGAAACAGGCTGTTCGCCTCATTTCTGGGGACGTGCCATGGGCTGGTACTGTATGGCTCTGTTGGATGCCCTCGATTTTATTCCCAGAACCGAAGCCTGTCAGAAATATGTTGATCAGCTGCTGGAAATCGCCGGCCGGCTCGTGACGGCTGTCCTGAAATATCAGGATGCTCAAAGCGGACTCTGGTATCAGGTGCTTGATCAGGGGGGAAGGGAAAAGAATTACCTTGAAAGCTCCGCTTCCTCCATGTTTGTACGCTTCTTGTATAAGATGCTCAACCGGGGATATGCCGCACCCTCGAATATCGCCGCGATTCGTGCCGCCGCCGACAAAGGCTATGAAGGTATTGTATCGCTTATGCTTAAGGAAGACGCGTCCGGAGAACTCCACCTGCACGGGATATGCAGCGTTGCCGGACTTGGGGGTACGCCCTACCGGGATGGTTCTTTTGCCTATTATGTCAGCGAACCCGTTGTTGCCGATGACTTTAAAGGGGTAGGTCCTTTTATCTTTGCCTCCCTTGAGAGAGAACAGCTTCTATCAAAATAGGGTAATTAGTATTTACTATGGGGTATCGCTATTATTATTTCGGAAGCAGATAAAAAGAGGAGGACCTTTATCCTTGAAGGGGACATGTGGAAGGTCCTCATTTCGACAGCGATCCCCCTGGTTTTGTATAACAGCATAAGCCCGCTTTTCTCATTTTTTGACATCCTCATTGCGTCTAATATGAGCGCCGCTGTCGCGTCAACTGTATCTTTTATTTCACAGATACAGTTCATGCTTTCCTCTGTCGGCGGGGGGCTCGCCGTGGGCGGAGGAATTCTGATTGCCCGCTATTTCGGCGCGGGGGATATGGACCGGGTCAATAGAAATATTAACACATTAGTTTTTCTCGCGTTGATAATCAGTCTGGTCATTCTTTTGCTGATCATACCCTTTTCTACGCCGTTTCTGAAATTTCTCAAGATGCCCGGAGACCTGCTGGAAACAGGTTCGGTATATTTTATTCTTGAAACGGCTATGCTTATCTGTGTTTTCATCAATACGATTTATTTTTCGATTGAAAAGGCAAAGGGAAACACGAAGATCATCCTTTTTTGTAATATCTTTATGCTCACGCTGAAGCTCAGTCTGACGCTTTTTCTGGTACATGTGATCGGCGGGGGTATTCTGCTGCTTTCAGCGGCTTCGTTTGTTTCCCATTTGGGGATAACCTGTATCGCGGTAAAAAACATGACCATGAGAAGAAACCCGTTCCGGCTTTCATTCAAATATGTTGATTTTTCCGCAAGGACCCTCATGCCCATATTGATGCTCTCGTTGCCGGTCTTTATGGAAAAATTCGTCTTTAGTCTGGGAAAGGTGATTGTCAATTCCATGAGCGCGGCCTATGGCAGTATGGTCGTCGGCGCTTTGGGGATATCCAACAGGATCAGCGGTATCGCCACCATGCCGCCTATAGGCGTTGAAGACGCGGAGGCATCGATTGTCAGTCAGAACCTGGGGAACAATAATATCCCACGCGCGCTGGGTATATTCAAGCGGACCCTCATCATCAATATGGGGCTGGGGCTCCTGTTCTTTATTCTGATGACTATCTTTAAAGATCATATTATTCTCCTCTTCGCGAAAAACGATCTCCTCTTTGCCGCGGAGATCGAGAAGATATATAACTACGAACGCTACGCCACGATACTGCTTGCCGCTTCCGCGTCGGTAATGGGGCTGCTCTACGGATTCGGCTATACCAGGATATCAATGATTCTGAACCTGACGCGGCTCTTTGTGTACCGTATTCCGCCGCTGTGGATTATGCAGAATTTTACCTCCATCGGCAGTGAAGGGGTCGGTATGGCGATGATGATAAGTAACGGCCTTATCGGGATCACCGCGATACTTGTGAGTGTTTTTGTTATCAGGAAGATACGAGTGCGCTAAAGCAACCAGATATGGCACTGATCTTTTTTTAATTGCCCTCGACATTTGTGCTTGATGATGTTATATATATTTATATGGGTACAGCAAAGACGAGAGTAGGGTTCATTCTTGCTTCAATACATACCGGTTCTGCGCAGAATGTTTGGTCGAATTTTGCCCGGGAATCGAAAAAAGGGGATATTACCCTTTTTGTTCTTCCCGGCGGAAGGCTCAATTACCAGCCGGATTCCGAATATCTGCGGAATTCGCTTTTTAGCCTTGCTAATCCCTGCAATCTCGACGGAGTTATCAGTTGGAGTTCGACGATTGGATATACGGTGCCTGATGAAGAATTTAACCGGTTTCACGAACGCTTTGCTCTCCCTTATGTGACCATTGCTCATAAGGTACCTGGGGCTCCCTGTGTGATGTTCGATGCTTACAAGGGTATGAAGGATCTGGTAACCCATTTCATCAAGGAGCATGGAGCCGCGAACATAGCTTTCCTGCGGGGACCCGCAACCCACATTTCCGCGGAGGATCGATTTATGGGCTACTGCGATGCCCTGAAAGAAGCCGGACTCCGCTTGGATGAAAATCTCATTACTGACCCCTGTAGTTGGAACAGCGGAGAGGCTGCCGCGGCGCAGTTGTTTGAATCGCGGAAATGTGTTCCCGGCGAACATTTCGATACCTTGATTGGGGCAAGCGACATGATGATTTTCTCTGCCATTAACTATTTCCAGCGGCAGGGATTTTCAGTTCCCGAAGATTACTGGGCAGGGGGCTTTAATAATTCTGTGGAAAGCCGGATTCTTGAAAACCCGATTTCCACGGTGCGTATGCCCTACGCGGAAATGAGCGGGGAATCTTTCAGAATCCTCAAGACCCTCCTCAGTAAGCCGAATGGGGAAGGGCTTTCCCACGAGATACCGGATGTGCAGCTTCCTTCGGAGGTGATTATCCGCCATTCCTGCGGATGCAGAAAAACAGCCGAAGCGTCAGCGTCACAAAGTACTGCTGCCGCCTCAGCCGTCCCTTGGGACAGTGACGCGATTATAGAACTGATTTCTTCCCGGTTCAAATTGGACGCAGCCGATAGGGACGCCTTTGTTGTCCCGATGGTACAAGCTCTTTCTCATGATGATGACGCATCTCTTTTTTCCACCCTTTTAAGGAAATCAATCCAACGGTTTTTTGATGCCGGAGGCGAAATAGATACGCTTGTCGAAGTCATAGACACCATCCGGAAATCCCGTTTTCTGTCTCCTGAAAGAATGCTTTTTATAGAATCTACCGCGTTCCGTATTATTTCCTGGGCACAGGAGCGGATGCATATAAACGGGGATTTTAAATTCGATCAATGGCACAGAGCCCTTAATTCCCTTAAATGCGAATTTCTGGGAACCAGGGATCGGCAGTCGCTTATACGGAGCCTCGCGCGGCATCTGCCCAAGATAGGCATATATACCGCATCGGTGATGCTTTACGGGGATGAAAAAACATCGGTCTGTATCGGCAGTTTTTCTCCCAAGGGGATTGCCGCACAGGAGCAGCGATTTCCTATGGAGCAGATGTTTCCGCTCAGCATCAAGGATCAATATGAAAATGATATCTATATGGTACAGCCCCTTTTCATCGAAAATCAGTCTCTGGGTTATTTTGTCTATAATGTGCCGTTTTATGATGGGGTTGTCCTTGAGGATCTGCGCTCTTCCGTAAGCAATGCCCTCAAGGGGATATTTCTGTTTGAAGAAGCGAACAGGGCAAAGCAAATCGCGGAGCAGGCGGAACGGACAAAAACCGAATTTTTTGTCACCGTCGGGAATGATCTCTATGACCCCCTTGCCGAAATAATGGAAAAGATCGAACAGCTGGAAAGCAGCCTGCCCAATGCGGAACCCGAAATAATAGCGGAACAGTTGACGTTTCTTAAAGCCTGTGTCGCATCCCGGCAGGACCAGACAAACCGTCTGATCGATTTGACCCTCTCCCAGCTTGATGATTTGTCTTTTAATAGTGTGCTTTTTAATATTGATACGCTGCTGCCTGGTTTTGCTCCTTTTCCGCTTCTTTCCGGTGATGTCAACCGCTTGTCACAGGCCCTGGCGCTCATTTATGAGGAATGCGGAAACCTGGAATCCGTAAAGATGCAGCGTCAGGGACTCGAAATCGCGTTCAGGAATCCTAATCCGCTGCAGCCGGAAATATGGAAAAAACATACGCTGCTCCTTGCGGAACGGATTGTCTTGATGCATAACGGTCAATTCCATCGGGAGGTTTCGGGCTGCACGATAACTCTTCCCTGGATTACACTCTCAGGGGAGAAAGCCGAATATTCCGGAGGTGGGCAGAATGATCTGATCCTCTCCCTCTCGGATACAGCTCTTCTCCCTGCCGGTTTTTTTGATCTTCCCATAATTAAGGATGTTGATAAGGCTCTGACGATTCCCGGCAGAATCGCTTGCATTGTCTGGGACGCGGATAACGCTTCCGTGGACGATTATGTGCGGGTGTCGGCTCTTCACGCCCATCCCGAATTCTTTCATACTCCCTTTTTGTGTTACAGCCGTAATCTGACGGGTGTTACTCTGCTCGCATCGGTGAATGCGCTTATTCCGGTGCCGAAGAAAGGGCAGGTGCTTTTTATCGGAGTTTCTTCGGACATATTTTCCGCCTGGGCTGATAGTGATCTCGCGGTAAATATAGCATCTGCGGCTGATTTTACCGAAATAGTTGCGAACATCACACCGGATTTAATCGTGATGGATTCTGTTGATATCAACGCTATTGAAATCATCCGCCGACATCCCTTGGCCGTAATGGTTCCGATCATCGCTGTTCCTGAAAAGATAGAGTCTCCCGAAGATGTGATGAATCTGAGTCAATTTTCCCGGATCATTTTATGTAACCGCAGTATTGCCGCCTCCAGGGAATTCGCGGTACGGGTGAAGGCGATCATCGCTGGGGATGAGATTCTTCCTCCTCATACGGGCTTGTTGGTAAAAAAGGCGATCCTCTATTTGAACCAACACGCGGAGTCCCATATCTCCCGCTGGAAATTGGCGGATTCTGTCAATGTCAGCGAGGATTACCTTACCCGTATCTTTCACCGGGAGATGGGCTTTCCGCTTTGGGAATATCTCAACCGTTATCGTGTATGCTTGGCGATGGATCTGTTGGTTCACACAAACGATACCATCTACGAGATCGCCATGCGGACAGGGTTTCAAGATCAGGCATACTTCTGCCGGGTCTTTAAGAAGATATGCGGAATTCCTCCGGGACACCTCAGGAAGAAGTAAGCGGGAATTGTTATTGGCTTTTGGGTGACTGACATTCCTGCGTATAATTCTGTTTCGTCGGAGATTTTTGTATGTTAATCATCAAATGTCTTCTTATTTGTCATAATCAATCACCTCCGCGGGGGTACATACATATTCGCTTGTAACCTTCGCGAGCGTTGACAAAATCCGTTTCAATTATCGTCTTATGTTTCACAATATGCTTAAAATTTAAACTGATGAGCCTCTTGCAAAACTCGGTTAGTTTTGCAGCAAGCTCATACTTGAGAAATTATTGGTGGTATACTCCTTTAATGTAAGTTTCTGAAATAATGAATTAGTTGAGCCTCTTGCAAAACTCGGTTAGTTTTGCTGAGGCTCATGCGATTTCTCGCCTAAAGGCTGCAAAATACGCATTTTTAAGCGGTTGCAATTGCAAAAACTGGAGTTTTGCAATTGCCTCAGTTAATTCCTTATTTCAGAAACACTTAGATCGGAAATAGTCAAATAGTTTTGGTTTGTTTGACTATATCTGTCAAAACAACAAAACCGCCCTAAGGACATGGTTACATTATAAGAAATCATATCCCATTTTCCTGAAAGTTTTGAGTAAATCATCAGGTTTTTCATATAATATCGTTTTCATCCCAAAGTCTATTGCTGGAGCTAAATACTTTAGTGAATTATCGACATATATACAATTTTGAGGAGGGTTATTAGCTTTTTCTAATATACATTCATACGGGAGGGAAGCAGGTTTCCGAACGCCTACCGAAAAGGTAAAAACGCCGTCATCAAAATATTGTAAAAAACTATATTTCTCTTCTAAATATTTTACTCTTTCTTTTGTACTTCCTGATAAATATAAGATTTCTACACCTTCTACTTTTAGACGCATAACAATTTTCTTTACACCGTCTATTGGAACATATCCATCGTGCCATATAAGAGCCAAATTTTCAGTAGATTCTTTTACTTGCCATTTCTTTTTTGCTGTATCCCAGAACTCATCAATAGTTATTTTGTTTTCTCTATACAACAGACCAATTTCTCCATGAAAGATTTCTGTTACGATTTCTTTATTCAGTGAGTATTTATCAGATATGAAATTTATTGCTCTATCTGTACCATCGGTAAAATATACCCCTCCTAAATCAAAGATAGCTGTCGGTAAATTAGATGACATGCTTATTCTCCTCAATAACACTATATCTAATTACTAAAAAATAGTGTTGGTAAATATCCATCATGTATAGACTGAAACTCTGTGTCTGACGCAATTTTTAGTTTGTTAATACTTACTTTTTTTCCTTTACTGAACGGACAATAGGGGTCTTTTTGAGAAAAATCTTTATACCATAAATATCTTCTATCTAGTGTACCTCCTCTACATGATACGGCATATTTGCAATCAGTACATTCTGTTGGCAGAGTTCTGTTTATGAGATTTTCAAAATTTCCCTTATTCAGTTCATCAAATACATTCTTAGTCTTGATATTTAATATTCTAAATTCATCAGTTATGAGGTATGTGGATGGTGTAATACTTCCGTCCGGTAAAATCCTAATACTGCTGATACCTGATGGGTCACTTTGGCTATATCCGCCATGAGTAAATACAGACGAAAACAAAGGGTCAGATAAACTCAGTATTTTATAGTTGCAATTAATGTATTCCAATGCTTTTTGTATCATCTCAAAATCAGGAATAAATTTTTTAGATTGTTCATTTATTCCAAGTGTAGCACGGTAAAGATTTAGTCGAATTATTGCGTTGTATTTATTTGCTATATTAAACAACATTTTAATATTTTCTATATCTAAGGTTTCATTAGTACCAATAAATACGATGCTTGTTCTTTTCTTGTGTACTTTGCAGAATTCAAGGGTTTGTATCGCCCAATCAAATACATGAGGATTTCCTCTGAAATGATTGTGCTTCTCTTTTTCTCCAAAATCAAGAGAAACATCAACTTCATCTAAGAAATTGACTACAATATCTTTTGCAGTATCATTCTTATTATAGAACTCGCTCAAATAGCCATTGGTGGTGATTCCTTGTATCACAGAAGGAAATTTTTCCTTTATATACCTTACTGTTTCAATCCAATTATTGCAAAGCGTGTTTTCACCGGTTCCAAAATTTACACTGTTCACCAAATGAAAATTTTCATCAATAAATATTTTTATAATGGATATATCTGTTATTTCATCCGTATGTTCCCTGACACTTTTACTGTAACAGAAAGAACAGTTCAAATTACATTTATTTGTCAGTCCCCATCCTATGTTCCACATTATATATTCTTCTGCTCCCTATATTTCATGACCTACTGACCTTTTCAAATCATTATCGTCTAGCCTGATAGTTGAATAAATTTTTTGTCTATCCTCCGCTGTAGGAATTATTATATCATTGTCATTCGAGTGTTGTATATGACAGAATAAGTCAGTAATCATAAAATCTAATATTTGTTTTATGAATATACAAGCTCTTTTATCAACATTGGTAATGTTCCCATTAAGAACGTAAGAATCATATGTACACCCACTGCCACAGAGAGATATACCTATACACCCTTTACAGCATTCTAATGTATATGTTGACCTATTGCTCCATTCAAGGAAAACATCATCATCTTTCAAAGAATCTAATTTCTCTATTTCATCTAAATGTTTGCCTATAATACCTGCTACCAATAATGTTTTACATGGACCTACTACCCCATTGGGAAGTACGGTAATGCCGCGTCCTAATGCTGCACATTCTTTAGCATTGATTCGTTGTTTTACAAAAGGTTCAATTACCCGATTGATATTTTCAAGATACATACCTTGTTCCCTCAATCGAATATATGTAGACAGTATTACATCAGCATACTTTTCCATTGGTAAGATATTTGAATTATCTGCATTGAGTAAATAATGCTCAAAGTTAAGTCCCAAGCTATCCGGTTTGATTTTTAAAAAGAAATCAGTTATAGAATCGTCCAGTTCATTTACATTGTGTGTCCCGACAACCCCAGATATACCCACATTGCATCCGCATTGCTTGCAGAGATTATACCCATTCAAAGCATTATCGAAAGAACCCTTTCCAGAAAAGTCTTTACGGTATATATCATGCTGTACTTTAGTTCCATCTAAAGAGATTAAAACAAGAACATTATTCTCCTTGAATAATTTTGCCATCTGTTCCGTGAGTTTTGTTCCATTTGTAAAGAGTATGAATCTATATGAATCGAGTAATTCTTTTGTGTGCTGCAACAACAATTTAATAACCTTAAAATTTAATGTTGGTTCTCCACCAGTTAAGATTATTGTCTTTTGCTTCCCTTTGGGGGCGTACTTGGCAAATAAGGCTAAACTTCTTGCAGCAATATCCTCACTCATGTGAATTTGATTATTGTTCTTGTAATTTCTCTCAATCTGACAATAGGTACAGTTTAAGTTACACGACTCGGTTAATTGCAAACGTAATGTAGTAGGATTGATAACATTTATTGTATCAGCAATTTTTCTATACTCTGCATCATCATCTGTCTCATAAAGAACAATATATTTTTTCTCAATAAGACTACAAATTATGTTATCATTTGGTTCAATTGTACCATTTGATAATAAGGCACTTTTAATTGATTCATACATTGCTTTTTTGATATATATAACATCCATTGAGATAGAGTGATAGAGAGCAATATAGTTACAGGGATTCTTTTTTTCAATTTCTAATTCAAAAACATTTTTGCTCATTCTAAATGATTCCATTATTTCTTCTCCTCATATCTCTATACAGTTCCTATATAGGCTATAGTGTCATTTGGAATGATGATACTACCATTATTAGAAAATATGGTGAATATTTCCTTTAGTCCGAAGATGAACCCTTCATCATTTTGAGAAAAAGAGTGAGATAATGTTCGCCCAATGAATTCCTGCAAATTATTTGTAATATTGTTCTCAAATTCAACAAATTCAAATTCGTTATCGAAAAAGCTCTTTATACTGTTCTCTCGCAGTTCCCAATGGTTAATTATATCCATATGGTCTGGATAGTATCTCTTTATTAATTCTGCTAATTTTATATTAACTTCTGCGTCTTTTTTCTTGCGGTTGTATATGATAATAACTTTTCCGCCTTTCTTTAAAATCCTTTTACATTCAACCTTAAAGAGTTCCATATCTAGCCAGTGAAATGCTTGTGCTGCTGTAATGAAGTCTATACTGTTTGATACTAAAGTTGTATTTTCGCCTGTTGCTTTTATTGAATGAAAATCATCGTATTCAGATAAATCAGATTCAGCAATTGAACGCATTGAATCATTTGGTTCTATGGAATAGACTTTGTTACCTTTTTCAAGAAGGGGTTTACTAAATATTCCAGTACCTGAACCAATGTCAGCTATATATGAGTCAAAACTAATGCCAGTCTGCGAGTATAGATATTCAATAAAGTCTTTCGAGTATCCTTGTCTGTATTTTGAGTACAATTCAACTTTTTGAATAAACATTTCAATATTTTTATTTTTCATGGTATCATTGCTTACTTTTGAAACGCTTTGAAGACGCTAATTTTCCCTTTGAATTTTTGATTATATTAATCTGTTCAAGATATTCGTGAAATAATACTTGTGAAGAAGGATTTACAGTTATCCAAAATTGATTGGTCTGCTCTCCTTTTTTATCAATTAAATAATGTTTTGCAGAAATAATTGAAGAATGTGTATCACCTATATTATAGTCGATAGCTATAAATGCAATTGGGAAAAAAACATCCATTTCAATTTTGCAAAAATTTTTCTCCTTATTTTTTATTCGTTTTTCTAAATCTTTTATTGCTGTTTTAAGTGTTATTTTGCTTGTTCTTCGCTGCTCTAGTGATTTATTAAAAAACTCTATCAAATACTTATCAATATCCCTGTTTTCAAATTCAGAATACGCAAAAGTTACTATCACATCCTTCTTGATTAAGTCAACATACATACTCAAATTTGCAGGAAGAAAAGACATTGCTGTACCACTTATAAATACACTATGTTTTGCATTTTCAATTTTTTCGAGCACTTCTTTAGGGGGTTTTTTTGTACAGCTAAATTCTGTCTTCGGACAATTAAGTAATTGTGATATATCAGTAGTGTCTTTTTTGATTTGTGCTAAGTATCCTAAAGACAAAACGAAAATATCAATAGAAATAAATAGAAGTAATACAACAATTAAGCCCCCCTTTGCACTATCTGGTAAAACACTTGCCAAGATAGATATGACAATCGCACCAATAATAACAATAACTTGCAGGATAGGCACTATTCTAACTATTTTATCACCAATCCATTGTGTAAATACTTCAATCTTTTTAGGCATATTAACTTATTCCTTTCATAGTGTAGAATTCTTATCATCCTTATGATGAGATTTTGATAATTTTCCATCATTATTAACAATCAGTGCAATTTGTTTTTTGTATATTTCAAATGCTGGCGATGATGGTCGTACTGTAAGAAAAAATGAATCTGCTTTACTTCCTGTTTTTTTTAGCAAATAATGCTTTGAATATATTGCACTATAAGCTGTTAACTTATCCTTATAATCAATAGCCGTAAATGCCATTGGGATAAATACATCCGTATAAATTATTTTTATTCTTCTATCAAGATTTATTTTAAAATCTTCAAAATCTTCTTTTGTCCTCTTACGCTGTGCCCTTGTTTTTCCGAAAACTTCACGCAGATAATTATCTATACAAGGATTCTGAAAGTCTGTTATCATTAATATTACTTCAACACCTCTGTCTATCATATTGTTTAACTTATTAAGACAGTGAGTATCATGTGTGAATGCCATGCTTGTTCCGTTAATAAAAAGGCAATGCTCTGCATAAACATTTCCAATATTTATATCAGTTGGACGAGTTGTTGAAAAAATCAAATCACTTTTTCTATTGTCTTTGAGTATATTTAATGAATCAGAAGTATTTGTTGTTATTTTTTCTAAAAATCCCTTTGCAAAAATAATGAAGTCAATACCCAGAAAAACAAGAAGGGCAATTATGTACCCATCAAATTCGGTTTTAAATTTTATATTTGCAAGAAATCCTATTGTTAAGGTAAGAAGAAAAAATATAAGCTGAACATACGAGAAATTATTACTAAGCCAATTTAATAAGCGTACATACCATTTTTCTTTTCCAGTGTTGTTCATAATTATACTCCTATTCATAGTGTTTTATGGCAGATAATTCAGTCTCTCCTCGTAGGGTATTTAATTCTTCTGCATTTAATGGTAACAGGTATTCCGTATTCATAAAATAATATTATTGGATGCGCTAAACAGTTTTCTACTATGCTCAATTTTCAACCTCCTCGCACTCTTTTCTAGAAAGCTTTCCGTTATTGGCAACAATCAGTTCAATTTGTTTTTTATATATTTCGAATAATGGTGATGATGGTCGTGTTGTAAGATAATATGAATCTGCTCTACTTCCTGTTTTTTTTAATAAATAATGCTTTGAAGCTATTGCACTAAGAGGTGTTACTTTCTCCTTATAATCAATAGCTGTATAAGTATTTGGAAGAAATATATCTGTATAAATTATTTTTATTCTTTTATCAAAATTTAGTTTAAAATCATCGAAATCTTCTTTTGCTCTATCTCGTTGTGATTGTGTTTTCCCAAAAACATCGTGAAGATAATTATCTATACAGGGATTATCAAATTCTGTTATCATTAATACGACTTCCACGCCCCTGTCTATCATATTTTTTAACTTATCAAGATAGTGGGTGTCATGAGTGAATGCCATGCTCGTACCACTAATAAAAAGACAATGTTCTGCACAAATGTTTCCAATATCTATATCAATTGGACGACTTTTTGAGAATATCAAATCACTTCTATCGTTTTTAAGGATATTTAATGCATCGGAAGTATTTATCGTTATTTTTTCTAAAAATCCTTTTGCAAAAATAATGAAATCAATTGCAAGAAAAATAAGTAGTGAAACAATAACTCCATCAAGATGGACTTCTCCTACAATATTAGATACGTTCGTGATAAATCCTACTACTATCGCAAGAAGAAAAAAAATAAGTTGCACATAGGGAAAGTTACTACTTAGGAAATTCAATAAACGTATATACCATTTTTCTTTTCCGTTTTCATTCATAGTTATACTCCTATTTATATCGTTCTATGGCAGACAATCCTGTCTCTCGTATAATATTTAATTCCTCTGCATTTAATGTTTTTGCATTATATAAGTTCAAATATTCCTGTGAAACGGTTTGATTGAAAATGAGTAAATCATCTGTGTTAATGGTGACTGGTATACCATATTCATAAAATAACTTAATTGGATGTACCGAATAGTTTTCTACTAACCCAAGCATAACATTACTTGTTGGACAAAGGTTAAGTTGTATTTGATTGGCAGCGAGCCATTGCATTATTTGGGGATTATTTGACGCCGCATTTCCGTGATGAACCTCATCAAGTTCCAATTCTTCTACCGCTTCCATTACATCGTCCGCTGTTCCAAATTCGCCAACATGTGCTTTAAGAATCAAGCCTGATGATTTTGCGAAACTAAACATTTTCTTGAAACATTTAACTGGTTGTGCATGTTCGTCACCGCATATATCAACTGACTTAAAGAAGTTATGAGTTACTATTTCTTTGAGTAAAGAGAGTTCTGTATCGATATCACAATCTTCTCTTGCGTATGTTAGTTCCGGCAGTAATAGAGTATTAGGAGCAAAGATTCTGTTATACTCTTGAATTGTTTTGATGAAGTCTGTAATTTTGAAGAAATATTTAAAAATCTCTGCTGTTCTAAAACTTATTGACATTAATGAAATGGTATCATTGGCAGCTTGAGCAAATGCTGCTTCCCAGCGTTTTAAATGACCTTCAAAACCAACACAATGCGGTCTTATCGTTTTTTTGAACCATTCCTGCATACTGTATAGTGCAGATTTATTTTCTTTGGGAAGAAACTTTTCTGGAGGCTGTTCAATTTCAACATTTGCCCATTCAGCAATATAGGAAATGTGCCCCCCTCTTGCACCGTGGCTATGCAAGTCACTCTTTGGTATTTTTTGCATTGCTTTAAGTGAATTTTGTTTTAAGGCTAAAGTCATTCTTTCATCCATGACCGCAAGTCCCTTGTTTATATGTAAATTTTTGTATTGAATCTTGATTAATGAGTTCTGCTATTCGCTTGCTTGGCAAAGACCAAAGCCATTCTGATGGCCTTATATCACTAATCTCAATTTTTTGAATAAAGAATTCGGGGAACAATGTTGTACTTGTCGCCGTAAGATAATCATCTTTTGATGCAAAATTATTCGGATTATATTCATTTTGTAACATATTATTCATATCAGAAAGCATACTATTTATTCTTCTTATCATATTATCAAATTTATCCTTGTATTCAGGAAAGTAAGCAAATAATTCAGTGGCCTCATCTTTTCTGATAATATCAATCATATTTTCTTCCTTCATTCTGCCAACATAATGTTTTACAGCTATATATGAAGGACTTTTAACTTTTATACGCTTATAATTTTTATCCTTGACTACATAACCTTCATCAGAATAGGGGAGCTTAGAAGCCATTTCAGTTAAATCAGTAATATTGTTACATTTGTATGTTTTAGGTTTTTTTATTTCTATATCAATTTCTAATTCTTGACCTGATATGTTATCTCTTGTACCTATGTGATATACATCAATAGATTCATAAGGAACAACTAATCTAGTGTATGGTGAGACCAATTCGAAAACATACGTGTATTGTGGATTTAAAGAAGTAATATCAAATTTTATTTCTTTCAGTGCTGCTAAAAATAATCCACTATAACTTTTGAAGGCAGAATCATTGTCATTGTTGGCACTGATAGTAACTTTTTCTGCGAGAATGGTATCTTTAGTTGAAACCATCCACGTTCCGCTATAATTCCAAACTTTTATTAGCATACCATCAATCTTTTCCTCAACAACTGCGGATTCCCAATCAATTTCATCCGCATAGGGTTCTCCATAGTTAAAAAATTTAAAAAATGGTATACACACAGGATTCAGATTACTGTCTATAATAATACCACGACATTCTCGTACAATATCATTATTAAAATCAGACCCATTATAGGTAAATTTTAATATAGTGAATTCACCTTCATCTATAATTCTCAAACAATATGGTGTGTTCGTTAATATATCCCGCCAATTTGAATGGCTCTTGATAAACTCAATAACTTTTAGCATAAACAAACCTCATATATATGCTGTTTTTCCTTTCTAAAAATTTCTAGTTTCATCCTTTCTCTCATAAAAATACTCAATTTGCGCTTATTACTTTTCCCCTTGGGAAGCGATTTTCTGCGCTCAAGACGTTCTTTGGCTTCAATGAGAATTTCTTTTATTTTTTGTTCAAATTCTGCTTTAGGCGGAAGAAATGACATAGTATCGCCTCTTATGTATTATTGGATTCTATATTGTAGTTAATTCAAAATTGTAACATACTATTTCTTATCTGTCAAATTTTATTTTAAAAAAATGTCTTTTTTGAAAAAAATATGCAAAAAATGACGAGTTCAATAAAGAAGCGC
>DBDH01000002.1:0-16275 GCA_002293455.1 Treponema sp. UBA937
CAGGAGCACATCATATCAGGGCATCGCTGATTAGAGTCAATTTAATCAGCGTTGCCTAAATCCTTAATATGAAACGAATGTGATACAACACGAAAACGCCTTGACAAGATCATTGTTATATTCTAAATTGAACACTGTTCAAAACGATGTTCAATTTAGGGGGTGTAAAATATGGAAATCAAAGAAAAACTATTAGACGTTACGATGGAGTTGATAAAAGAGAAAAAGGGAAATCTCAATAATATAACGTTGAGAGAAATCGCGAAACGGGCGAAAACCGGTGTAGGCCTTATCAATTATCATTTTCAGAGTAAAAAAAATCTCATTGACCTTTGTGTGCAAAGAATTATCAGCGGAGTAATAGTGGGGGCAAAGGCTGATATGGAAAAATTATCACCGATGGAAAAATTAAAAACTTCCGTAAAAATACCAATCGATTTTTTAATGGAAAACCCCGATATTTCTAAAATCTCAATTCTGAGTGATTTAACACACGGTCAGCAGAACGATAATACTTTTGAAACACTTGCGAGATATTACCATTATGTAAACGGCGTAGATTCAAGCGGGGATATTTTTTTTAAGACGGTTTTTTTGATACACGGTTTACAGGGGATTTTTTTGCGCTGGGAATTGTATAAGAATACATTTGATTTTTCAAATAAAGCTGAAAGAGATAATTTAATTGACAGATTGGTAGAAAAAATTTTTGGAGGGAAAAATGTTGCAGAATAATACAATGGGGAAAATCGGCGCGGCAGTAACGGGACTGGCTGTGCTGTCATTTGCGCTTTCAATGATTTTCGGCGTGTTTTATAACACGATATTCGCAAGCTGCCTGGCAAGTATTTTTATAGCAATCGGCTTTATACCGTTTATGGTTTCTTTGTTCTCAAAAAACAAAAACACCGAAAAAAAAGCCGTTGGGCTGACGGGAATATTATTCGCCGCGATTTACGCGGTAATCATTTTTTTAGTTTACTATGCCGAATGTACTACCGTAAGAATGAACGGGACATTAAGCGATGAAACATTATCAATCATAAGTTATGGATATTTAGGGAGTTTGTTTTTCAATTACGACTTACTCGGCTATGCTTTTATGGGCATGTCTACTTTTTTGATTGCGTTTTGTGTAGAGCCAAAAAGTAAAAGTGACAAGATTTTGCGAGGGCTGCTATGGGGTCACGGCATCTTCTTTTTATCTTGTTTGTTTATGCCTATGTTTCCCGTATTTACGGCAGGAACAAGTGATATTGTCGGAACAATCATATTAGAAATTTGGTGCGCGTATTTTATACCTATCTGTATTTTGGGATATAAGTATTTTAACGGTGATCAAAAGGAAAACGTATGAACAAAATGGTTAAAAGATATCTTTGTATTATCAGCGTGTTTTTAATTTCATTAAGCAATGTTTACGCGGATTCAGTTCTGGCAATAGAAATTCATAATGTAGTTGTGAATGGCGGTATTGTCTATGTGAGTATATTTTTTAATGAACAGTCATATAAAAACAAAACCGCGGACATGATTTTTCCCATTGATCCAACAAATACTATTGTTCAAAAAGAAATAACATTACCGGAAGGGGAGTATGTGACAAGTATTTATCAGGATGTTAACAGAAACGGAGAAATGGATTTTGGTTTGTTTTGGATTCCCCAAGAACCTTATGGATTTTCAAATATGGAAGGGAACATACCAGGGAGTTTTCACAAATTAAAAATAACAATGGATACATCAAACAGGAGAATACTAATCCCATTGGTGAAATATTGAACAGTTGAAATTGTGTCTTCTATTGCCGGGGGTGACTTTGTGTGATAAGGTTTCATGACAAATGTACATTTTCTGACAGGAGTGATGATATGAAGCAAAAAGCGAAAGTAACAATCGCGTATTCGGGAATAGTGCTGGCCATTTTATATTTTGCGGTAGTAGCCGGTTACTTCTTAACGGAATCAACCGTAATCTTTAAGTTATGGGAAGCGATGATTATTTTATCAGCCCTTATCCTGTTGCTGATTTTAATATCTGTGCTTGAAAATGCTGATGAAGATAAAAAAAGCTGGAAAATTGCCGCCATAGCTTTTATGGTATGCACAACTGTTATTACATCTGCCGCGCACTATTCCAATATTATTTCGTTACAGGGAATAATAGCGGATTTTCTTCCGAACGATCCATTGGCATGGGGCTTCTTTATGGGATTAGCTTTCATCTTCACCTCTGCGTCGCTTTCATCAACATTCAAAAATATCAAATACACATCGATGATTTGCGGATGTCTTTGTTTGATAGGGTTTCTCGGTCCGATATTGAATGTAATCCCTTTATGGTTTGTTGCTGTCGCGGGTTTCGTATTAGGGATTCCCGTTATTTGCGTACAGCTATTATTATTTTATAAAAGACAAGGCGAAGCTGGAAAATAAGCAAACTTCTACGGTTTAGGAGGGTGACATTATATGAAAATTACATTAATTCACGGGCAAAACCATAAAGGGAGCACCTATCATATAGCAAGAACGGCCTTGGAAGCGTTAGAAAATAAGCATACTCCACTCTGTTAAGCGGCAGCTCCATTACCGAATGGAAAAAGGATTGTTTCTTGAACCGGATTTATGAAACGCTGAAAAATGACGCGAGCTTTGCAGGCAAGCTGAAACTCGATGAAACAACAAACCGTCTTACCATTGTGTTTCATGTGTTGCCGGGGGTGATTTTGTTTTCATAGAGAGCCGTACTTTTTGGGGACGCGCTAAACTCAAAGTTATGGATAAAGCGAAATTTGAAAAGAAAAGAGAACGGTACATGAGAAGAAAATCTTCACGGATGTATACCGGAACTGAAATTATCAAGCGGGACGGATGATATGGCGCAGATAGTACACGCTAAAGTAACGAATAGATAGCAGTCAGGCGTAGATACGGAAGGATGCGTGGTGACGTTACAAATCTTAAGAAAACGCCCTTGACAGCAAAGTATACCGATGGTATATTAAATACATAAGCAGTATACTTATCCTGCTTATGGAGGTATCATCTTGAAAGATTCTACTCGTGAGCGTGAACGGCTGGCAAGAGAGCGCGATATGCTGGACGCCGCAATCAAGTTGTTTTGCGAAAATGGATTTGAAAAGACTTCTATGGAAGATGTAGCAAAAGAATCTGAATATACAAAGAAAACCATATATCGGTATTTTACTTGTAAAGAAGATTTGTTTTTTGCCGTGATGTTAGATGGCTATCGAATTCTGACGGAAATGATAACATCGTCTCATAATCCGAATTGTAACGGTTTAGAAAACATTCGCCGCTCATTTTTTGCGTTCTATGATTTTAATGTAAAGCACTCTCAGCTATTACAGCTAATGACAATGGAGGGGATTATAAAATCATATTCGGTCAATAAGGATGTCCCTTACCGTGAAAAACTGAACGGGCAAACTATGATTATGTTCAAAGGTATTATAGAATTATTTGTTTACGCAAAGTCTGAGGGAAGCATCCGTTCCGATGTGGATGTTACGCAATTAGCCCATTCTTCCATATTTATGGCAACAGGGTTCTTCCACCTGTTTTCGCTGTCCGGCGCGTCATTCACACATTTTCTTCAGATGGACAGTGACACTTTTGCCATCTTTTGCATCGACCGTATGATAGATTCCCTGCGCGCGGGGGGAATGTGACATGAAAAAGATTGTTCGTCTCATCGGGGTTATAGGCTTCGTTATCTGCCTGATACTTATGTACACCACGGATTTAGGGCATATTGGTTTGCAAAAATATGATGCCGATTTCAGTTTGCTTGATATGAAGTTTCACTATTCGGTGAACAATATTGAGGATACCCTTGAAGGGTTAGGCAGCGGCGGCAGGTCGGCATATCGCAATTTTTGGCTGCTTGATTATGCCTTTATTGCTTGCTTTTTGATAGTGATGCTTAGCATGGTAAACAGGTATGTACAGAATAACCGGGCAAAAAAGGTGTTGATAACCCTCGCTGTTATGAGAGCGTGTTTTGATATAGCCGAGAATACTTTTCTTTGGGTGTTAAGCCGTATATACCCGGCGCATCACGATGTACTTGCAGCGCTCTGCCCCTGGATAACAACTCTCAAGTTTATATGTTTGTATTTGTGGGTTGTTGGTATCGCATGGACGTGTATCGCTCTTGTAATAAAAAGAGTGTTGACAGCGTACCATGCGAAAAAAAGAAATAGCAACAGCTAATTACTTCAAGACGGGTGATTGAAATGGCATCTATTCGGATAGCGCTTAGTAATAGTTCAAATATCAAAATAAGGCATAATCCCCGCCTTATCACAAAAACGCTTCCGCTAAATTCCCCTTATCTTCAATCACAACTTTCGATCCGTCTTCCATTATTGCGGTGATGGTTGGTTTTTTTACAAGGCCGTCAAGGTGGATAAGCGCCGGAGCGTCATCATCATAATTTGAACCGATGGCAAAGTGGCAGGTCTTGAAGGCTTTTTCATCTTCCAACATGTTGCCGATAATTGTTGCTTTGGGGTTAAGGCCGATGCCGAGTTCGCCGATGCCGCGCGCGTTTTTCGCGTAGACCGCGCCCGATCCTTTTTCGAGCTTTCCGGCAGCTTCAAATTCAACAGCGTTTTTTTCGCCCAAGGTTACGGTTTCGAGCAAGGCATCGGCATCGCTTCCGCCGCTTATATCGGTGATAAATCCTTTTTCCAGCGTACAGCGGATGGGGTCTTTTATCAGAATTGTTTTATCGTGCAGGCTGATGGAACCATCATACACAATGATGCCTTCCGCCGTACCATTTTCCGGGCTGATAAATGTTTCCCCCGCAGGAAGATTTCCCCCCTGGCCGCCGGCGGAAAAATCGCCGTCATCGGACATGGCGAGTCTTCCCTTTAGGCCGATCATAATATCCGTTCCTGCCGGAGCGGTAATGTGAACGGCAGCAGCTTTGTCCAACACAGCCTTCACAGCCGCACACTGCCTGCGGAGCGTATCATAATCGATGGGAACGGTTCTGACAAAAGAATCAATTGTCGTTCCCGGAGACCAAAAAGACCGGCAGCTTTTGTATCCGTACATGTGCAGATGGAACATATTATCCCATTTTTTATTTTGATAGATATATGGATTCAGAATTCCCGTCCGGTCTTTTCCCAATTTTTCCGCGCTCATCGAAATGACAACTTCCGGCTTCGCTTCAAACGCCGCAATGACGGCAGGTTCCGCAAAATCCAATTGAGTCTTTGCGCTCTGATACATAATAATAGGACGGCCGTTCGCGTCAAGGACCGCGTCATACAGCGCTTTGGAAATCAAAGAAACTTCCGGATCGGGATTTGTAATGATAATAACCTGTTCGCCTTCTTTCACTTTGAGAGAATCCGCAATGGCAATCTTCGCGGCGTTTTGCAGTTCGGCAGAAATGTGTTCGCTCTCGGCAAACCTGTGTTTTAATGTACTCATAGAAAAAGTATGCATTGAGCCGCGAAACAGGTCAAGGGTTTTGTTCCTTCTATATCGTGTGTCTTTACGGCGCGGATATGCTTATATCAGCGGCTGCGGACGTTCACATCGGGTTTTCGGCTCATAATATTTTCCCGCTGCCGAAGCATCATGGATACCGTACATTATATCAAGAACATGGTTCGTCATTTCGGCGGAAGCCCGGTGCAGACGATCTTTTTCAATAGCTTCGGCCATATCCGTAATGCCGATACCGCGCAGATTATTCAGACGATGCCAATCATCCTTGTCTTTTGGATGATCAGGCTCCCGAAGAATGAGGGGAATTACCGACCAGTTTTCTTCACGGAAACGGCGGAGGCGAACCTCACCTCGGAAATAATTCGGATCGGGAACCTGCAAAGTACCTTCTGTGCCGTATATTTCGATAAAGGGCATTGAGCTTGACCACACATCAAAACTGGTAACGATAACTCCTGTCGCACCGCAGGCAAAATCAAGCACACCGGTTACATGAGTCGGAACATCAACCTTGATTATTTTGCCGTTCAACGGTTCGCTTGTAATAAGCCGTTCAGCTTGTCCTTTCCGGGCGGAACCGGAAATTCTGGCGACAGGACCTAACAGATTCACCAGCGCCGTCAGATAGTAGGGCCCCATATCAAACATGGGACCACCGCCTGCTTTGTAGTAAAACTCCGGGTCAGGATGCCAGTGTTCATGTCCGTGACAGAGCATATACGCGCTTGCCGCAACAGGTCTGCCTATCCACCCGTCATCAATGATTTTACGGCAGGTCTGAATGCCGGGGCCGAGAAAAGTATCCGGCGCGCCGCCTACCCGCAGATTTTTGGATGCGGCGGTTTTTAATAGTTCTTCGGCTTCTTCCCGTTTCGCGCATAGGGGTTTCTCGTTGTAAATATGTTTGCCTGCTTTCACTGCCGACATTGCCACCTCATAATGATTCTGCGGCTGAGTCAGATTGAGTACAATATCTACATCGGAACATTTGACAAGTTCATCGGCGGAATTAAACGCCTTAACTCCGTAAGTTTCGGCGGTCTTTTCCAGTCTCTCGCTGATAAGATCAGCGACAGCGGTGAGTTTAACCCGTTTGGCGAACATGCCTGTTAAGTTGGATAAATAAATTCCGCTGATTTTCCCTAATCCCGCTATTCCAATATGCTGCATAATAACTCCTCATATTAGCCGCGTGAGCGGCGGTGTTAATCGAAGGGCTGTCCAACACACAGACCATGATTCCCCTAATACATTCCCTTGTCTGATTTCCAGTCGTCTACGCTTAATCCCTTTTCGCGGGCGATGCTCTTTCCTTCCGCCGCCCAGAGCATCCCTCTTTTCATCAGCTCCCAGGCTTCGGGAATATCAAAAACATCGTTATGGTGCCCCAGGGCATTGTAAAACACCCTTCCGTGGCCCCATTTCCGCGTCCATACCTGCGGCACATCAACTTCTCCGTTAGCCGAATGATACCACTTGACGGTAGGAAAACGAGTCGTGGCAAGCACCTCGTTGGCAGGATCGATATGCAGGTAATATTGTTCGCTGGAAACATCAAAATGAGGTATTCCTTCTGTGATAGGATTCGATTTACTGATTATATTGATGTGATGCGTTACTCCATCACAGCCGGGATGGGCAACCCAGTTCGCGCCGGTTAAAAATTGCCATGCCACATTGTTTCTGAACGCGTCGCACATGCCGCCGTGACAGCCCGCGACTCCCATTCCCGAACCCGCCGCCTCAAGAAAGGGCTCAAAAAACAGCTTGGGCAGTTCCGCTTGCGCCATTGTCCAAACCGGGATAAAAAGGTCAAGCGTTGAAAGAATATTCACATCTTGAAAAATATCCAATGTTTCCGCAATAGAAACTTCAAAGTTCTCCACTTCCAGGAATTGTTTAAAGCGGTCCGTAACAAGTTTGGGTTCATGCCCATCCCAGCCGCCGCATAGAATCAAAGCCTTTCTGTTCATCGCAACACCTCGTCTAAAAATTATACGGTGTTTTCGGGATAATGTCAAAAAAACAAATACATAGGGCAGGGTGAGCGCATATTGTAAACAAAATATTACACAGAGGAAGAAATTTTATGCACTGCACAGAAGTCTTGTTGTCCGGTTACACAGAGGAGCATTATCGAGCTGATGATCCTTCACCCCTATTGACAGTTCTCTCAAGGTCGGTAACATTGTCATTATGTTAGATAAACTTACCCAGAAAATATCAGATGCCATGCGGGTTGTGTCCGGCAAGGCGACGATCACTGAAAAAAATATTGATGACGCGGTCGAAGCCATTAAAATGGCGCTGCTTGAGGCCGATGTTAACCTTCGCGTTGTCCGCCGTTTTGTCAATTCAACTATAGAAGAAGCGAAGGGCGAAAAGGTTCTTCGTTCCGTTAATCCGGGGCAGCAGTTCATCAAAATTGTGCATGATAAACTCGTGTCGTTTTTAGGCGATACCAAACAGGATTTGGCGCTCAAAGGCCCCGATACGATTTCTACTATATTGATGCTGGGGCTTCAAGGTTCCGGTAAAACTACCAGTTCCGGCAAACTCGCCCTTCGTTTGAAAAAAGACGGACGGAAGCCGCTGCTCGTTGCCTGCGACTTGGTGCGCCCCGCCGCTGTCGAACAGCTTTCGGTTCTGGGCCGTCAGATTGACGTTCCCGTCTGCAAGATCGATGGGGAAAAGAATCCGCTTGCCGTTTACAAAGAAGCAATCAATCTTGCAAAGAAAAACCTTTACGATACAATCATCATCGATACGACGGGCCGCCTCCAGATCGATGAACCGATGATGCGGGAACTTGAGCTTCTCAAAAACGCTTCCAAGCCCGATGAGATTCTTCTTGTTGCCGATTCCATGACCGGGCAGTCAGCGGTTGATATTGCCAAAGCCTTCGATGAAAAAATCGGGCTTACCGGCGTCATTCTTACCAAGTTCGATTCGGACACGAGGGGCGGCGCGGCCTTGTCGCTTAAAACCGTTACCGGAAAGCCGCTCAAGTTTGTGGGCGTCGGCGAAAAACTCGAAGACTTTGAGCCCTTTTATCCCGACCGGACGGCGAGCCGCATTCTCGGCATGGGCGATGTGGTAAGTCTCGTTGAAAAAGCCCAGCAGGTTTTTGACGAAAAAGAAGCGGAAGAACTCCAGAAAAAAATGGAGAAGGAAAATTTTACGCTGGACGATTGGCTCAATCAATTACGTTCCGTTAAGAAAATGGGCAGCCTGCAATCCATGCTGGAAATGATTCCCGGCATGGCTGGTCAAATAAGCGAAGACGATATTAATAAATCGGAACTGAAATCCTTTGAAGCGATTCTTTCGTCGATGACAAAAAAGGAGCGCGCAAATCATTTGATTATTGGGCCCTCAAGACGGACGAGAATTGCGCGCGGTTCCGGAACATCATCCGCGGAAGTGGGGCGCCTCCTCAAAAAATTTGAAAAGATGCGGACCATGATGAAGAAGATGACAAAGATGAACAAGAACCCCGCCGCCATGCAGTCGATGATGTCCCGTTTTGGCGGCGGCTTTTAGGGCTGTTTTTTAAGCCTGTTTATTCCGGCTTCTTGTACATGCTTGGATCCCAGGGCGCGTTTGGGTCGTAGTCTTCGGGCGGATAATGCATCGGCGCGGTAACGAACCACCACACGCCGAATCTGTCGATGACTTCGGCGCCGCAGGGACTCCAGGGCAAAGGAGCAGGCTGCATCTTTATCATTCCGCCGGAGCTTAAGAGATGAAAGGCTTTTTGCACTTCTTCTTCGTTATTAAGCGTAACACCCAATTGTACGATATTGTTCTGCGCCGTACCGTCAGAGTTTTCAACAACATCAAGAATCTCTTCGCCGTTTTTATACAGCTCCGAATGAAAATAAGTTCCATCGGGATTTTTTACATGGTATCCAAGCTCCATGCCGAAAACTTCTTTGTACAACTCAACCGCTTCCGTGCTGTTTTTTACGTGTACACAGACTCCTATTTTCATTCTAAAACCCCCGTTAATATTGATTGAATGAGATTGTACTCATTTTCTGATTTTATCATGGATTTCAATATTTGCTTTTTTGACTTCCATCCAATTTTTCATAATTCGCCTTGTGGAGTATATATCAAATGAACGACAGAGCTAAAGACTGCCCCTTTATGAAAACACAGCTTTTTCTAACCGGCTCATTCTGCTGTCAATAATCTCCAATTACTGATATAAAGATATTCTCCTTTGTAACATATTTGTCAAAAAGATAAAATCCGATATTCATGATGAGCAGTGCGATAAACCCCGCGAGTCCGGTTATTCCGTTTACAAGATCATTTCCGCCGACAAGATACAAAAGTGAAATCCCGCCGACAGCATTGTTCACTCCATGAAAAATCGACGCGGTAATTACGGATTTGGATTTTATCACAATGTAAATCATCATTGGTGTAAGCAGGATACAAAACACAATCATCATTCCAACGCCTATTACGGAATGTTCGGGATAATTGTGTCCAATCAGAATGAGCGGGAAATGCCACAAACCCCAGACGGCGCCGATAACGAATGAAGCAGGCAATAGTTTTTTGTCTTTCAATGCTTTAAGGAGATAGCCGCGCCAGCCTAATTCTTCCCCAAGGCCGAAAAAATTATTGATGGTATAGCCCGCAACAATTGCGCTGCCAAGCTGTATCAGAAGAAAAACCACGGGAGGAAACATCGCCGTCTGCCGCATCGCAATTTCGGCTTGTTCCGCAGACAACGAAGAAAAGAATCCTTCGTAAGCCGCTGAAAATTCTACATTCGGAAAAAGCAGATTAATGCCAAGCGTCAAAAATGTATACACGATAGGAATAATTCCCGCGATAACAAACCATCGATTTAATTTGAAAGAAATGCCCAAGTTTCTAAACGGTTTTTCTCTGTGTACGATTTGCAGTACGATGGAACAAACAGCCGGTAATATCATATAAGCGGCGGCAAAGATCGTGTAAACGAATCCCTGCGCCTGGTGCAGACCGAATACTAAAATAGCAAGTCCGGCTATTATCCAGCTTACAACACAGGTTAAAATAACAAACTGTACCGATTTCTTCATATTGATTTATCTCCTTCTGCCTGTTTCTGTTTTTTATGTAACTTATAAGAATAGATGATAGGAATAATTGTTATAACCGGAATCATCCATCATCAACTTTTCATGATATCCATACAGCGGAAATACTTTTCAGCGATCTTATCTTCAAGTTCATCTTTTTCCCTGTCAATGATTCCTGCCGCAGGGTCGGAACGGTACCAGGCGCAGATCGCTTCAATGGTTTTCTCCAGAGTATATTCACAAACAAATTCGGGAACAGCGGCACGTATCTTTGAGGTGTTAAAGACTCCTCCGTACATTTTTTCCTGTTCTACATGGAGAAATATTTCCGGATCCGCTGCCATGAGCATTTCTGTGGATATATGAATGAGCCGGGGTTCCTCCCCGACAACCTTTCCAAAGGCATAATAGAGATCATCCCATATATGCTGATCATCGCTGCACGCTTGATAGATCTCGCCGAAACATTCTTTTTTGCAGAGCACCCCGGCATAGGCTTTTGCCAGGTCCGGCGCAAAGGTAAATGTTTGGGGGATTGTTCCGTCCCCGAACACGACCAGCGGCTTCTTCTGCCGTATCCGTTCCACAATACCGTAATTGCTCCTCAGTACCCCGATATTGGCGCTGCCGATGCCGTAGGTCAGAGACGGCCGGATTATTGTTATGGGGATGCCCTCGTCCATCCGCTTTTGGAGGCAGTGCTCCATCCGGGCTTTATGATACCCATAGGGAAATATGTCCGTATCAAAAACCTCGGCGGTCTCAGGTACCGGTACGCCGCGGAAAGGGCGTTTATACACAGCAACGGTGGAAGTGAACACGAAATGCTTCGCCCTGTTTTCAAGCGCCGCCAGCGTTGCCTCAGCATCATCGGGATTATAGGATATCATATCGATAACCGCGTCAAAATTCTGTCCCTTCAGAATCGAATTGAATTCCGCCCTGTTCTTTTTATCACCTGTCAGAATTCGGGGATTTCCTCTGTAACGGACTTTGTGCAGTCCTCTATTGAAAACAGTAACCGTATGGGATAATTCCAGAAGGCGGTTTACGATATCAGTGCTTATAACACCCGTACCGCCGATGACCAGTATATGCATCTCAAGACCTCCTGATGATCAGTATACCACTGCAAACCTTTGAGTACAAGCGAAATGAAATTCGATCAAAAATATTGCTAGCAACAGAGGGTGTTAGAATTACCCTTAAATCCTTCCAATCCGTTTTCTGGCTTCCTGTACCGGTATGCCTTTTCGGACCGCCCAGTTTTCAAGCTGGTCTTCCGCGATGGAACCGGCTCCAAAGTAAAGGGCTTCGGGAGCAGCAAAATACATTCCGCAGATGGTCTTGTCCAATAGAACTGGAGTGCATATAATGAAATAAAGACTAGCGGAGGGGGCGTTATGAATTTTCGGCTTGGAGAGCTGTTTTGTGGGCCTGGAGGTATTGGCTACGCCGCGGTAACCGCAAAAATAACAAATCCGAATTATAAAATTCTCCATGCTTGGGCAAATGATTATGACAAGGATACGTGTGCAACTTTTACAAAAAATGTTGCAAAAAAAGAAAATACCGTTATTTGCGAAGATATTAGAAAACTTGATTATGATCGGCTTAAGCAAATATCTGACATTGATGCTTTAGCCTTTGGATTTCCCTGTAATGACTTCAGCGTTGTTGGGGAACAGAAAGGCATGGACGGTGTTTATGGTCCTTTATACTCTTATGGAATTGAAGCCTTAAAAAGATTCCACCCAATTTGGTTTTTAGCTGAAAATGTCGGCGGACTTCGTAATGCCAATGATGGTAAAGCGTTTTCTAAAATTCTCCAAGAAATGCACAAAGCGGGTTATTCAGTATTTCCACATCTTTATAAATTTGAAGAATATGGAGTTCCACAATCTCGCCATCGAATAATAATAATCGGTATACGCAAAGATCAAAATGTCATTTATAAAGTGCCGTCAACAGAGCTATATAAATTAAAGAAGCGGACATGCAAAGAGGCCATTGAAAATCCGCCTATTTCAAAAGATGCTAAAAATAATGAATTAACAAAACAATCGAAAGATGTGATTGCCCGGTTACAATTCATAAAACCAGGAGAAAATGCGTTTACGGCAAATATACCAGAGAAATATCAACTAAATGTCGTTGGAGCGAAAATAAGCCAGATATATAAAAGGCTTGATCCTGATAAACCTGCCTATACCATTACCGGGTCAGGCGGCGGTGGAACTCATGTATACCATTGGATAGAAGACCGGGCATTAACAAACCGTGAACGGGCAAGGCTTCAAACATTTCCTGATGATTTTGAGTTCAGCGGGTCAAAAGAAAGCGTCCGTAAACAAATCGGAATGGCTGTTCCTGTTGACGGTGTTCGTATAATATTTGAAGCTGTTCTAAATACTTTTGCGGGAATTTCTTATCGTGCAGACAATTATTCTTTTGATCCTGTGCTTCAAGAAAACCATTTAGATCGTTTTAATGAAGAAAGCCCTGAAACGCTTTATATTCTAGATCCGGAGCCGGAGTATGTGACGATATGATGAACTACTGGTGGGTTACACGTCCTAAGAGACGGTTGAATTCTGTCCCCGAAGTTCTTGCTGCATTTTCTGAAATTTCTTTGAACCAAGAATGGCAGGGACAACGTCACACTCATTTATCATTAGAAGATGCACTTGAAGAAGCTGGTCTTAAACGCAAGGGGGAACGCCGTGATCATACAGGCGGAGGAGCAAGAACATATCAGGCATGGCTTACAAGTTTAGGTCTTCTTTTTATTCACGAATCCACAAAGACATTAAAATTAACATTAGCAGGGGAGGCAATAATTGCAGGCGACTCTCCTGTTTCTGTGTTAAAAGAGCAGATACTAAAGTATCAATTCCCCTCTTCTTTTTCTTTAAGCCGAAATATTGATGTTGCCCCGCGTTTTAGAATACGACCATTTCGATTTTTGTTAAGATTATTGAATGATAAACAGTTAAATAGCTTGAGTGAGGATGAAATTGCAAAAATTGTTATTGTCGAAGCTGAAAATGAAAGTGAAAACTGCTATAAGTCCGTTGTAGAAAAAATACTTCTTTATCGCGATATAGGAGATCAATGTCTTGATAAGGATTTCTTTCAAAAATATCCGCCAAGCAAGGGGGATGTTCACCAAAAAAATCCATTTGGCAATTTAAGAGACATTGCAAATACTATTATAAACTGGGTCGAATATACGCAGCTGGCAAAACGTGACGAAATTGACAAAAGACTATGTCTTATTCCTGAAAAAATTAATGAAGTAAAGGCTATTTTAAAGGACAATCCTGGATTCATTGACAGACCAGAACAACAGGAGTATTTTCAGCGAAAATATGGACTTGATCCCAAGCATAAAAAAGATACCCGCAATTTAGCAGAAACAAAAACAATAACTGCACAAATTATTGTTGAGCATAAGATTAAACAAGCTTTTATAGGAGAGGCATTAAAAGCTCCTATAGGAAAAATAACTGTTGAATTAATAGACAAAATATCTGAAATAACCGGAATAGACGGAAGGTTGGTTGAGGATACCTTGAAAAAAAGTTATCCTTACGGCGCAATTGGTTCTTTTATGACGGAATATTTTGAAATGGCCTTTAAAGGCCGTGACGAAGCAACAGAATTTGAAAAAGCTACAGCTGAAATATTTAAGACTGTAATGGGATTTGAGGCAGTTCATATCGGGCCTGTCGGTCTTACCCCCGATGTGCTTGTCTTATCTAATCAGGAGAATTTTTGCGGGATCATAGACAATAAAGCTTACAGTAAATATTCAATTTCCAATGATCATCACAACAGAATGATAACAAATTACATAAAGAGTATAAGTAATTACTATACAGGAAAACTTCCCTTAACATTTTTTTCCTATATTGCTGGAGGGTTTGGACAAAATATAAATGCCCAAATAAAAAATATTTCAGACATAACTTCTATCCACGGAAGCGCAATTACAGTTTCAAATATGATCAATCTGACAGAAAGGTATAATATCGAGAAATATACTCATTCGGATATTAAGCGTTTATTTTCATTAAACAGGCTTGTTTTGTTAAGCGATTTGAAATGACTTATGGATGATTTAACCCCAGAAGACCGCCGTAAAAACATGCGAAATATTCGCTCAAAAAATACTGTACCTGAATTGTTGGTAATGAATGAGCTGAAACGGAGAAAAATTTATTTTGCCAAGCATGTTGATAAAATATTTGGAAAGCCTGATATTGTATTCAGACGAAAAAAGATAATTGTATTTGTTGATTCTGATTTTTGGCATTGCAACCCTAAAAAGTTTATTATGCCTGCAACAAATATTGAATATTGGGAAAAAAAGATTCAAAGAAACCAGGATCGCGATAAACTTGTAAATAAAACTTTAAAAAAAGATGGCTGGCTTGTTTTACGGTTCTGGGAATCAGAGATAAAAAAAGACACAAAGAAAATTGTAAATAAAATTGTAACCAAATTAGAGCAAAATCAAAAAGTACAGGATTCAAATTGAAAGCAGCTAAGCCTTAACCTGCCACAATCAAACCGGAGTCTGTTTATGCAGATTCCGGTTTAATCGTTTTACATATCTAAATCCTTCCAATCCGCTTTCTGGCTTCCTGTACCGGGATTCCTTTTCGGACCGCCCAGTTTTCAAGCTGGTCTTCCGCGATGGAACCGGCTCCAAAGTACAAGGTTTCGGGGCTGGCAAAATACATTCCGCAGATGGAAGAGGGGGGAAGTATCATTGCGGATTCTGTGAGCATGAGTCCGATTCTTTTTTGCACATCGAGCATCTCAAATACGATTTTTTTATCTTGATGATCGGGGCAGGGCGGATACCCAAAGGCGGGCCGTATTCCCTCGATTATTTCCTTATTCGCCGAATATCCCCACAGTTCATTTTGAACATAAAGATGGAGTTTTTCGGAAAAGGCTTCCGCCAAAAAATCCATTGTCGAGAACAAAAGCAATGTTTTATACGCATCATCTTGAAACTGAAACACAAGGTCTTCTGAAGCATAATCAGCGCTGAGTGCGAAAAATCCCATCCAATCATGTTTGCCTTGAGGCGCGATAAAATCCGCTAAAGACGGGTTTGAGCCATGCTGTTTTTTCTCTTGATTCCGCAGAAAACAAAAGCGGTAAGATTTTTTTTCATCGGCGGTAATGATAACATCTTCGTTTTCGGAAAAAGCCGGAAAAAGCCCTACGGCGGCTTTGAGTGTAACTGAATTATTTTTCTGCAGAAGATTGAGAAGCTCCTCTGTGTCGTGCTTCAGTTGTTGGGTTTCTTTTGCAAAACCGTCTTTTTCTTTTTTGACGCTCCAGTAATAAAAAAAATCATTCCAGCTAAAACGCGGGATAATGTGTTCGAGAGAAATATGTTCTATTTGAGTAATTCCGGGTTTGTTGGGAGCGAAAATTTTTGCGGTATCCCAATCAATAGAAAATCGGTTTTTTCTCGCTTCTTCAAGGCTGATCAGTTTTTGATTCGATGTGATTTTTCCGTGAAGTTTTCTGGCCTTGGCATATTCTTCTTCAAGTTTTTCGAGGAAGATGGGCTTTTCGGCAGGGGAAAGAAGCGCGGCAACGGTTTCCGCGGAACGGCTGGCATCGGTAACATATACCACGGGGCCGCTGTATTCGGGGGCAATCCGAATCGCTGT
>DBDH01000002.1:16283-19416 GCA_002293455.1 Treponema sp. UBA937
CGTTTTTCCATTTCCTTCGCGCAGTTGATCATTTCATCAAGAGACGGGGTGATCAAGCCTGAAAGGCCGATCATATCGGCTTTTTCCCTTTCGGCGGCGTCGAGAATTTTGTCACACGGAACCATCACTCCTAGATCGATGATTTCGTATCCGTTGCAGCCGAGCACAACCCCGACGATATTTTTCCCGATATCGTGGACGTCGCCTTTTACCGTGGCAAGAATGATTTTTGCGCGGCGGCCTTTTCCGGCGCTTTTTTCCTCTTCGATGTAAGGCTCCAAGGCGGCGACCGCTTTTTTCATCACCCTCGCGCTGCGGATTACCTGCGGCAGAAACATCTTCCCTTCGCCGAAACGCTGCCCGACTTCTTTCATGCCGTCCATCAAAGGACCTTCCACAAGGTCCAAAGATTTTTCGTATTGCCGCCGGAGTTCCAGCACATCCGCTTCAATAAACTCATCGAGTCCTTTGATGAGGGCGTGAATCACTCTTTCTTCCGCGTTCATTTCGCGCCATGAATGAACAAAGGCATCTTTGATTTTGGAACTGCCTGAATCTTTTAGTTTTAGAGCAAGCTCCAAAAGACGATCATTTGCCTGGGGATTTCTGCAAAGAATCACATCTTCCACGGCGTCTCTGAGCTCTGCATCAATATCGTTATAAGAAACAAGATTTGCGGGATTTACGATAGCTAATGACAATCCGTTGTCTGTCGCGTGTTTCAAGAAAACCGAATGCATGGCTTCGCGGACGGTATCGTTTCCGCGGAAACTGAACGACAGGTTTGAAATGCCGCCGGAAATGTGCGCGCAGGGACAATGTTCCGTTATCCACTTACATGCTTCGATAAAATCCAGCGCGTAACGGTCATGAGCGGAAATGCCGGTTGAAATAGAAAGCACATTCGGATCGAAAATAATATCTTCCGGCGGAAAATGATTTTTAACAAGCAGATCGTAAGACCGTTTTGCGACGGCGATTTTCCGCGCGAAATCGGCAGCCTGACCTTCCTCATCAAAAAGCATGACAACGACCGCCGCGCCGTAACGTCTGGCCAAATCCGCCCGCCGGAGAAATTCCGCCTCGCCTTCTTTCAGGCTTATCGAATTAACAAGCCCCTTCCCTTGAATACATTTGAGCGCTTCTTCAATCGCTTCCCACCGTGAAGAATCAATCATGATGGGCGCTTTGGCAATTTCAGGATCGGACAACGCAAGATTGATAAAACGCGTCATCGCTGTTTTTGCGTCGAGCATGGGATCGTCCATGCAAATGTCGATGACAGCCGCTCCCTGCTCTATCATTTCTTTCGCGATGTTGAGCGCTTCGTCAAACTTTTCTTCTTTTATCAGCCGAAGAAATTTCCTGCTGCCCGCAACATTTGTCCGCTCCCCAATATCGATAAGGCCTTTGCCTCGATCAATCAAAAGCGGCTCAAACCCGGAAAGAAAACTTTTTTGTGTTTTCATCTGGAGCGTTCTCGGTTTGTACTGTTTCGCTTTTTCGGCAATCGCTCTAATATGATCGGGCGTTGAACCGCAGCATCCTCCGACAATGTTAAGCATTCCGTCCCGCATAAATTCTTCAATAAACGATGCCATAGAATCGGGGCTTTCATCGTATTCGCCCAATTGATTCGGCATTCCGGCGTTGGGGTGCGCGCTCACAAGGCAGGGAGAAAAGCCGGAGAGCGTTTTGATGTGAGGAAGCATCTTTTCCGCGCCCAGCGAACAGTTAAGGCCGAACGACCAGGGATCGGCATGAAGAAGCGATACGCAGAATGCTTCCATTGTTTGCCCGGAAAGAATACGGCCGGAGGCGTCGGCGATGGTGCCGGAAATCATCAGCGGCAGGAATCGTCCGCGCTCTTTAAACAATGTTGATAAGGCGAAAACCGCCGCCTTAGCGTTCAAAGTATCGAAGATCGTTTCAATCATGAAAAGATCAACGCCGCCGTCAAGGAGGCCGCGGGCGTTATCGTAATATGCCTTTACGAGTTCATCCCAATGGACCGCGCGCGCTCCGGGATCGTTTACATCCGGCGAGATGCTGGCGCTTTTTGTTGTGGGGCCCAAAACCCCCACGGCAAAACGGGGATAATCATCGGAATTGAATTCCGAAACCGCCGCCCGCGCAATTTCGGCCGCCGCCCGGCTGATCTCGTAAGAATAACGTTCCAATCCGAAATCTTCCAGCGAAATAAGCGTGGAGCTGAAAGAACAAGTGCTTATCAAATTTGCTCCGGCTTTCAAGTATTCCCGGTGAATCGACGCAATCACATCGGGCTGGGTTAGGCAAAGGAGATCGTATGCTCCCGTCAAAGGCTTTTCATGATCTTTAAAGCGCCCGCCCCGGTAATCGTCTTCACTCAAATGAAGAGCCTGAATCATGGAGCCCATTGCTCCGTCGAGAATGATTATTTGTTTTTCCGCTAATGCTGTAAGTGCCGCGTTGCGCGGCGCAAAATGCGAAGCGTCAATTTTTTGTTGGGTAGTCATATATTCTGATTGTATCAAATTTTTGGGATATGAACACACCGATTGAGAAGAAATCGGCGGAAATTTTTTATGGTATTAATGATTGTTCAATAGAGTCAACTTCTTCGCGGGTTAAGCCGGTATCTTCAATTATCTCGTCTATTGGCCGATTACGGCGAAGAAGCTTTTTTGCAATTTCCAAAGAGTTTTTGCGTTTGGCATTGCATTCCGCATAATACAACGCCGAAGCTTCAATATGCCGGGCTTTTTCGTATAAGCGTTCCCTTTCCCGAAATTCCGATTCAGCGGTAATGTGATAATACGCTTCTATCGCTTCACTCATTTCCGGTACCTCACTGTTAATTATCACTCAATAGGGCCTCGATTTCTTCGCGGGTTAAGCCGGTTGACTTTACGATTTTATCTACTTGTACATCTAAACTTAAAAGATTTTTTGCAATCTCCAAAGAGTTTTTGTGTTTAGCGTAATACAATGCCGAAGCCTCAATATGCCGGGCTTTTTCGTATAAGCGTTCCCTTTCCCGAAACTCCGATTCAGCGGTAATGTGATAATACGCTTCTATCGCTTCACTCATTTCCGGTACCTCCATCTTGACTATGTTCTCCAAATCTTCTTCTGTCTTTGCGTTGAACAG
>DBDH01000002.1:19435-41338 GCA_002293455.1 Treponema sp. UBA937
TTCGGCAGCTCAAAATAATGCAGGACAAACTTGTCTGTCAGCGGTGTATGCCGTGTAACTTCAAGAGCCTGAAACTCCGAATGATATTCAGCGCAATCGAACAGATTGAACCCAACAATGCTGATGACGATTGTACGAGGGAGCATTGTGTATTTCCCTCTTTTGGGCAAAGCTGTTGAGTATTCCCTCGCCCAATAATACAGTGATCGTTCAGGATAATCTCCGTCTTCGCGCCGCTGCTGAATCTCCAAATCAACTCGATGACCATCAATCTCCATATTGATATCGAGCCGGCAAAACTTATCGCCTAAGCTTTCCGGCGGCATTTCGGGATTGCGTATTTCAAACTTCCCAATACCGGCAGATTGAACACAAAGCATTGAAGCAACCAGCTTTCTCAGCAATTCCGGATGCTTAGTGAACAGCATTTTGAACAGAATGTCGTTCATGAAAGTGTATTTCAATTGTGACATTCTGCCATCCCATCGTGTTCATTATAACACAGCCCTGAAAATATTTCCATGTTTTCTTAAAAACCTCCGCACTCTATAAGGTGCGGAAACGCGTTTTTGCATTAATAAAACAGATTTTTTTCAAAAAAAAGGAGGAGAAAAATTTTATCTTACAGCAATATAATTCCATATCGTTGTCAATTCCTCTTCCGGCAAAGTATCGTCAAAATACTTTGGTTTCATCATACTTACACATGAACTTAGCAACAGAAAAGAACGCAGACATATCCTTGTAATCAGTTTCTTCACTCATGCTTCCATCCTTTCTCAATTCTTGGATATAGTTGTATCATACTATCTTTTTTATGGAAAAAATGATAAAATAGTATTCACGAACATCTGTATGGAGGAATAAATGATCAAAAGGATTCTCTTTGCATTCACATTGTTGTTGATAATATCCGGAATCGGATTTTCTCAGGCAGCTTCTATCAGGGATTATGTCGGCGTGATAAATCAAACGTATCATCCCAGTATTGTAGATTTCTTTGAAGAAATGAAAAAAGAGCTGGATGATGACGGGAACGCCGATGCCGTAAAAGCGGTGGATCGTTATTTAAGGGGGCCTTTTGGAACCGGGTTTGTGTATGTAGATGATAAGGGTGATAATTACATAATAACAAACAATCATGTAATCAATCAGGCTTATGATTTAAAATTTACCTTTGAAAAACCTGACGGATCAAAAGTTATATATGAACGGGTAAAGATTCTTGCGGTCGATGAAGACATGGATATCGCGGTACTGACGTTTGAGGATAAGGCCAAACCCTTTGAAGCCGGATTGCCTTTTCTTACGGAAGGAGTGAATGAAGGGGATGCTATTTTTTCGGCAGGATTTCCAGGAGTAGGGTCAACGCCGGTATATCAGTTTGGGTCTGGGATTGTATCAAACAGAAGCGTGCGTCTTCCTGTGAGTGAGGACAGTACCGAAACAATTGGCCCTTATATTCAGCACACGGCTCCGGTTGATTCCGGTAATTCCGGAGGGCCGCTCCTTGTGAGCCAATCTGACGCGGCGGCAAAGTATGCGGTTATTGGAATCAATACGCTCAAGGCTTTGCAGAGAGAATCAACAAATTACGCGATACCCGCCGGCCGTGCTTTGGAATTTATCACAAGGGTGACAGGACCGGAGCAGGGGGGGCAAAAAGCAAAACTGGAAGAACGAGTAGCTGATTTTATCAAAGAGGTGAAAGAACCAAGGGCTGTATACGAAAAAATTGCAAACTATCTGTCAAATTCTTGTATTGCCGATAATGCTGAACTTGCGCTGTTGGAGTTGGAAAACAGGGGCAACAGGACGGTGTGGAATAATATCGTGCGTGAATTTTCTTATGATCCGGTGTCGGGTATGCAGTTGGCTGTTGCCTGGCTTATCGAAAATTCGATGCGGACAAGTTCCGGAGTAATCAGAATAAGTCTGGAAAGCATTGTTCCGGTAAACGAAAGCAAATATACGGTAACATATAATATAAACGACAAATCCGTATCATCAACATGGGAATTGGAATACGGAATCTGGAGAATCAGCACGCACGGCGATACCGTTATCGGAGATAAATCTATTGTGCAAGAAAGGGAAAAGAAAATAACTAATAACCGTAATCTTTTCACAGATTACTCAATGATCTTACAGGCAGGTGCTGCCATTATGCCGGACTTTGCATTGCCTTTGGGATTGAAATCCGGTGATATAGGGTTTAATGCAGGCATAAAAGTGATCATGGCAGACATCTTCACTTTCGGATCAGATTTTACTTTGAATGGTGATCTTGTGTTGATTCAGCCTGCGGTAGGCATCATGTATCCCATACGCTTAGGTTCCGTCGCGATAATGCCTTTGGCCGAAGCGAATGTAAATATTGGATTCCTTGGCTACCGATTGGATCATGACAATCCTTTTTTTGCTGAGATAGGTCTTGGATGGGGAGCAAAAGCCGGATTTGTATTTACTACAAAATTTGTTAGAGGTCTTTACCTGTACGGAAACTATCACTATAACACTGTTACTGCTACAGCGGATTCAGACTGGACTGCTGGCAAAGAATATACTATGAATAGTCATTCGATCAACGTTGGCATAGGTTTGGGGTTTTAGTTCGATATAGTTGAACATGTAAAAGCTGCCTTTGCGGGCAGCTTTTTTAGTGCGCCCCTTCACTATCCGGGCTTTCCTATATTAGAATGATGGTATGGAACAGCCAAACTGGTCCCAGGTGGACCTGATTCGGGAAGCATTTCATTACCAGAGCCGTTTCTCCGGTACAACGATGGTGTTTAAGGTCGATTTCCCTTTGACGGAAGATGCCGGGTTTTCGTATTTCATGAAGGACATCGCTCTTTTGTCGCAAATTGGTATTCGGGTGGTGATTGTCCCCGGCGCGAAGGAATGGATCGATTCGGTTTTGAGTGAATATAATATTCAAACCGGTTACGCGGGCCCGCTCAGGATTACCACTGCGGAAGCTATGCCTTTTGTGAACATGGCGGCTTTCAATGTCGCGACCAAGTTTATTACAGGGCTTTCCGCCAGCCGGGTGAATGCTGTCATCGGCAGTTTTGTAAAGGCACGCGGTCTTGGTGTCGTGAACGGCATCGATATGGCGCATACCGGTATGATGGATAAAATCCTCACCGATGCTCTGAAACCGATTTTGGAACGGGGCATGGTTCCCATTCTTCCCTGTATCGGGTGGAGCAGTTCCGGTAAACCGTATAATATTCCGAGCGACGAAATTGCGCTTGAAGTTTCCAAGGCTTTACACGCGGTAAAATTGTTTATTGTGTCCGCGGAAAAAGGCATTACTTCACCGGAATACAGTATCCCGGAATCGATTCATACCGATGAACAAGGCCGGCTTATAAGGCTCACTCCGCAGGAAGCGGAAGGAATTCTTAAAGCAAATCAATTTGAAACAAACAAGGAAGATATATCCCTTGTTGAATTGCAGTTAGCGCTTAAGGCTTCCAAAGCCGGAATCGAACGCATACACATCATTGACGGCAAGCAGGACGGAGCGATTCTCCGTGAACTGTTTTCTAACCTTGGTGTCGGTACGATGGTCTATGCCGATGAATACGAATCAATCCGCCCTCTTGGCATAGAAGATATTCCCGATGTTCTCCGGCTCATGGAACCGCTGATGAAGCAGGGAATTCTTATCCGCCGGAGCCATGAAGACATTCAGGAAAAGAAAGATGATTACATGGTCTTTGAGATTGATAGTTCTGTGTATGCCTGCGCGGCCATGCACGATTGGGGCGAAGGTCAGGCGGAAATAGCCGCCATCGCTACGGATCCGGCCTATTCCGATTTAAGGATGGGCCGCCGTCTTGTCCGCTATTTAATTGATAAGGCGCGAAGGCAAAAATTCCGCCGCGTCTTTGTGCTTACCACAAGTACTCACGACTGGTTTGAATTGCTTGGCTTTAGGGAAAGTTCTGTTGATAAGCTCCCCAGCCGGAAACGCGCCCATTATGATACAAACCGGAACAGCAAAATATTTGCGCTGGATTTATAATGGGCGGCAGGACCCTTACGTATCATGCCCTGGTTCTCAGGGTGAGGCAGTCCGGCGAATCAAACAGGGAAGCGTTTTTTCTTACCGCCGAGGAAGGCATTATCCGGGCGATGGTATTCGGCGGCCCAAAAAGCAAACTTCGCGCGTATGTGTCGCCCTTTCACAGCGGAACGCTCTGGATTTACCACGATCCGGTAAAGGATTCCCGAAAGGTTACCGATTTCGATGTACAATCCTGGCGGCCGGGTATCAGGGAAGCGTATGAAAGAACGATGGCGGCCGGGGCAATAACGGAAACGATTCTTGCGGCGCATGGCGGCGGCGGAAACTGGCAGGAACCCCTTACCCTTGCCTCTCAAAGTTTGGATGCTGTCAGCATGGCAAAAGAAAAAGAGGTGATGCTTCCCTTCCTGCACTTTTTGTGGAACTGGGCGGATATTCTGGGCATTCAACCTGATATAAACCATTGCGGTGTATGTGAATCACTCTGTTCCCAGGATGAATACATGACGTATTCAGGTTACGATGGACATCTTCTTTGTTCCCGATGCGGCGGCGTGTATCATCATCAAGAACAATCTTCATCGTATCTTGTTTTAAGTCCCGGGGCCCGCCGTTGGCTTACCGTTACTTCTCCGCTTAATCCGAATCTTGTGAGCCGTTATAATATGGACAACACAGCACTAAACCAGGTGAAAACGTTTACGACCGCTCTCTTGGCAGCCGCTCTGGGAAAAAGACTTCAATCCTGGGATTTCGTCTAAGGAAACACTGATTTATTCAATCGAGAATAAATCAGTGTATTCTTTAATGTGATTTTTCGCAGTTTTTCGCCTGTTTATAGAGAAAAACGAGAAAAATAATAGGGTAACGCTGATTAGAGTCAATTTAATCAGCGTTACCCTAAGTGTCAATATGCACCGTGAAGATTCCCTTTGGATACCATTGGGAATCTTCATTTGTCATGTTTTATCAAATATCAAAGCATAAGCCGGTAAATGTTTGCGACATCCTGTTCGTTTAGTTTCACAAAACCGCCAACGGTGCCGGTTCTTACATCGCCATGACAAGCCATTTTTGCGAGTTTTGGAATATCTTCTTCTTTGGCGCCTAGTTCCGCAAAGGTGAGCGGCATCCCGATAGATTTTAGGAAGCGGCGCAGCGCCTGGATTCCTTCAAGGGCTGTGTTTTCGGGGTCCGCAAAATCCATGTGACATCCCCAGACTCTGTGCGCGGCCTGTGCAAAACGCGTGACATCATGCTTCATGTTATATGTAAAGACTGCCGGCATGGATACGGCTAACCCTGCCCCGTGAGCGCAATCGTATAAGGCCGATAGTTCGTGTTCTATGTCGTGGCTGGCCCAATCCTGTGAACGTCCGACGCCGCAGGAATTGTTATGCGCCAGCATCCCCGTCCACATGATATTCGCCCGCGCGTCATAATCGTTAGGATTTGCCATTACCTTGGGAGCTTCATGAACGAGCGCAAGCATGAGGCCTTCGATCAAGCGGTCTGTTACTTCAACCTGCTTTGTATTCGTGAGATAGCGTTCATAGAGATGCGCCAGAATATCCGTAATGCCGCACGCCGTCTGATACGGAGGAAGCGTCTGTGTTAACGCGGGATTCAAAACGGAAAACTTCGGGCGGAGGACTTCACCTGTTGTTGAACGCTTCAACATTCCGTTTTCATGGGTAATAACAGAATTGTAGGAACCTTCGCTTCCCGCGGCGGCAATGGTAAGAACGGTTCCAATGGGCAGCGCTTCTTTTACAGATCTTCCCTGATAATAATCCCAGAAATCCCCGTTGTAAGGTACGCCTGCCGCGATTGCCTTTGCGGAATCAATAGCGCTGCCGCCGCCGACCGCAAGAATAAAATCGACTTTTTCACTGCGGCAAAGATCAATCCCTTTATACACGAGACCACTCCGCGGATTTGGCTGAACGCCGCCAAGATCAACGTAAGCAATGTTTTCCTCATCGAGAGATTTTTTCACACGGTCCAACAATCCCGAACGGATTACAGAACCGCCGCCAAAATGGATGAGAACTTTTGAGCCGCCGAATTGTTTAACATATTTTCCGGTATCATTTTCTGTATCTTTCCCAAACGCGAAATAAGTTGGAGCGTAGAATGTAAAATTATCCATGATGATCTTCCTTTGTGTTTAATATATCTTTACTTAGTATAGAAGCGTAATATGCAAAGATCAAGAGGGCGCAAGAATGATTTAACATTAACTGCTTGTTTCCTACTCATTGCTCATTGCTCGCTGTCTATGTTATCATCTTTCTATGTTTAACAGTATCCAGGGAATTATCACGGAGAAACTTGCCGACACGGTGCGGATTCTTACCGGCGGAATTGAATGGGACATCACGGTTCCGGCTACAGATATTGCCTCGCTTCCTCCTTTAGGGGAGAAGGGAAAGGTGTTTACCTGGATGTATCACCGGGAAGATCAAATGCGCATGTTCGGTTTTGCGGACGCTGTGCGCCGGAATACATTTCTTGAATTGATAAAAGTTGAAGGGATTGGGCCGAAACAGGCGGTAAAGATTATGGGCGGCATCAACCAGGAAGAACTGGAAACCGCTTTGGAAAGAGAAGATTTGACCAGGCTTGAAGCTGTGCCGGGATTAGGTAAAAAAACCGTACAAAAGATGATCCTCGCGCTGAAAGGAAAAATCGCCAGGGATCGCGGAATAACGGCCGCGGCGGGTCCTTATGATGAGCTTGTAACAGCGCTCGTGGAAATGGGTTATGACAAAAGGGCCGCCGCGGAAGCGGTTGCCAAAGCCGATGCCGCGTTGCCGCCTGAGACCGCCGCCGCGGATCGGGAGAAACTTTTGTTTAAACAGGCAATCATGTTTCTGAGCGGCGTATAGGAGAGGGGCTATGGCAAAAGATAAAAACGGCATCGTTCACGCGGAAATGCCCCAGGAGGATGATTTCCGGGACGCGTCTCTCCGTCCAAAGAGTCTGCGAGAATTTCTTGGCCAGCAGGCCATGAAAGATAATCTTTCAATCTTTATTTCCGCCGCTAAAGAACGCCGTGAAAGCCTTGATCATCTTTTTTTGATTGGGCCGCCCGGTCTTGGAAAGACAACGCTCGCGCAGGTTGTTGCCAACGAACTCGGCGCGGACTTTAAAGTTACCGCCGCCCCGACGCTCGACAAGCCAAAAGATCTCGTTGGAATACTTACAACGGTTACGGAAAGAACCGTGTTTTTTATCGATGAGATTCACCGGCTCAAGCCCGCTATCGAGGAGATGCTTTACATCGCTATGGAAGATTACGAACTCGATTGGATTATCGGGCAGGGGCCCAGCGCGAGAACTATCCGTATCCCCATTCCGCCCTTCACTTTGGTGGGTGCTACAACTAAAGCCGGAATGGTATCAAGCCCGCTCATCAGCCGTTTCGGAATAAGCTGCCGTTTCGCTTTTTATGAACAAGCCGATATGGAAGCCATCATCCGCCGTTCCGCCGGAATTCTCGAAGTTGATATTGATAACGAGGGCGTGTCACTGCTGGCTTCCTCGTCACGTGGAACGCCGAGAGTCGCAAACCGTCTGCTTCGCCGTATGCGCGACTTTGCCCAGGTGCTGGGAAGCGGCTGCATCACAAAACAAGTCGTGAGTGAAGGGCTCAAACGATTAGAGATCGATCATCTTGGACTCGAAAAGTATGACAGGGAAATTCTTAAAATGATTATTGAACGATATAACGGCGGTCCGGTGGGAGCCGAAACGCTCGCCATCTCCGTTGGAGAAGCCGTCGATACCCTTGAAGATTACTATGAACCCTACCTCATTCAGTCCGGCCTGTTGCAGAGGACTCCCAGAGGGAGGACCGTTACACCTATAGCATACAAACATCTTAATATATTACGGAGAGATGGTGAAAACCCAGGACTTCTTTTTTGATCTGCCCCCGGAGAAAATCGCGCAATTTCCCCCTGAACAAAGAGGCATGAGCCGCCTCATGCTGCTCGACAGGAATAATCACAGCCGCAGCCATAAAATAATGAAGGACCTTCCCCGCCTGCTCGAACCGGGTTCGCTCCTCGTGTTTAATAACTCAAAAGTGAGGAAAGCCCGGTTGTTTGGAACATCAATCGATACGGGCGCGTCTGTTGAATTCCTCCTGCTTAACAATCTTGGGGAAGGCAGATGGAAGTGTCTCGTGAAACGGGCAAAGCGCCGAAGAATCGGAAGCCGCTACCTTTTTGCCGACGGCGTAGGGGCCTCGGACTCCTATACGGAGGCCGTTATCGAATCGGAAGATGATGAGTTCCGGTATATCCGCTTTAACCGTGTAATTGACGACGAATGGCTCGATATTCACGGACACCTTCCGCTTCCTCCCTACATCAAACGGGATGATGTTTCCATGGATTCCGAACGTTATCAGACTGTGTACGCGAAAGTTTCCGGGTCTTCTGCCGCTCCGACTGCCGGTTTGCATTTCACAGATGAACTCCTTGAGGAAATAAAAAGTGCCGGCATAGAAACGGCGTTTGTTACATTGCATGTCGGTCTTGGAACTTTTCTCCCAGTGCGTTCGGAATATATTACCGATCATAAAATGCATGAAGAATCATATTCAATTAGTTTTGAAACGGCGGCCGCCGTGAACCGCGCAAAAAAGGAAGGGCGGAAAATCGTTGCCGTAGGAACCACAAGCGTCAGAACTCTGGAATCGGCATGGAAGGACAATCATCTTCCCTCGGGTGAGGGCGCTACATCAATTTTTATTTATCCCGGATACACGTTTCAGGTAATAGATTCCCTTTTCACAAACTTTCACACGCCCGAATCCACATTGCTGATGCTTGTTTCCGCTTTTGCCGGCAAGGATTTCATCATGGAAAGTTACAAGGAAGCTGTCAGGGAAGGCTATCGCTTTTTTAGTTATGGCGACGCTATGTTGATTTTGTAGATATCGCGGACCGTTGAGTTATGCCCACAACTTGAGTATAATGCTTCCATGAAAAAGATTAAACGCTCTACGCTTATGGGTTTAACCATAGGACTGGCAGCTTTGCTGCTGATCTATACTTTTTTGCGGACTTTTACCCCCATCAAACTTGATGAATCGCAGGAAAGAATCGCGATAAATTGCATTATGTTTGCGGCTCTTGGAATTTTTGTTATGCATAGGAAGCTCGCGGCCGAGGAAAAAAAAGAGGAAGACGCGGAAAAGGAATCGGAGAAAGTAATCGAGACAGATGATTCCGCTGAATCGGATGATTCGTTCTTACCTTGATAATTAAAGCCGATAAAAAAGCCCCTCACGCGAGGGGCTTTTCGTTTTAACAATTACGCGTTCAGCCGTTTTTCAATGGCATCAAGCTCGGCGAAAAGTTCCTTGGGAAGTTTGTCGCCGAATTTAGGATAGTGATTTGCGCGGATGTCGGCAATTTCAGCCTTCCATCCTTCGGTGTCTACGGTTAAGAGTTCCTTCATGTCATCTTCGCTGACGCTTTCGGGGCGGGTAATGTCTTCGGGCTTGGGCATAAAGCCGATGGCGGTTTCATTCGCGCCGACCTTGCCCGCACAGCGGTTGAAAATCCACGCGAGAACGCGGGAGTTTTCTCCATAACCCGGCCACAGCCATTTGCCTTCGGCTGTTTTGCGGAACCAGTTGACAAAGAAAATCTTGGGCAGTTTGTCTTCGGTGCTTTTGTTGCCGATGTTGATCCAGTGCTGAAAATAATCGCCCATGTGGTATCCGCAGAAAGGAAGCATGGCGAAAGGATCGCGGCGGATAGTTCCGGCTTTTACGTCCAAGGCCGCCGCCGTTACTTCGGAACCGACGATAGAACCCATGAACACGCCGTGAATCCAGCTTTTCGCTTCGTTTACAAGCGGAATAGTCTTGGGCCGGCGGCCTCCAAAGAGGAAGGCGCTGATAGGAACGCCCGCGGGATCTTCCCATTCTTTTGCGACACAGGGGCACTGCTTTGCGGGGCCCGTAAAGCGGGCATTGGGATGAGCGGCAGGTTTCTGTTCTTTGTTGCCTTTATCCTGAACCCATTCGTTTCCGTTCCAGTCAATCAGTTTGCCGGGTGCGTCGTAGCCGATGCCTTCCCACCAAATATCTTTATCTTCGGTCAAAGCGACATTGGTGAAGATCGTATTTTTTTCGATAGTGTGCATGGCGTTGGGGTTTGATTCCATGGAAGTACCGGGAGCAACGCCGAAGAATCCGGCTTCGGGGTTGATGGCATAGAGCCGGCCGTCTTTGCCGAACTTCATCCAGGCAATGTCATCGCCGACGGTTTCAACTTTCCATCCGGGGACGGTGGGAATAAGCATGGCGAGGTTGGTTTTTCCGCAGGCCGAGGGGAATGCGCCGGTTACATAGCGGCTCTCCCCTTCGGGATTCGTAATCTTGAGGATGAGCATGTGTTCGGCGAGCCAGCCTTCATCCCGCGCGAGAACCGTCGCGATACGGAGGGCGAGGCATTTTTTCCCAAGCAGCGCGTTTCCGCCGTAGCCTGAGCCATAAGACCAAATTTCCCTTGTTTCGGGGAAATGGGAAATGTACTTGTGTTCAATAGGAGCGCAGGGCCAAACGCCGTTATCGCTTTCTCCCGCGGCCAAAGGCTTTCCAACAGAATGATAACAGGGCACAAATTCGCCGTTCGTTCCAAGTACGTCCAGAACCTTGGAACCAACTCTTGTCATAATGTGCATGTTTGCCACAACATAGGCGGAATCGGTAATTTCAATGCCGATTTTCGCGATATCGGAACCTACGGGACCCATCGAGAAAGGAATAACATACATGGTCCGGCCTTTCATACAGCCGGAGTACAGTTCTTTCATGGTCTTTTTAAGCTGGGCGGGATCAATCCAATTGTTGGTGGGGCCGGCATCTTCTTCTTTTTCGGAAGCAATGTAAGTACGGTTTTCAACGCGCGCAACATCCGAAGGATCGGAACGGAAAAGTACGCATCCCGGCCGTATGGAAGAATTTAAGGGAATAGCCAGCTTTGCATCGATAGTCGATTGAATCATCCGGTCATATTCCGCCTGACTTCCGTCACAGACTTCTACGGAATCGGGGGTCATCAGAGCAACAGCTTCTTCCACCCATTTCTTAAGCCCTGCATGTTTAAGATCATTTACGTTCATGGGAACTCCTTATAAAGGGATAGAGAAACACTCTTCCCCAAAATTACAATAGAGAGGACATTTTATATGTCTTCAATACGATATACATTAATAGTATTAAAAAAAACGATTATGCACAAGGGAATTATTGCAAGAGGATAGGTAATTTAAATTTAACCGCAAACAATAGGGAAAATGGACTCAATATCCTTTTATTTTTCTCCCAAACAGCATGTTCTGATAACAGCGCAGGCAGCCCGGAAACATACCGCCTTCACAACTGTGGATTGTTTTTCGGAATTTGTTCGCGCGGTCTCCGTTGTATATTTCCTTGAACGATTGTTGCGTGATATTTCCCAAAATATAATCAGGATAATCAGCACAGAAATGCACATCGCCGTTGTAGTTAATATTGGTCTGGCACCACGGAACAATACAATGATTACGTACAGGCGTTTCAAGGTCATTGTAATAGGTATGCGTCTTTTCAGGATTGAGAACGGGCACGGTAATCATAGGATGACCATAATCTTTATTGTGAATGCTGCGCAGAATCTCATGAAGTTTATTACCGTCAATACCTAAATTGTACCCGGTATTGTACCCTTCAAGGCAATCGATGTCGGTATCAAGTTTTTCCCGCATAAAGCGGCGCTGCTCCGCAACGATATTGTCGTTCGTATAGGTTCCCAAATTGAAGATATGTACATCAAGATTGTACTCGCGGCTTGCTTCCGCAAGATTGGCAATATCCATATAATTTTTGTTAGTGACAACGGTTACAACACCCAAAATGGGGAGATTAGAATTCTGCTTTTTCTTCTCGCGATTAATTGCTTTGAAACCGGCGATAACACGGTCGTAAGCGCCTTTACCGCGCATAGCATCGTTTACATCCCGAAAGGCGTCAAGTGAAACAAAAATCGTGCTCCATTTATCGCGGACAATCGTTTCCGCGTATTGTTCCATGAGCGTACCGTTTGTGTTGACGGAGACAAACAATCCCTTTTCAACCATGTATCGTGCCAACGGAATCAAATCCGGGTAAAGAAACGGTTCGCCTCCCCAAAGATACGTTACCGGTTTTTGCGGAGCGATTTCGTCAATAACCTTTTTCCAAGTCTCCAAAGGAAGGATTTTTTTTGCTTCTTCCGCGGCACAGTCTTTCATCACCCCTTTGTCGCCGTACTGTCCGCACATAACACAGTGAAGATTACAAACCGATGTGAGCTTGATGTACACAAGAGCTAAATTCTTAAAGTGATTATAATGATAATCACGTTTGGGGAAGAGCATCGTTTTGCCCATTTTTATGAAACCCCAAAGCATTTTCGCTGATAATTTCCGTTCTTTGCCAAAAAGCATGGGTACAACTGAAATATTCTTCTTCATTTACAATCTCTTCAATGTATAGTCTTTCGGAGGAGTGTACTAAGTCTCAAAATAAGAATCAAGCCTTTGTGAGGGTTTTGTACAATATAATGACTGCAAAGTACTGTTTTTTTGACTATTTTCTTCCCGTTATACATGTTATAATTACCGCAGTTACTGCATGGGATAATGGTAATAGGAGAATAATATGTTATATAGAAAAGCCGGAAAAACAGATATGTCGGTAAGCGTTATTGGTCTTGGCGCCGAACATCTTGATGGAAAACCTTATGAAACCGTGGACGAAACAATAGGCGCCGCGATTGAGCAGGGAATCAATTTTATTGATGTGTTCATGCCCGGTCCGGAAGTCCGAAAAAATATTGGGAAAGCTCTGCAAGGCAAGCGGGATAAAGTTTTTATTCAGGGACATATTGGTTCGGTTGATCTGAATCAGCAGTACGATATAAGCCGCGATCTTCCCACGTGCAAAACCTATTTTGAAAACTTATTAACGTATCTGCAAACCGATTACATTGATTTTGGTATGCTTTTTTTCATCGACAGTGAAGAAGATTTGAAAAATATTTTTGATAACGGAATTGTTGATTATGCTCAGTCGCTGAAAAAAAGCGGAACCATCCGGGCGATAGGAGCAAGCGCTCATAATCCGGTGACTGCCGCAAAACTTGTGGAAACAGGCGTAATCGATTTGTTGATGTTCAGCATTAATCCGGCTTTTGACATGGTTCCGTCAACTTCGAGCGTTTTTGATTTGCTGGAAAAACCCGCGGATATTGATTTTTCGCTTCAGATGGATCCGGTGCGGGCTCATTTGTATCGGCTTTGTGAACAAAAAGGCGTGGCGATTTCTGTCATGAAAACCTTGGGCGCCGGAAAACTTTTATCGCGGGAACACAGTCCGTTTAAACAGGCAATGTCTGTGGGACAATGTGTTCATTATGCTTTGACGCGTCCGGCTGTCGTAAGTACGCTTTTGGGTTGTAAATCCGAAAGCGAAATTCTCGATGCCGTAACCTATTTTTCCATGACCGATGCAGAAAAAGATTATTCGGATATTATCAAAACACGTCAGGGTGATTTTAAAGGAAGCTGCGTGTATTGCAATCATTGTCTGCCGTGTCCGTCAAACATCAATATTGCTGATGTAAATAAATATTTGGATATTGCCAAGCTGAACGAACAAGCAATTCCGCCCAGCATCACGCGGCATTATCAATCTTTGGAACATCATGCTTCTGAATGCATAGCCTGCGGTTCATGTGAATCACGCTGTCCCTTCTCCGTTCCGGTAATAAAAAACATGGAAAAGGCCGCGTCGGTATTTGGAGAATAGACGAAAGCCATGACAGAGGAAACCGGCCGGATTATAACGCTTATACAGTCCATTCCCGCCGGAAAAGTTTCATCTTACAGGGATATTGCGAGGGCCGCCGGGCTGCCCAATGGCGCGAGGCAGGTGGTCCGTGTTCTTCATTCCATGTCGCGGGGACAAAATCTGCCGTGGCACAGAGTAATCCGGGCCGACGGCAGAATAGGGCTTCCCGAAGGAAGCGGCCGCGAAGATCAGATTATTCTTTTGCGAAACGAAGGCGTGGAAGTTTCGGATTCCGGCAGGGTGGATATGTCAAAATATGCGTTACGCGGATTTTAATTCATGGGAGAATGCTGAAACTGAATTATGGAAAAAATACCTGTTGCAATTATTGGGCTGGGGAGAATCGCCAGTCTGCTGGAAGATGATTCCCTCCGCGAAAAACCTTGTACTCATGCGGGAGCTGTCAGCGCAAATCCTGACTGTGTACTCGCTGCCGGGTTTGACATTAATGCTGAACGCTGTGCTTTGTTTGCGTCACGCTGGAACTGCGCCGTTTACAGCGATGCCGAAAAAATGATCGAAGAACAAGAGCCGCGAATCCTTCATATCGCAACGCATCCCGACACTCATTATGAATACTGCGCCTTAGCTGAAAGGTACAAGATTCCGGTAGTGGTGTGCGAAAAACCTTTGGCGGATACCAAGGGCCGCGCTAAAAAAATTGCGGCTATTCATAACCGGAGTGTTACGAAAATCATCACCAATCATGAAAGACGTTATTCAGACGATTATGTTAAGGCGAAGGAAATCATACACAGTGGTGAACTGGGCGAAATAATGAGCATTCGCGGAACCTTGTATATGGGAAAAACCCGGCGGCTTTTAGATGTTCTCTGGCATGACGGAACTCATCTCGCGGACGCAATCATGTTTCTGGGAAACGGTATTGTGAAACATCGGAAAATGTGCGGAGAATCTTTAAAGGAAAGATCGGGCACAGCGTATCTTTTAGGCGATCTTTATCAGAAAAATAAAAAAATCCCTTTTATGATTGAATTAGGCGCCGGCCGGGATCATCTGGTTTTTGAAATTGAAATTTCCTTGTCGGAAGGCCGGGTAAAAATCGGGAACGGCATTTTTGAAGTATGGAAAAGCCGGGAAAGTCCCTATGCCGAAGGGTTCCGGTCCCTTGAAAAAACAATTTCAATCTTTGATGGCCCCACATTGTATTTTTCCAACATGGAAAAAGATGCCGTTGCTTGTGTTAAAAATCCGGCGCTTATCCCCAAATCATCCGCACTGGATGGATTTCATGTTATAACATATCTCCACGAGATAAAATCCTGGAAATAAGTTAAGCCTCTTCTCTTGAAAAACTTTAATGAACAAAAACATTGACACTCACCCTAAATTATTTGTATATATTATAAGATAATTAAGATTCCTAAAAAAAGTTTTTGAAACCCTTTGATTCTTTTGGTCCAGTAGCTCAGGGGATAGAGCAACTGCCTCCTAAGCAGTAGGTCGGCCGTTCGATTCGGCCCTGGATCAATCTAAATCTTTGCTATATAATGAATTGTGTGTGCTTTCAGTTTTGCTTGCTGAAAAATGTTAATGAAATGTTAATTATAGCAAGGTAAGGTATGGAATACAAAGTTTTCAGAAAGACTGTTAAAGGTCGGAACGGAAAAGAAGTTCGTCGGTGGTATTATCATTGGACCGACAGTTCCGGAAAAACGCATCAAAGAATATGTAAAAATTGTCGGAATCGACCTGAAGCGGAAAATTACATTAGGACAATTCCCTCTCCATTAAACACAACTTCCCAGGAAAAGATAACGATTGCAGACATCGCAGAATTCATGTATGTCCCTGGAAGTACTCATATAAAGCGGCGGATTCAGCTTGGCAAGATTATTGAACCCGAAACAATGGTTGATTGTCGCAGGTATATAAAAATTATTATTGAAAAATGGGGTGAAATGCCGCTTCGTAATCTAACTGTCGATACTGTTATGCCTTATCTATTCGATTTAGATAAATCCGGTCGTTGGAAAAACCGTTTTCTGGAAGTACTAGGCGAAATATACACTGAATCAGCGTGGTTTAATTGCTGGACGCCCAAACCGGAATTTAAGAAATTTGCGTCTAATTTCAGAAAGGCGGATATTTTCACCACCGCAGAACTTGAACGATTATTTCAGCCGGAAAATTTCCCTGATGAAATGTTTTATCTTTTTTATCTGCTATGCCTTTCTGGCGGCCTGCGTCTGGGAGAATTGCGGGCTGTCCGGGTTAAACAGATTATGTTTGACCAAAAAGTGCTGATCGTAGATGGATTTTGCAAACGGGATGGAACAAGAACAAATTATAACAAAACAGGTACGCCCGATCATCCCCGTCTGCGGCTTGTATTTCTGCCGGATTTAACCCTTGAAAAACTGAAGAATTTAATCACAGCTCAAAATCTTCAACCTGATGATTTCTGCTTTACTGTAAATGATAAGCCTGTTCGTGAAGAATTGGCTGAAACAGTTTTTTATCGAGCTTTACAAAAATCAGGGTTTATCCCGCTTCCGCCTAAAAAGACACCAGCCAAACGGGGTGAAGGCAAACAAAAACAAAATAAGGATAAACTTAAACCTTTTGATGGTCGGAAGTTGGTTCCTCACTCTTTGCGCTACACTTATGTTTCCCGGATGCGGCGGGAACTGTCAGCCGCCGAATTACAACCCATGTCCGGCCATGCGTCAATAGAAATGGTTGATTACTATAATCGAAAAGTTCTTGACCTTGCCCTGGCTGCCCTGCCGGAACGGGGCAAAGAAGCCGCTGACAGCCTTTTTGTATAACAGAAATGTATTTTATTCCTTGCGGTAACGCAGGGAATATGCGCTTAGCGCCAGGTAATTTACTTAAAAAACAAAGACGATTTTCTCATTCTCCAACTTAAGGGATGCACTGAATTTTTTCCCATCTTTTTTCTTAAACTGTTTCTTTTTTGTCATTTTGCCATTCAGTAATAATTTCACATCTTCAAAAGAGAGCGTCTTATTACATAGTTCTTTCCAGATAACAAAATCACACTTCTTTTCATTTTTGTATTGAGAACAATAAAATGATTTCTTCCCTTCATACATTGGATTCCCGCATAAAGGGCATTTACCTGGAGAGGGAAATGTATATGTATCAAGGTTTATTTGTGTTACAGATTTCTTTGTAAATATTTTAATGTCATTGAGAAATTTCTCACTGTCCATTTTTAAACTCTCTTCCCAGCGGGTTGTTTCGGATATGCTAATAAAAGCGGCTATGGATTGATTTTTTAATAAGTTAGAAATAAGAAAGTTACCCTTATCGGTAATAAGAATATTTTTTCCTTGCAGATTAGTATATCCACGATCAAAAAGCAGTTGAATAATACTGCCTCTGGTGGCTGGAGTACCTAACCCGGTAAGATGACTTCCTTCTTCGCCTCTGGGATTTTCCATAAGCTGCAATAATGATGCAAAAGTAAAATGCTTTTTGGGTTCGGTATATTTTTCATTTTTATCAATTGAAAGTATTGGATATACTTCATTTTCTTTTAAGAATGACAAATTTTGATTTTCTTCATTCTCTTGTTTCCAGCCTCTCTGGATAACTTCAATCCCGTTTCCCGAAAATATATAGTTGTTTATTTTGATCTCACATGTGATCGAATTATATACATAGGCGGGTCGGAGAGTTGTAAAGAACTGCCGAAGAACTAATGAATAGATATTCTTCTCATCGGGAGATACATTATGTGGTAGTACGGCAAGAGGTATTAAAGCATGATGATCCCGTAAATCCGCAGAGGAAAAAAGCCGTTTGTTATTCTCCGATATGTATATTTCGTTAGTTTCTTTTGCTTCACTTTGATATGCATCTTTTAATCTGATATATATATTTTTAAATAATTCTACATTTTCATCTCCCATCACACGAGATGGTGTACGCGGATAAGAAAGGCATTTGTGTTTTTCATAAAGATTTTGGACAATATTCAATGTTTGTTCGGGAGAATAAGCAAAAACTTTATGGGCCTCTTTTTGCAGAGCCGTAAGGTTGAATAGTTGAGGAGATTTTATTTCTTTTCGCTCTTTTATCAGAGTGTGTACTTTTCCCTCTTTTTCTTTACCGCATATTTTTAAAGCGTTCATAAGAAATGAAGAATCGCCATCTGCAAAACGAAAAGGAAAATCTGTATTATTTGGATTTATAAGTTTTACAGAAAACGGGATTTCTCCTTTTAAGTTGGCTTGAATTTCGTAATATTTTTCTTTTGTAAAATTAGCAATCTGTTTTTCTCTGATATATATTGCTCCCAAGATTGCACTTTGGACACGGCCGACAGTTAAAAGAGTTCCGCATCCTAAGGTAACAAGCCTGGTGAGATTTATACCAATAATCCAATCAGCATGTTGACGGGTATATCCTTCGATTTTATATTTTTCATATTCTGACAATGGTTTTGCATTTTTTATGCCGGTAAGAATTACATCTTTAGTAAGAGCTTCCGAAACCCAAAACCTTTTTGCCGATTGATAATTAGTAAACCCGATATAATGCAAAATAGTTGCACCGATGAGTTCTCCTTCTCGTTCTGCATCAGTAGCCAATAACAAAGGCTCTCCCTTGTGTTGTTCAAAACAATATTTGATGACATCAAGCTGTTTCTTAGTTTTTTCAATAGGTGCATAAAGCATTTTTCCTGGGATGATAGGCAAATCCTCAATCTTCCAAATCTTTAAAGAAGCATTATATTGTTCCGGCATGTAAAGGGTTAATAGGTGCCCTACCGCATAAACAATACAATGTTGATTATTTTCATAGTATCCTTGTTTTTTATGGCAGTTTAAAGCGTCGGCGAAAGAAGCGGCAACTGATGATTTTTCAGTGAGTATTATCATGTGTATATAATATGTTTATATTGCTATTTTAGCAATATTTTTATCGACGGTAATTAACCGTCGATAAAAGCTGCTGCTGTCTTGTTATCCCTTTTAAAATAAAACTTTCCAGTATTCACTTTGAGAAAGAATCGGCATCCATTTGGACGCTTCCAGGTTTCACTTTTTAATTAGCGTCACTTGACGCTAATTAGGATGATTCCCACAATCATGCTTCATGTGGAAATCACGGAATAGAAGTTTTCCACAATCGTTCATTCCGGACTTTTTAGAGAGTCCTCCATTCACTTCATGTGGAAAACTTTTTTCAGTAGAAAGAATTGACGTCCATTTGGACGCTTCCAATTTTCACTTTTTAATTAGCGTCACTTGACGCTAATTAGGATGATTTCCACAATCATGCTTCATGTGGAAATCACGGAATAGAAGTTTTCCACAATCGTTCATTCCGGACTTTTTAGAGAGTCCTCCATTCACTTCATGTGGAAAACTTTTTTCAGCTTTTTGATCGATAGACCTTAGGCTATCGATTCTCAATGCCTCAACTTTTGATCGATGGGGTGCAGCCCATCGATTATTAATTGATTAACCGTGACGCAAGATAAAGGGCGTATTACATTGAGATGTATTTCCTTATGCCACTTATATTTATTATGTAATACATTGGGTATTTGTGTAATACACTGATTTTTGTAATTTCTTATTTTGTATAGATTTATTGCGTAATACATTTGTTTTATACTTGATTGTTTCCTATATATGGCATTAAGCTATGTTCTAATTAGCGTCAAGTGACGCTAATTAAGGAGAATTGGAATGCGGCGAAGAATAATAAGATTAGATATATGGGGAAAAGATGATCCCTATCGAATTAAAGGAGTCTATAAAAAAGATGATATGAAAGAATTGCTTCATTTAGTCAGATCAAGCAAACGATCAAAAAGTTCTCATGGTATGGGAATAAAAAGCAACGGAGAGTATCGGTTTAATGTCCATGATAAAAAACAATTTTGTGTAATTAAATTACGTTATTCTCTCAAGAAAAACTCACATAGTAAATTCTTAAACACATATCTTACTCAGGAAAATAAAGATTCTGTTTTGACAAAACCCAAATTATTCGGCTGCGAAAAAGAAGAATATACATCTCACATGGCAGAAAAACATTTTAGGATTATTATTTCTCCTGATAATCAAAATGTGGATACAAAAATATTAGTAGAGGAATTAGTGAAGAAAATGGAACAAGAAACAGGATACCGCTTCTATTGGATTGCCGCGGAACATACAGATACCTTGCAGAAACATGCTCATCTTTTAATAAATGGAGTTGATAGAAATGGGAAAGTTATCATCTTATCCCCTCATTTTATTAAAAAAGAGATAAGAGATATGGCAAGGAATATTTGTACAACTCTGATTGGAGAACGAACTCCAAAAGATATTAAACTAGCAAAAGAACATGCTTTTACAGCAAGTCGTTTAACCCATTTAGATGATCAAATATTAGCTCGTGGTAATGCAATAACAGGTGATGAAAAATTTGAGTGTATGATAAAGAATCCATCAGATACGCTGCAGAAACGTCTTGCTTTTTTATGTACCATTGGCATTGCGGCAAAAGAAAATAACACATGGAAGCTCGAACACAATTGGGCTGAAACCTTGAAAGCAATGGGAAGGTACAATACGTTTCTTTCAGTTCGACATGATCTAGCCGTCACTCAAGGGTATAATCTTAGTCTTTATACTGATACAACAGGACCCATTACCGGTACTGTTAAAAAGATAATCAATATGGATGATGAAGCTGTTTGGAATAATGCCATTATTGTTGAAAATAAACAGTTGCAAAAAGCATGGTATGTGCCTATGTATTATCCTGTTTCTCATAAATTACAAAATAAAGAAATTGTTTGTAATCTTGAAAGAAACCAAAAAGGATTATTGACACCTTCAATAAAAATAAAAAATGATAGTAAAATAAATCGAGAGATTAAAAAGCGTTAGTTCCATTTTGGAACTAACCACTCTTGCCTCCGCCTTTTTAGCATGATACTATTCTTCCATGAATACAGATGTGGTAATAACAGAAAAAATTATCCAAAAGCGTATATTCACCATTCGCGGTATGCAAGTAATGCTTGATCGTGATTTAGCAGAAATGTACCAAGTGGAAACCAAAGTTTTGAATCAAACGGTAAAGAGAAACATAGAGCGATTCCCCAAAGAATTCAGGTTTCAATTAACCGAAAAAGAAGCTAAAGACCTCTTTGAACGATATAGTAGGTCAGGTGATTTTGAAGAGGAGAGAGCAATATCATCTTCAAGGTCACAATTTGTGACCTTGGACAATAGGCGCGGGCATAATATCAAATATTTGCCTTATGCTTTTACCGAGCAAGGTGTCGCAATGCTTTCTTCTGTTTTACGAAGTGATATAGCCATCAATGTGAGTATACAAATAATCAATGCGTTTGTGCAATTAAGAAAGATAGTACAGAACAACCAATTGATTTACTCTCGGCTTGACAACGTTGAACGAAAGCAATTAGAAGCCGACCAGAAATTTGAACAGATTTTTAAGGCACTTGAAAACAAAGCCATCATTCCTAATCAAGGAGTTTTCTTTAACGGTCAAGTCTTCGACGCCTACGAGCTGGCTTCAAAAATAATCCGCTCCGCAAAATCGAGCATTATTCTCATCGACAATTATATCGATGAAACTACAATCATCCACTTAACCAAAAAGAAAAAGAATGTAAAAGTGTTACTGCTGACAAAAACAATCAGCAAACAACTTACCTTGGACATTCAAAAAGCCAACGAACAATACGGTAATTTTACAGTAAAACAATTTACTCAAAGCCATGACCGTTTTTTACTTATTGATGGAGGTAAAGAAGTGTATCACATTGGGGCTTCTCTGAAAGATTTAGGCAAAAAGTGGTTTGCGTTTTCTAAGATGGAAAGTACATCTATAGCAAGCATCGTGAAATCGATTTCAGGGCTGATATAAACAAGGAGATCATTCCTGCTTTAGTTTCTGTTTGTAATCTTGAAAGAAATCAAAAAGGATTATTGACACCTTC
>DBDH01000002.1:41349-41515 GCA_002293455.1 Treponema sp. UBA937
TTCCATTTTGGAACTAACCACTCAGCACGGTACAATGATTAATAAAACTCAAACAAAGATTATAAAATGCTACAATCTTCACGCTATTCTTTTGTTACGTTGAGAGGCAGAAGGATTCATTAACAAAAACAGAAAATAAAAATTAGGAGAGGAAATTGCAAAACTT
>DBDH01000058.1 GCA_002293455.1 Treponema sp. UBA937
TCTCTAATTAAAACAATCAACAATCCACTGTCTTGCAGTAATATTGTGAATGAGGGAATGAGAAAGCTCACAAATCACATTGCAAAGGCGATTGATGACAAGCTCAAGCGAATTGAATATTTCGTTACGGAATCCGCGCTTGCGAATCTCTTTCCAAATCTGTTCAATCGGGTTCATCTCTGGCGTTGCTGGCGGTAAAAAGAACAATTCAATATTGTCGGGTATCTTTAACGCATTCGCTTTGTGCCAAGCTGCCCCATCGCATATAAGCAGGATGATGTCGTTAGGATATGCGAAAGCCAGTTCTCTCAAAAAGACACTCATACATGCGGTATTGCAATAGGGCAGAACCAGAAAAAATGATTCACCTGTTCGCGGTTCTACCGCTCCATAAGCATACCGGTATTCCCGGATATGATGGCAAGGTACATGTGGGCGGATGCCTTTTCTACACCAGCAATATTTGGGCTTGTTGATTCGGCCAAAGCCAGCTTCATCTTGAAACATCAAACGGATGTTGAATGTTGATTTTTTGTTTAAAGTTGTCAGTTCACGTATTCGCTCGTTAATTTTTTTGAGGCTTCTATCACCTCGTCACTTGCTTTATTCGGGTGCTTGCTTCGTGGCAGTAATTTTCGCCAGCCGTGGCGTTTTAGCACATAGTATATCTGCCCTTTGCCTATGCGGTGCCCTACAGCCTTTTCGTATGCTGTTTTTATGGTGCTTACCTCAACCATTTCCCCTTGCTCTGCCTGCTTTTCGTACCGTGCTAAAAGTGCCTCTTCTTCCTCAATATCCATATTTCGGTGGTTCCCTTTGTAGTGGTTTGCTACTATGCCTTCCAAGCCTTGGCTTAAGTAAATTGCCACCAATTTACTGATGTGCGATGGATGATACCCACACCTCTTAGCTATTTCTTCGCTTTTACTGCCACAGGCGCGCATTTCCAAAGCCTTTAATCTTCTGTCTACATTTTTGTTCTTGTTCATCTTGCGCGCTGCTGCTATTTCTTGTGCTTGGCTTTCGCTGATTTCCTGTTTCTTCGGCATCGCTTTCACCACCATTGCTTGATGCCTTGATTATACCACATCCTGCCAGACTATTTGATGTTTTTATTAGAGAGTAGTATTAGTAACCAGCTATATATAAAAATACAAACAATCAGCTCTTTTTCTCTCAACAGCCTGGTCGTTGAACATATAAAAAAACTGCCGATAAGCTACATCCAAAAAAAGGATGTAGCTTATCTTACACAAAGAGTCAATAGTGATTGTAGCAATTTAATTAGTTTTGGTATAGGCACAATCATAAATGTTATTACTCCGCAAACAAACAGTATCAAATTGGCATATAATGTGATAGAATAAAACCATGGAAAAAGCAGACATGCGCAAGCTGAGCGATGGAGAACTGTACGCAATAAAAAAGCAGGTAGTGCGGCTGAAACAGATGGGTAAAAGCGGAGCGGAAATAGAAGAACTGACAGGCGTAAATGAAAGCGCGGTCAGCCGCATATGGACTGCTTTTAGCCAAGGCGGGTTGGCAGGCATCAGGCCGAAGAAGTCTGGGCGCAAAAAGGGTGTCAACCTGCTATTAACGAAGCAACAAGAGTGTGAAATACGGCGGACAATCATTGATAAAGCGCCAGAGCAGTTAAAGCTGGCGGGAACGCTGTGGACACGGCAAAAGATAGCCAATTACGTCAAGCGTGCGTATGGTGTGGTGCTGTCTTTGCAGTGCGTGTCCAACTACATGAACCGCTGGGGATTAACGTGCCAACGCCCAACAAAGCGTGCCTACGCGCAGGATGATGTGCGTGTAAAGAACTTTATGGAGAACGAATACCCAGCGATAGCCCAGCGAGCAAAAGAAGAGAATGCGTTGATATACTGGGGCGATGAGGTGGGGGTGTGCAACAGCGAGAATTTTGAACGCGGATATGCGCCAAAGGGACATCCGCCAGTATTGAAAGTAGAAACGAAACGGGAACGCGAGAACATGATTTCAGCAATCAACAATCAGGGCAGTGTGCGCTTTATGGTGTACGATGATACCATGACCCAGCAGAAATTCATCGATTTTATGAGACGTCTGATAGCTGAAGCAAAACGCAAAGTCTTTTTCATTGTGGACAATCTGCGTGTGCATCACGGTAAAATTGTTGGTGCCTGGTTGGAAAATCACAAAGAGCAAATCGAGGTCTTTTTCTTGCCGCCCTATTCCCCTGAAATCAACCCTGATGAATACCTCAATCACGCGTTAAAACTGAGCGTGCATTCGGGCGACCATCCTTGGACGAAAAAGGATTTGAAGCATAAAATCCATTCTTTCATGCGCCGTCTGCAGCATGCTCCTTCTTGTGTGCGCGCTTTTTTCTCTCACAAAAAACTTTCGTTTCTTAGTTGCTACTGTTTAGGGGCGGAGTAATAATTAAGGCCTGCGCAACAGCAAATGCAAAAGTATTGCGCTCCAGTAAATCTGATTTTGAATCTATAATTGGTTGATCGGAATTAAAAATAAAACCCACCCCAAATCAAACATAAAATATTTAACGATTACTCCACCACCAAACAGCGGCTAACCAACGTGCGGCATTTCTGCCGCAAGGCAAGGTTAACCGACGCAGGATTGCAACAGAAACGCAAACGGGAATAGCTACTGTTCAGTATTGGAGAAAATATAAATAATGCAAATATACTTGATTGCTCAAAATTGACACGCTCGCCATATCTATCGATATGCGAATATAATGATAACTTTAACTATCTACGTTATCTTCAAATATTTGTCTGACACCGAGTATCGCGCTCTTTATTTGGGTGATTTCAGCAGAGAATTCTTTGCTTATATCATCCAAAACTTCTGAAGTGAAGTAGGCTTTATAACTCGCTTCTAAACCGGCTAATAACTNNAAGCTTGCATATTGCTCATTTTTTTCATCTTCTGCAATAGATACTCTCAACTCGTACTCGGTCTGAACCAAGTGTGAAAGGTATGCCAGACATTTTTTAAATTTGTCATAACTGAATTGATTGTATTTGGCAGCACTTGGATATTTTATGGCGATTGCTTCGTCTACCCAAACCTCATCAATGAACATTTCAAACAATGTACTATTCATTGCCA
>DBDH01000072.1:0-636 GCA_002293455.1 Treponema sp. UBA937
ATCCTGAAAAGCAGCTTCCAAAATCAAAGATTGCTTTACAGAACATCGCAGATGATATAAAAAAACAAATACATAACAACCCGGCAAAAAAATCTTTTTTCAAAAATATACTTCGATTTGTCATGCGTGGTTCTGTAAAGAAGTTTCCAAATATGGACAAAGATTATAACCTCTCTACAAATTGTATCGGTTGTGGTATATGTGAAACAGTATGTCCCGCAAAAAATATTCGGATAAAAAACAAGCAGCCGATTTTTCTGCACAAATGTGGACAATGTATGGCTTGTATTCAATACTGTCCCAATGAAGCTATCAACTACAAAAACAAAACGCAAAAACGGCAGCGATACCATCATCCAAATATAAGCGCAAAGGATTTAGCATTCTTTCGCAATAATCCCATTATCTTTTAGGAGAAATATTATGCGTAAAATTATGTTTGTTTTATTTTTTATTTTNNGAGCTGCTTTCACGCGTGGACAATAATGAAACCTTTGACACAATCGAGTACGAAGGTGAAATGATCATCGAGTATCAGAACCGCCGTTATGCGAAATCTATGAAAGCTTGGGCAAAAGAAAACTCCGACAGCTTCATCGAATTTTTTAATCCCGAAGACAGAGGAACAAAGTACCT
>DBDH01000072.1:767-1764 GCA_002293455.1 Treponema sp. UBA937
AACGGAAGACAAGCATGGGCGCTTGAGCTTACGGCAAAGAACCGCAGCGAAAGTTATCCCAAAAGAAAACTCTGGATAGATACTGAAACAGGCGACCTTCTGCGCTACGAACTTTTCGCCCTTTCGGGAGCGGTACTCAAAGAATACAATCTTTTAAAAGTAGAAGTGATAAACGGGAAGCGTTTCCCTGTTGAATCTGAAATGCGAGACCTTCTGCGGCGCGGCAGCAGAACCATATTTGTAATGAAGAATGTTATCCTTGACAAACCGATTCCCGATTCAGTATTCAGTCAGCGAAATCTTGAAAGGTGAACTTGTTTCAGAACTCGGTTAGTTTTGAAATAGTTTCAGGAGGCTTTATGAAAAAGGCGGCATTCGTTTTTATATTTGCTTTCTTCGCGGTTTCTCTTTCCGCGCAAATGACAGATTCCCGTTTAAGCATTTCAGGCGTCCTTGACAGCACGGTGAGTTACGCACTCGGCGCGGGAGACGCCGCGGAAAATTCTTTCGGCGTTGAAGAATACGCCAACATCCGCCTTCGCCTTGAAGCAGGGGAAAGGGCGGTTCTTAACGCGGCGTTCGATCTTACAGCGCAATCAGGAACTTACGTGGCAAAAAACTTTTCCACATCAATTGATCTTGAGCGCCTGTATCTCACTATATATGGTGATTATATTGATACAGAAATAGGGCTTCTTCGCATACCGCTTGGCTACGGACAAGTTTGGGCTTCATCTGATTTTCTTAATCCGCGCAATCCGCTTTTGCCGAACGCAAGACCGCGCGGAATATTAGGCGCTCATTTTTCTTTTTATCCTTTAGATAATACAAAACTCATGCTCTTTGCGGCAGCCCCGAAAAACCCTTTTGAAATTTCAGGCGGCATATACCTCCCCGGTTTTTCCATAGACCGGCACTGGGACAGTGCAAGTTTGCAGTTCCTCTACGCTTATGAAACCCCTCTTGAAAATACACCGCAAGGGCTTCACCGTTTCGG
>DBDH01000072.1:1792-9769 GCA_002293455.1 Treponema sp. UBA937
CCCCAACGGAATTGACGGTCTTTCGATAGGAGCCGGTTTTGATTACAGTTTTTTTGGCGGCGACCTTTATCTTCTTGCCGAATATCTTTTTAACGGAAAAGATTCTTCGACAAGCATAAACGGTGGCGGCAGCAGAACAAATTATCATTACCTTTACGGAAGCGCCCTTTACCGGTTTAACGATTTCAGCTCACTTTCACTATCAGCCCTTTTTTGTTTTGACGATCTTTCCTTCCAGCCAATCGCCGCGTTCAACTACGAACTTTTCCAAGGCTTTACGCTTAACCTTACCGTAAATGTTCCCTTAGACAGAAGCGTCTTTTCCGGCGGACGCGCGGGAGAACTCGGTCCGCTTCCCCCCGGCATGAAAGAAGGCGCAAGATTGTTAATCATGGCAGGAGCGAAGTTGAGGTTTTAAGGACTTTTATGTTTGGAAAGGGGACAATAACTCCACCATAATCGCCATGCAATTAAATAAAGATTTATTGTCTAAAAAAGGGAAAACATTGTAGATTACCAGTACTCTTGAGTTGCTCTTTTTTATCTCTCTTCAAAATAATTCATTAACGCAAATATATATGATGTTTTTCTTGATATTTTTCTAACAGATTTTCTTAAAATATCTCCATTTTTCCACTGAACATAATAAGGATATATTTTTTTAAAATCATCTTTTTCTAATCTTATACTATTTTTTAATTTTGAAGACGGTTCATTTATTTTTGCCGCCGAAATAATTAAAACATCATTTTCTGAAATTATTGAAAACCACAATCCTTCTGTAGAATTGAGTCGTTTAGTTTTTATTTCCATTGTTCCCAGTTCAAATTTCAAAATAGCCTTTTCCCATAAATCATTAAGATATTCATCATCTAAATTTAAGTACTTAAATGTCATTATAAGTCTCCTTGTCTATTATTAGACTACCCCTCTTCATGTTTGTCAATATTGTCACCAAGAGAAAAACATTTATCATGAAATTACAATGGTGTTAACCTCAACTCAAGACAAAAAAGCCTGACGACTAACTGTTTTCCCACTCTTAGCAGAGCAGTATCATCGACGTGAGAGGTCAGATACATCCGTTTAACTTCCGTTTTATAAGGGAAACTATTATAACGCCTTCATAATAACATCAATCATCATAATGTTTGCCGCACTGAACAATAATTATTTCATCACTTTATGCATCAGCATCCTCAATTAATTCATGTGATGACAAATTCCTTCCCGATTCAATATCATCTATCCTGCGGCTTAATTCTGCTTGATTCTTATCACTGTAAAACGGGTCGTAGATTTCAAACGGTATCTTCCCTTGCCGTAACGATTGCCGGGCGAATATATTGAATGCTGTTGATAAGTTCATGCCAAAATCATTAAACATTCTCTCCGCTTTTTCTTTTATGTCTCGGTCAAGCCTTATTGTTACGTTTATGGTATCTGCCATGATATTCACCTCTTTGTATTTTTTAAATTCATTATAATGCAAAATGCAGTGCATTTCAAGTTGTTTGCACGATATTTTTATATCGACAGAAGCGTCTTTTCCGGCGGACGTGCAGGAGAACTCGGTCCGCTTCCCCTTGGCAATGAAAGAAGGCGCAAAGCTGTTAATCACGGCAGGAGCCAGATTGAGGTTTTAGCACACGGGATCAAATCGTTGACAAAACATTGACAAAAAAATCATAGCTATGTATAACAAACAGAAATAGGGGACTCCGCATGAATAAAAAGACTCTTCTGGAAATAAAAGATTACACTCAGCATACAATCATATATTTTTCCAATCAATATGAAAATGAGAAAATATCTGAGACAAGTTTTTCCAATTGGAATGCTAGAGATGTCATAGGGCACATAAATTCCTGGCTGCAATTCTCCGAAAATATCATCACCTTGATACAGTCAAAGAAATCAATTACTGATGCTGTTCATGTTGATGTAACATCATTCAATAAAGCAAGTTATGAAAAATATAAAAATGAATCGTTAGAAAAAACGATTCATGAATCAGAAACGCGTTTGGAAACATATGGAAACGCGGCAGCTTTATTCGATGAAACCGATTTATTACAAAAAGATTCTTCTTTTACAACAACAGGATTTGACTTTCCGGCGTGGAAATATATCGCGATGGATTTATTATATCACCCGACTATGCATATGTTGTATTATTACGTAAAACACGGCGATTATGATGAATTTGCAAAGGAAATTGAAAACAGCAAAAGATATTTTATGGAATATTCGGATCATAACATGGACGTGTATAATTTTAACGAGTTTTTTGAAGATAAAACACAAAAGATAGAACAATTTGATGCATTGAAAAAAAACCTAAAAAACAATGACTTTGTGAATGAAATAATCAAAGTTAATCTGAATTGACAAAATCTTGTTTCCCATAGATGCAAAGCGAAAATGCATCATATAAAAAATGTTATCTCAAAAAAAGCTGAAATCCGTATTACACCGGATATCAGCTTTTTCTTTCCATCCTAAATTTTGCTGCCTTTTCGCTTTGAATAAAGGTCTATAGCAACTGCTGCCAAAAGAACAAAGCCTTTAATCGCCTGCTGCCAATCGGTACTAACCCCGATGATGGACATTCCGTTATTTAAAACACCGATAAAGAGACCGCCGACCACAGCACCAATAATCGTACCGATACCGCCGGAAACTGCCGATCCGCCGACATAACAGGCGGCAATAGCATCCATCTCAAAACTCTGGCCGGCTTTCGGCGTTGAAGCATTCAGACGGGCGGTAAAAACCAGCGCGGCTATCGAAGCAAGAACCGCCATATTGGTATAAATCCAGAACATAACCCATTCGGTTTTAATACCGGAAAGTTTTGCCGCCTTCGCGTTACCGCCAAGAGCGTAAATATGCCGTCCCTGTACAGTCTTCGACGCAACGAATTGGTAACCTACAACAAGAATCCCCAGCAGAACCAGAATATTCGGCAAACCGCGGTACAGAGCAAACACGACAATAAAAGCCATAAGTGCCGCGGAAATTGCCGCGAGTTTCAGTATCCAAATACCTTTCGGCAAAACATCAAAATTATACGCTAACTGCTTCCTGCGTTTATTAACATCATTAATGATAATAAACACAACAATCAACAAACCTATAAGAAGCGTCAACAGGTGAAGATTCACAGAACCAAGCTTGAGCCCTCCGAATGGGTCTGGAATATAACCCGAAGAAATTACCTGAAATTCTTCAGGAAAAGGCGCTTTCGTCTGCCCCGACAGAATGACCTGCCCAAGTCCGCGGAATATAAGCATACCGGCAAGAGTGGCAATAAAGGGCGGAACATGAACAAACGCAATCCAAAAACCCTGCCACATCCCGATAATTGCTCCCATACACAGCGCCACAAACATTGTAAGGAAGGGATTCATATGAAAATCAACAATCATCACGCCGCAGACTGCGCCTACAAGACAGACGATGGACCCTACCGAAAGATCAACATTTCCGGTTAAGGTACAGAGCAGCATTCCCACCGCAAGGACGAGCACGTAACTGTTCTGCAAGACAAGATTCGTCAAATTCACCGGCCGGAAGAAAATGCCGTTCGTCAAAATGCCGAAAAGAATCATTGCTATAGCAAGCGCAATAACCATGCCGTACTGACGCGCATTTTTTTTCAAAATATTCAACAGGGTGTTCATCACATAACTCCTCTTTACCTTTTAGTTTCTATAATTTAATTGGACAGAATATGCCGCATAATATCTTCCTGAGTTGCGGTTTTGCCTTCAAGCTCGGCGCTGATCCGTCCTTCACTCATCACATAAATCCGGTCACTCATACCGATAACTTCCGGCATCTCGCTCGAAATTAAAATACAAGCCAATCCCTGGTCCGCCAAATCGTTGATAATCGTATAAATTTCATGCTTGGCACCCACATCAATACCCCGGGTCGGCTCATCAAGAATAAGAATCTTTGGATCCGAAAAAAGCCATTTTGCCAAAACTACTTTTTGCTGATTACCGCCGGAAAGATTTCCCGCAAGCTGCAAAATCGAAGGCGTTTTGGTTTTCATCTTTTGACGGTAATCTTCCGCCGCGACAATTTCCTCATGCTCATTGATGATGCTGCCCCTGGCAATTTTTTTCAGTTTTGCAAGCGTGGTATTTTCTTTGACAGATTCAATCAGCACAAGACCGTATTCCTTGCGGTCCTCAGTTACATACGCAATACCGTGTTCAATAGCTTTCGGAATCGAATTGAGCTCGACCTCTTTGCCATTAATCAACATTTTCCCGCTGATATTGGCTCCGTAGTATTTGCCGAAAATACTCGTAGCAAGTTCCGTGCGGCCGGCCCCGACAAGCCCCGCCAACCCAACAACTTCTCCGGCGCGGACCGTGATATTCACATCATCGAGTTTCTTTTGTTCCAGATTATCGGGATTGTACACCGTCCAATGTTTCACTTCAAACACGACATCACCGATTTCGTTATTCCGCTTGGGAAAACGGTCGGTAATTTCCCGGCCGACCATCCCCCTGATAATGCGGTCCTCGCTGATCGACGCCCTGCCGCCGGAGCGTTCCACCTCAAGCGTTTCGATAGTTTTTCCGTCACGCAGAATCGTAATATTATCTGCAACGGACGCAACTTCATTCAGCTTATGTGAAATTAACACCGAAGAAATATTATGCTGATCGCGCAGTTCCCGCAGGATTTGCAGCAGATGTTCGGAATCTTTTTCGTTAAGCGCGGAAGTCGGTTCATCCAAAATAAGAATTTTGGCATCTTTCGCAAGAGCCTTCGCAATTTCCACAAGCTGCTGTTTGCCAACCCCCAGCTTGTTAACCGGAATATTCGGATTTTCATTCAGGCCCAGCTTTTTCATATAGGTAAGCGCATCTTCGCGCGTTTTATCCCAATTGATAATATTATAACGAGCCCGCTCATCCCCGATAAAAATATTCTCCGCAATGGAAAGATAGGGACTCAGCGCCAGCTCCTGATGAATGATAACAATACCGGCCCTTTCACTTTGTTTGATATCGGCAAACGAACAAGATTTGCCTTCAAAAATGATTTCTCCGTCGTATGTTCCGTGAGGATACACACCGGACAGAACCTTCACCAGGGTAGATTTTCCCGCGCCGTTTTCGCCAACCAGGGCATGTATTTCCCGATGCTTCACCGTAAGATTAACGTTGTCCAGCGCTTTTACGCCGGGAAAAACCATGGTGATATTTTTCATTTCGAGTAACGCAGTTTGATCGGACATCATGCTCCTCCAGAAACAACCAACAAGCCCGCCGCAAAACGTGTATCAAGGATACGGCGGGGTATGTTGATTCTGCTTTAAAAGTAACAAGGACACAGAGCCCCCGCAGGAATATCTTGCGTTTTGCTCCATGTCCTTCAACAGGGATTCAATCGTTCCCCAAGGGAGTTACCCCTTCGTTAATTATATACCAAGCTCTGCCGCGGTATGGTATCCGGTTTGAACAACCGCTTCCATGAGGTTGTCTTTGGTTACAATAACGGAATCAAGCAAAAGAGAAGGTACAATTTTGGCACCGTTGTTATAACTTGTTGTGTCAAGACCGGTAATTGTCTTTCCCTGCATGATGTCATCAATCAAGGTAACCGTAGCGGCTCCCAACGAACGGGTATCTTTCAATACGGTTGCATACTGCTCACCGGCAAGAATCGATTTACAGGAAGCAACGATGCAGTCCTGACCGCCCACAATTGGAAGAGGCTTGCCGGGAGTTGAACCGTAACCGACGGCTTTTAAAGCTTCAAGACAAGAAAGACTGATAGGATCATAGGGAGAAAGGATTCCGTCAAGCACCAAACTGCCGGTATAATTTGCCGAAATCAAATTTTCCATGCGCTTTTGAGCTTCGGCCGCATCCCAGCGAAGGGTACCGACAACCGCGCGGTCAATCTGACCGGAGGGAACTCTCAACACGCCTCTGTCAAAGTAAGGCTTTAGCCTGTCCATGGCACCCTGATAGAAACCAACAGAGTTGTTGTCATCGGGGGAACCGGCAAACAATTCAATAATGACAGGATCAGCGGCAGTTGCCTGATCTAATTTAAGTCCTGTAACAAGAATTTCACCCATCTGTCCGCCGACTTTGTAGTTGTCAAACGATACATAATAATCAACATTGGGCGACTGCATCAAAAGCCGGTCATAAGAAATAACCGGAATATTGGAAGCTTTTGCGGATGCAAGCTGATTAGAAAGTGCGGAACCATCGATAGAGGCGATAACCAGTGCTTTTACGCCCTTGGTGATCATATCTTCGACCTGACGGCTCTGAGTCGGAATATCATCATCCGCATACTGAAGATCAACAGTATAGCCCAGTGCTTCCAAGCCCGCTTTGACAGCATCACCGTCTTTAATCCAGCGTTCTTCCGAACGGGTAGGCATTGCAACACCGATCAAACCCTTGCCGGCGTCCGCCTGCCTTCCACCTCCGGCAAACACCATCCCCGCCGCGGCAATCACCGCAAGGACCAACAAAATAATTTTTTTGCTCATTCTTTTCTCCTTAAATAAAACATGTTTACGTACACACATTATACTATGCATATTTTATAGGGTCAAGAAAAATATTTCGATGCAATTTACCGGATCATGGAAACTAAGACAAATTAAGACCTAAATGCAGCAGAGGGAAAGGGGCTGCCTTGCCCATCATGTTCAGAACGGCTTATTATGTGAAATCCCATATGATCATAAAACCCTACGCCCTGTTCGTTTTGTTCGTTTACATCAACAAACTTTGCGCCCAAGTTTTCAACAGCATAATGCAAAAGCTGCCTGCCGATGCCCTGTCTTCTTTCTTGCCTTGTCATCTACAAAAAGCATTTCAATTTTTGATCAGCGGCACCGATAAATCCCCGCAAGACACCCGCATCATCATAATAACCGTATAAAAAATCGATAGACTTCAAGCCTTGGTGCACTTCCAGCTTGATAAGGGCAATATCATCTTCCGAAAGGAAAGTATGCGTACTCCTTACGGCGGATTCCCATATATCCATTAAGCGGGATAAGGTTTGTTGGTTAGTTGAAACATAAAATCATCTGGGAAACGCCCAATATTCCGTTTTACCGCTTTATTCAAATTAAAAGTTTCAACTTATTATAAGGCTGCAAGATCACTGTCGAGCATGACTTTTTTCCCTCGAATTTCATGTATCATGTTTTGGATTTTTTCCGGTTCATTCTTCATTGAATAAATGATATCATAATTCGGATGTTTGTTACATAAAATAAAAAAAGCCTAGCACTTACCTACTTTCCCACTCATTGAAGAGCAATATCATCGGCGTGAGAGGGCTTGACTTCCGTGTTCGGAAAGGGAACGGGTATAACACCTCCACCATAAGCACTAGGCAATTACATACCTAACAAAAAGAAAAGAAAGAAGCGGGGTGAGCGGAGCTCACCTTTGAGTTTTGCTGACGCAAAACTCCACAGTGTAATTCCACATTCTGCAAAACTACACCTACAGGAATCAAAGAAAGAATATGAGCAAAGCTCAACAAAACGATAATATGGTCAAGCCTCACGGTAAATTAGTATTGGTCGGCTGAACATATTACTATGCGTAGACCTCCAACCTATCAACCAGGTAGTCTTCCTGGTACCTTTAGGAGGGTTAAACCCTCAGGGATGGTTAATCTTGAGGTGGGCTTCCCACTTAGATGCCTTCAGCGGTTATCCCTTCCGAACGTAGCTACTCTGCACGTGCCCTTGGCAGGACAACAGATACACCAGAGGTTCGTCCATTTCGGTCCTCTCGTACTAAAAACAGCTCCTCTCAACCATCCAACGCCCATGGCAGATAGGGACCGAACTGTCTCACGACGTTCTGAACCCAGCTCACGTACCGCTTTAATTGGCGAACAGCCAAACCCTTGGGACCTGCTTCAGCCCCAGGATGCGATGAGCCGACATCGAGGTGCCAA
>DBDH01000072.1:9851-10172 GCA_002293455.1 Treponema sp. UBA937
TGTCAGTCTCGCAGTCAAGCTCCCTTGTGCCTTTACACTCATACACTGATTTCCAACCAGCGCGAGGGAACCTTCGCGCACCTCCGTTACTCTTTGGGAGGCGACCGCCCCAGTCAAACCGCCCGCCTATCATGGTCCCCATACCAGATTCATGGCATGGGTTAGAAACCTAATCCGACAAGGGTGGTATTTCACCAATGACTCCGCACAACCTAACGGCCATGCTTCTCAGTCTCCCACCTATCCTACACATGTCGAATCAAGTCCCAATGATAAGTTACGGTAAAGGTTCACGGGGTCTTTCCGTCTAACCACGGGTAA
>DBDH01000049.1:0-4926 GCA_002293455.1 Treponema sp. UBA937
ATAGAAGCGTATTATCACATTACCGCTGAATCGGAGTTTCGGGAAAGGGAACGCCTATATGAAAAAGCCCGGCATATTGAAGCTTCGGCATTGTATTATGCAACTCACAAAAACTCTTTGGAAATTGCGAAAAAGCTTCTTCGCCGTAATCGGCCAATAGACGAGATAATCGAAGATACCGGCTTAACCCATAAAGAAGTCGAGGCTCTATTGAACGATAGCCAAGATGGAGATACCGGAAATGAGTGAAGCGATAGAAGCCCATTATCATATTACCGCTGAATCGGAGTTTCGGGAGAGAGAACGCTTGTATGAAAAAGCCCGGCATATTGAAGCTTCGGCATTGTATTACGCAACTCACAAAAAATCTTTGGAAATTGCAAAAAAGCTATTAAGTATGGGTATTCCGATTGAGAGCATAGCAGAGGCTACTGGCTTAACCCGCGAAGAAGTTGAATCTTTATTGAAGTAATTAGCAAGCGGATATCCCCCTTCGTTCAAAACTCCAACGCATACGGGGCAAGTTTTTTCCTGTCAATGCCGGTGCCGGGAATATCGAGGACTTCGCGGGCGACACGGTTTCCGAGTGCGGCGCATTTTTTGAGGGACAGGCCTTTAATCCAGCCGGCGAGGAATGCCGCGGAAAAGGCATCGCCCGCTCCGGTGCTTTCAAGCGGAATGATAGAGCTTGTTTCCGCGCGGTAAACAGCTCCGTTGGCAAAAACGACCGCGCCGCGGGGACCGAGTTTTACGCACACAATGGGAAAAAGTTTGTCTTTTGTCATTGTTTCAAAAAAGGAAAATAATTCTTCATCGTTCCATTTTCCCGGCAAAAACTTCTTTGTTTTATCTTTCGAGATTGCTAATTCTTTCCCGTTGATAATATTGTAAAAAGAATAGGCTTCTTCTTCGTTCATAAAAAGAATCATTGGGTAAAGCCGGCAGTATTGCAGTATTGCATAAGCATATTGCTTTACGATTCCGACAGAGCCGACATCAAGGGCAATTGCGGTACCGAACCGGTCTGCGGTTTCCAAAAGATGCATTATCAGCTTTTCTCTGCCAAGCATATAACCATCAACAACAAGGATTTTCGCGTTCTTAATAAGTTCTTTGTCTATATCTTCCGCTTCCAATTCCAGAGCGGCGGAAGGACAAGCGGCGATAATCGTTTGTCCGTCATTCTTACGCAGTACCGTACAAACTCCGGTAGGAGTTGTTCCCTGTTTAAGATAAGGAACAACTCCGGCATCGGTCATTTCTTTGATAAACAAATTACCCATAGAATCAACAATACCGGGAGATTTTGTGCCGACAGAACCGATGAACGCGGACGGCACATGTAAAAATGATGCGATTTTAGCCACGTTGGAAGCGCCGCCGCCGGCGCTCATTTTTGGATTCGGCAGAGTTACCAGAATGTTAGAGATCTTTTCATAATCAACATGCGAAACAGGGCTTTGCAAGGCAAGAAGCCTGTCAACATCTTCATCAACCGAGGCAAAAACATCTACTATGGCGTTGCCGGCACAAACGAGCGCCGGCAAAGAAAATTTATTTTGCCTCTGCAATAATCGCCGCCAATTCAGGATTCTTTTTCAAATCTTCTTTTAAGCCTTCCGCTCTGCCTTTGTTGACATAATCTTTGCTCTGGAACGAGTAGGTAAAGTTCGTATGCACATCATAGGTTCCGGACATGAGCGCGTAGGCGTCTTCGGTCATAACAAGTTCTTCATCGGTGGGGATGATGTAAATCGGGATTTTTGATTCCGCGCTCGATATGCAAGATTCCGTGTTACGGGTCCTCGCGAGTTCGTTTTTCGCGGGATCATAAACGATGCCCAAACTTTGCAGTCCTTCAAGAATCTTCTTCCGCACAAAGGGAGCAAATTCACCGACGCCGGCGGTAAAGACAAGCGCGTCAACCTGTCCGCCCAAAGCCGCCATATACGAACCGATGTATTTTTTCACCCGGTAGGCTTCCATGTCCTGGGCAAGCGTTGAACGTTTGCCGCCTTTCAGAACCGCCGCCTGAATATCGCGTCGGTCGGTAAATTCTCCGGTGATGCCCAAAAGACCGGATTTTTTGTTGAGGGCAGTTTCCATTTCGGCGGCGCTCATGCCGGTTTTACGCATGACATAGAATGGCATCGCGGGATCGCAGTCACCGGAGCGGGTTCCCATGACAAGGCCTTCAAGCGGGGTCAATCCCATCGACGTATCGAAGGAGCAGCCGTTTTTAACCGCGTTAATTGACGAACCGTTTCCCAAATGGGCGATAATCACATTAGTGTTAAAAGGGTCTTTTCCGAGCAAAGCCGCCGCCCGTTTCGCGGTGTAAAGGAAAGAAGTTCCATGGAATCCGTAACGGCGGACGGAATATTTTTCATACCATTCATAAGGAACCGCGTACAAGAACGATTCGGGCGGCATGGTTTGATGCCAAGCCGTATCCATAACAGCGCAATGCGGAACATCGGGCAGCACTTTTTGAGCCGCTTCAATTCCCATAATATTCGCGGGATTATGCAAGGGGCCCAAATCCTTCACTTCGTTAAAAGCCTTGAGCGCCGCGTCATCGACAATTACCGATTTTGTAAAACGGTCGCCGCCGTGAAGAACCCGGTGCCCCACAGCCTTGATAATCGACATGTCATGAATGACGCCTTTTTCAGGATCGGTCAGTATCTTGATGATGAGGGATACCGCTTCGGTATGATTCGGGCAATCGTGCTGCAGAACAAACTCTTCCTTGCCCTTAGCCTTATGAGAAATGAAAGAACCATCCTGCGTTACGCGCTCAACAATTCCAACCGCCAAAATATCTTTATTGTCCCAATCATACACCTGATATTTTGCGGACGACGAACCGCAATTTAATGTAAGAATAACCATCAAGAAGCCTCCATTTGCACATATACCTTATAGCATCTGCGGATAAAACCTGAAAACATAATAAGTGATACATTTTGATTCTAACAAGTTAGGATTAGCTTTTCAAGGGCTCTTTTTCTCTGGAAAAATCTTGATGTCACATGACTCTTGGAAAAAAGTAAACATTGTAATGCTTAAATTTGTCATGATGCAAAAAAATATTCTATAAATGTTGCTTCATATTACTTTTCAAACCGCTTGAATAATTAGCCTGTCCGATTTATGATGGAAGAAAGCATTGAATTTCATTGTAACCTTAACTGAAAGAGGAATAATAATGGCTGATAAACACGTTATGATCGATGGAAATACCGCCGCGGCGCATGTTGCCCACGCGTTGAGCGAGGTAATTGCTATCTATCCGATTACACCATCAAGCCCTATGGGGGAACTTTCTGATGAATTTTCCGCCCAAGGCCGTAAGAATCTGTGGGGAACTATCCCTCAGGTTGTCGAAATGCAATCCGAAGCCGGCGCTGCGGGCGCGGTACACGGCGCTCTGACCACCGGCGCTCTCAGCACCACCTTTACCGCTTCCCAGGGACTCCTCCTGATGATTCCGAATATGTACAAGATTGCCGGCGAGCTTACTTCCACAGTATTCCATATTGCCGCGCGCGCGTTGGCCGCTCAGGGGCTTTCCATATTCGGCGATCATTCAGACGTTATGGCCTGCCGTCAGACCGGTTTTGCCATGCTGGCGTCGAACAATGTCCAGGAAGTCATGGATATGGCGCTTATTTCCCACGCGTCAACATTGGAAGCCAGAATTCCTTTCCTTCATTTCTTTGACGGATTCAGAACTTCCCACGAAGTGCAGAAAGTTGAAGAAATTTCCTACGAAGTGATGGGAAAGATGATCGCCAATGATCTTGTGGCGGCTCATCGTGCCAGGGGGCTCACTCCTGAAAAACCCGCTATCCGCGGTACCGCCCAGAATCCCGATGTGTACTTTGCCGGACGCGAAACCGTCAACAATTATTATGACAAAGTGCCCGCCATCGTCCAGAAATACATGGACCAATTCGGCGAACTTACCGGACGCAAGTACAAGATTTATGAATACTACGGCGCGCCCGATGCCGACCGGGTAATCATTATTATGGGTTCCGGTGTTGAGCCTGTAGAAGAATATGTTGATTACGCCAATGCCAAAGGCGAAAAAACCGGCGTCTTGAAAGTAAGGCTTTACCGGCCCTTTGACGCGTCGCTTTTCGTGAAAGCCCTTCCCGCCACTGTCAAGGCAATTGCCGTGATGGACAGGACGAAAGAACCCGGCTCACTCGGCGAACCTTTGTACGAAGATGTCCGCACCGCTATCGGCGAAGTAATGGCCGGCGGCAACAGTCCCTTCCAATCATATCCCGTTTGTGTGGGCGGTCGCTATGGTCTCGGTTCCGCTGAATTTACCCCTACTATGGTAAAAGCTGTTTACGACAACTTGAAAGCCGCTGCTCCCAGGAATCACTTTACCGTGGGTATTTATGATGATGTAAGCAACACATCGCTTGATTTTGATGAAAACTTTGAGCTCGACGAAATCGGCACTCATGAAGCCCTTTTCTACGGACTTGGTTCCGACGGGACGGTCGGCGCGAATAAGAACTCCATCAAAATTATCGGGGAAAATACCGATAACAACGCTCAGGGCTATTTCTTCTACGATTCCAAGAAGGCGGGAACCATCACGGTTTCTCATCTCCGCTTCGGCAAGAAACCCATCAAGAAACCCTACCTTGTTTCCAAAGCCAGCTTCCTGGCCTGTCATAAATTCAGCTTTATCGAAAAGCAGGATATGCTTTCCAAAGCAAAGAAAGGCGGCGTTTTCCTTCTTGCCAGTCCTTTCGGAAAAGATGAAGTCTGGAACAATCTTCCTGTGGAAGTTCAGCAGCAAATTATCGACAAAGAACTCAAGTTCTATGTGATCGACGCGAACACCATCGCCGAAAAAGCGGGAATGGGAAGCCGCATCAACGTTATCATGCAGACTGC
>DBDH01000049.1:5060-6388 GCA_002293455.1 Treponema sp. UBA937
CACATGCACGCTCCGGTTCCGGCGAACGCGCCGGCCTTCGTAAAAGAAGTGATCGGCGAGATTATCGCGTCGAGGGGCGAAAAACTTCCTGTGTCCAAAATGCCCGATGACGGGACATTCCCCACCGGAACCACCAAGTATGAAAAGCGGAATATCGCTGAAAAGATTCCCGTGTGGGCGATGGATACTTGTATCCAGTGCGGCAACTGTACGATGGTTTGTCCTCACGCGTGTATCCGCATGAAGGCTTATAATGCCGGCGCGGCTAACGGCGCTCCCTCAACCTTTAAGATTGCCGACGCCAAGGGCAAAGAATTTGACGGCATGAAGTTCACCTTGCAGGTCGCGCCGGAAGATTGTACCGGATGCGGCGCTTGTGTCAACATTTGTCCCGCCAAAGATAAGGCCAATCCTGAGAAAAAGGCCATCAATCTTGAACCTCAGATTCCTCTGCGGGAAGCCGAAGCCGCGAACTGGGACTTCTTCCTCAAGATTCCCAACACCGACGCGAAACTCTTGAACCTGAACCTTGCGAAGGGTATCGGCATGAAGCAGCCCTTGTTTGAGTTCTCCGGCGCCTGCGCGGGCTGCGGTGAAACTCCTTACGTAAAACTTCTGTCCCAGCTCTTCGGCGACCGGGCGGTTATTGCCAACGCCACCGGCTGTTCCTCGATCTACGGCGGAAACCTGCCCACCACTCCCTATACCACAAGGGATGACGGACGCGGCCCCGTATGGTCAAACAGCCTCTTTGAAGATGCAGCGGAATTCGGCTACGGTATGCGGCTTACCAGCGACAAACTTGCCGAACACGCAAGGGAAGTCGGCGAGGCCGCAAAAGCCGAAGGCATCGCGGCTGATCTTTTGGGTAAAATCCTCGGCAACGCGCAGGCTAATGACGAAGAAATTGAACAGCAGCGCGCTTATGTTGATGAACTCAAGGCGGCCCTCAAGAACGATTCCAAGCCCACCGCGAAGAATCTTCTTTCACTGGCTGATCACTTTATCAAACGTTCCGTCTGGATTCTCGGCGGCGACGGCTGGGCTTACGATATTGGTTTCGGCGGATTGGATCATGTGATCGCGTCGGGCCGGAACGTCAATCTTCTTGTTATGGACACCGAAGTGTATTCCAACACCGGCGGCCAGATGTCAAAAGCTACCCCGGTTGGAGCTATCGCGAAGTTTGCCGCGGCCGGTAAAGACATCGTGAAGAAAGACCTGGGAGCCATCGCCATGAGTTACGGTTATGTATACGTAGCGAAAGTTTCCATGGGTGCCAACATCGGCCAGGTTATTAAAGCCTTCCGCGAAGCGGAAAGTTTCGA
>DBDH01000049.1:6402-41124 GCA_002293455.1 Treponema sp. UBA937
GGCATGGATCAGGGTAAAGCCGCCGTAACTTCCGGTCTCTGGCCGCTGTACCGCTACGACCCCCGGCTCAAAGACGCGAACAAGAATCCCTTCCAGCTGGATTCAAAAGAAGCCACCACTTCGATTGAAGACTTCATGTACAAGGAAGTGCGCTTCAAGAGCCTCAAAGCCGCCGACCCCGCCCGCGCGGAAGCGCTTTTGGCAAAAGCCAAAACCCAAGCCGAACGGGTCTGGAAAGAACACAAGTATTTAGCTGAACGGCCTTTCTAAGGTGATTTGTTGGAGTCCCGCGAAAGCGGGATTCTGCGATGGTAACTAATAAAATATTAGGGGGAGATATGAACTTGGATATTGAGAAGGAAGTGGAAAAATTTAGAGCGGAACTTAAAACAGAAAAATTTGCTCTTGACAATCTTAATAATTATGATGTCAAGTACAATGAGGAAAAAAGTGAGCGTGATTTAGCCGCTTTTGATAACTTTCTCCAATCAGACTTTTTTAAAACAATTGATGGAGGGGTTGTATAACTATGTCAACCAAAACAGCTTTAGAGTATTTACTTGAAAACGGTTGTAATGAAGGGGATATTACTTTGCGATTTCGTGATTTGTTAAGGTATTTGCAAAAGTTTATAACCTTTCAAAAAATAGCCCAAAGCGTTAAGATTGATATGAACTTGTTAAAAAAAGCTGTGATAGATTATTTTGTTGATATCGTGAGAATAAAAAAATTCCATAATATCCAACAAACAAGAACTGAGAAAATTTATGGTTATACGACCTATTGGTTATTAAAAAGAAAGCCAATTCAAGTAACGAATGAATTTGGAGATTGTCATTTTATTAATGAAAAATTTGTTGCAGCTTACTTATTAAGTGGAATGTTTTCAGAAAAAGGAATTACTTGTAAGAAAAGTATAAATAAGGCTGCACTTGATGAATATATAATATTGCTTACTTATAACTTGAAGTATCGTCAGGTCACGCAGCAGTCATTGGAACTTATGATAAAGGCATTTTATTCTGGATGTGATTTTTCTTGCTAATACGTTGGTGACAGTCACGCCAAAAGAGAGCACAAGTATTTAGCTGAACGGCCTTTCTAAGGTGATTTGTTGGAGTCCCGCGAAAGCGGGATTCTGCGAGATTTTTGGTTAGATGGAGCCTCCGGGACTGTGAAGTTTCGGGGGCTTTTTTGTAGTGGATGGGAAAATTATAGAATGGAAAGTTTTACAAGGAGGAAATTGCAAAACTTTTCAACCTCTTAAAAACGCGTATTTCACAGCCTTTAGGCGCGAAATCGCATGAGCTTGTGCAAAACTAACCGAGTTTTGCAACAAGCTCAGATTTCAGTAGAAAAAATATGCACAATTTTTAGAATTTTTCGAGAATCTTACTACACCGCGTGATATTGTTCAGGAAATGGCTCGGCGCCGTATTAAGGAACTGAAAGATGCCGGTTATGAAATACCAGAACCTGTAGTGTGATCATTGGTTTTTCAGTAACGTTGTTTGTATAGGGTAACTTTTATGGAACTTTATATATAGTGATAAACTCCGGCAGCGGTTGGACGCATGGAACTACTACTGCATATTCAGTCGATGGATCTACACTAACGATAAATGGTAACCCTGCCTCGTTCTCAATTTCTGGTAATACATTAACAATGGCTGGAAGGAGTCATATAAAACAAAATATAGGCTGGAACCTATAAAATCACGCACAAATGTCTTTTTTGGTCAAATCCCAAGCCGAAAGGGTTTGGAAAGAACACAAATATTTGGCTGAACGGGTCCTTTTATCCATTAGCATCCTCAGCAAGCATCATTTCCCTGTGGATCATGCTGTGAATCAATTCTGCCGGAGTCTGCTTTGTTGCCAACATTCTCGCTTTGAGATATTCAGCAGAAAAGGTATCAAGTATTACTAAGGTATCGCGATGCTTGATAAATGGTCCTTGTTTACGAGGATTTGTATTTGGGACTGTTTTGGTTAGTAATTCATCAAGTTCGTCAGCTTCTTTGTCAGTTAAAATCGGCATAACGCCCGGGTGACAGTCACGAAAAAGTGATAACGGGCTAGACCACTATATACGTCGTCATTTTACCCGAAGATGCAGCAGTTTTCGGGCTTTTTTGTGTTGTGCCCGATTATTGAGATACTAATTTAAAGATTTTTTTCTATTTTCCGCATGGAGTCGGCAAGGGCTTTATCAAAAGAAATTTTTAAAGATGCTGAAAAATCATCAAGACACTTTTTTACAATTGTTGATACATTCGCCGGGGTTGTTTCTTCGGGTTTGAAAAGTTCAAAAACTTCAATTTCCAAAGCATTTGCTAATTTTACAAGTGAAAATGGGGAAACCCAGCCTCTTTTTGTTTCAATGTCCGATAGATAATTGGTTGAAATATCCATTTTTTCCGCTAATTTTGCTTGAGACCAACCTTTTCTTTGCCTATAACGTTTAATATTTTTACTCAAAATAGTACGTAACTCTGTTTCATTCATAAATACTAATTCCTTTACCATGAATATAATATTGTGCTATTAGCTTGAATTAATTACAAACAGGTATTACTATGAAATAGTATTAACGGTATTACATTTATAATTTTATTACAAAATATTGAGTTTGTTGCAAACTCGGTTAGTTTTGCAACGGCCTCTATGGTTACTTTATTCGTGTTGAGGGTTTAAGACCCAAGAACCCGCTTACGCGAGGGAGGCTCTGCGGCGGAGTTGTTGATTTGTAGAAACACCAAATTTGGTTTTGTGTTGCATGGAAGTTCTTTGAAAACTGAAGTTCTCGAGGAACTCTCATATCTCATTCGCATGAATGGGAAAAGTCCTATTCCGGAAAGGAGTTTTTATGAAAAAAGTGTTATTTGTATATTGGATATTTGCCTTTTTGCCGGACGCGCCATTATGGCTAGTTTAATGGAAGGAATCCACGGAACTGAAAGGGCACCATTCGTATATGACAAATCTGTACCATGGGAACAAAGCAGCACTCTGGTAATCAGGTATGTGTATGTTGTTTCGATAGATAGAACAAGTGTAGGATTCTCTTCATGGGGGAATGGTACGCCAGGGAGCAAAGGATTTGAAACAGCGGATTTTATTGTAATCCCAAGCGGCAAACATATCTTGGATATATACTTTACCGCAGGTATCGGTCAAAGAGAACAACAAACAAGGATAAGTACTACCGTGACTAAAGATTTTCTTCCAGGACATACGTATCTAATTACACAAAAGGCAGGATGTACAGATACTGCATCGCATGAAGGAGTTATTTTTGATGTTGCGGAAATGCAATGTTGAAAAAACGCTCATCGCCCAAAATATCCGATGAGTATAGTCAAATAAACCAAAACTATTTGACTATTTCCGATCTAAGTGTTTCTGAAATAAGGAATTAACTAATTCATTATTTCAGAAACTTATATTAAAGGAGTATATAAAGCATCAATATTTAGCTGAGCGGCCTTTCCAGATTAGATTAGATTTGATTGAATCGTAACTCCAAGATGCAAGAGTTTTCTGGCTTTTTTGTGCGGGAGCTCACTTGTCCAAGCAGAATTCCTATTTTACAACTATTTTTCACACATTTTTAGCAGGAACTGTTGTTTCAGCCTTTTTTTCTTGTCTCGATTATTATTTTTGCACAGTGTGAAGCTCCTGATTCGTTGTTTGCCGCCATGATAATCTCATCAATTCTCTCCATCATGTTAAAAAATGCGATTATATTTGAATTATCCGATAAATGGGTGTATAATTATTCAATAATGAGGAGGGTATCATGAAATTTATAAGTTGTCTTTTGCTTATTTTCCTTGTCTTGATATATAGTTCCTGTTTTAGCCCCTGGCAGGGTGAAAAAGAAGGAACCTTGACTATACACCTTCCAGGCAGCAGCGCTCATCGAGCCGTTTCTGCGGCAAGATCTGTTGTTACCGATGAGGAAGCGGCAGAGCTGCAATACAATCTTATGTTTACGAGTCCAGGCAGAACCGCCATAGAACATTCTGTTTCACCGGGGCAGCCAAGTTTTACCATAGCTATTGTTCCCGGTGAATGGACAGTAACCGTAAAGGGCTATGGTAAGAAGAACGGCAGCCAAAATGAAACTGAAATTGTACTAAGGGCAATGGGAACAACCGAGGTAATCGTTACGGCAGGTCAAGAAAACCATGCGGTAGTCAGCATGGTAACAGTTACAGAAGTTGAATCATGGGACGAGTTATGGCAAGCTGTTGGCGGTAATACGCAAGAGGGATATGAGAATAGGGAAGAATATATCATTGTAAAAAATGATTTAATTGCAACAAATGAGGCAATGATAACAAGAAAAATTACTATTCTGACGGATAATAGGCAGCCGGTAAAAATCACTCGTAGTCCGGATTTTGGGTGGGAGTTTTTTAATCTTATTGAAGGCGGAGAGCTTACTCTGGGAGAAAAAGGCTGCGCCCCGGACACATTGATATTGGACGGGAATGCGGAAGAAATGGATGTAAAAGTAACATTGTCGCTTATTACAGTAGACGATGGCGCAGAATTCATTATGAATGACGGAGTAACGCTGCAAAACAATGAGATTACCTATATTGTAGACGACCGTAGTTATGGCGGCGGTGTAACAATGAATGGCGGTACATTCACAATGAATGGCGGAAAAATTTTCGGGAATAGTGCCGTGATCGGCGGCGGCGGCGTTGAATTAAACGCGGGTGAGAATGCAACGATCATATTCACTATGGAAGGCGGCTCTATCACCGGCAATACCACAGATGGAGACGGCGGCGGCGTAAATCTCGTTGGCGGTACTTTTGGTGAAATCACATTTGACATGCAGGGAGGGATTATCAGTTATAATACCGCGGGTGGAAAAGGCGGCGGTGTATTTGTTGGACTCGGCAGAACATTTCAGCGTACTGATGCGAAGACAACAATAGAAAATAATACCTCATCAATAGGCGAGAATGATAATGTATTTCGTGACGAGGAAGTATTTCCCCCGAAAACATCCGTAAAAGTTGCTTCATGGGCAGATTTATTGGCAGCCGTTGCGGATAGTCAATATGAATCCATCATTGTAGAAAATGATTTTACTATAGCTTCAACAGATGAAACGGCAGTGATAAAAAGAAATGTTACTATTTCGGCAGCTAACGGGAAGAATGTAACAATCTCCCGTGGTCCAGGTTTTTCGTATGAGTTTTTCTCTGTTGATCTGGGCGAAAATGAATCAATCGGAAATCTTATTCTGGGAAAAGAAGACAGTCCTGACGGCACATCATTGGTATTAGACGGAAAAGAAATATCCGCATACGCATCGCTTGTTACTGTTTCTAGTGGCGCAAAGTTTGTTATGAATGACGGAGTAACGCTGAAAAATAATCTGGAACGCAGCGGAGTAACAGTGTACAGCGGCACATTCACCATGAATGGAGGGAACATCACCGGCAATTCCAACCTGTCCGGCGGCGGCGTGTATGTCGGAAGTGGAACGTTTGAAATGAGCGGCGGTTCTGTAAGCAAAAATGAGGCACCATCTGGCGGCGGCGGTGTATATATTGCTTCTTCTGGGGCAGTCTTTAGGATGAGCGGCGGTTCTGTAAGCGAAAACGAGTCATCAACTGATGGCGGCGGCGTATTCGTTTATAACGGAACATTTGATATGGACGGAGATGCTCATATCTTCGACAATATTACTTCCGATAGAGGCGGCGGGGTGTATGTCGGTGACGGAATCTTCAACATGAAAGGCGGTGTCATCGGAGGAGAAGGAAAAGGCAATGAAGCCGGTTCATCAGGCGGCGGAGTGTTTATCATCAAAAATCCTGGCTCATCAACAGATATTGTTTTTACTATGGAGGGCGGTACTATATCGGGTAATACGGCGGCAGACGCCGGCGGCGGTGTGTGGAGTTCCGGCGTATTTACCATGACTGATGGAGAAATCAGCGGAAACACAGTCTCTTCCAGCAGCAGCGGCGCCAAAGGCGGCGGCGTGTATATTGACGGTACAACAGCAAGCACGGAATTCATTAAAACCGGCGGCATAATATACGGTGAAGATGTTAACGAAGCTAACGTTGCCGAAAGTGGAAAAGGTCACGCGGTTTATGTTGAAAGACCTGAACCAAGCAATAGCAAATGGGAAAATGCTACCGTATCTAATGATCTGGCATACAGTGGGGGTATGTTTGGTGAGGGTTGGGGATTCAACGTTACATTTACCGCTGACGGCGGTACTCCTGTGCCGGATTCTGTTTCGGTAAATTACGGCAGTAAAATTTCTGAACCTGCCGCAATGAGCAAAACCGGTTATATCTTTGCAGGATGGTATAAGGAAGCAGCGTTAACTAATGAGTGGGATTTTGACAATGATACGGTCAGCGGCGATACAATCTTGTACGCGAAATGGACGCTCAATCAGCATCAAGTCACCATAACCATAGAACCCGATTTAGAGGAAAAATACTTTGTTGAAGAGCCCAGTGAACCTATTTCCGGGGATAGTCTCATCATCAAAATTAAAGAAGGGTACACTGTTGATACGTGGTATCTTGACGGCGTTCAACAATTTTATATTGCCGGTGAAGATGTTGAAATAAAGGGGATAAATCCGGGGATTCACCATGTAAAGATAATTGCCCGTAACAACGACAGCAATATACCGTATTCCAATGATATAACGATTACGGTCGAGTAATGTGAGGAGCAATAACATGAAAAACGTTATTATACGTGCCACACCGATATTCTTAGTTACGCTGTTTGCTTTCCTGCTGACAAGCTGCGCGGATGTATTGATGCGCCCCTCCCTCGCAAAAACCGGAGTGAGAATTACCATAAGCGAAGTGGGAATCAATAAAAGCGCAAGAACCGTTAGGCCTTTTGAATCCCTTGCAAAATATAAGCTGACTTTTGATAGTCTGGAGGGTGATTCCTTTGATCCAATCGATAATGTAGAACCCGGTACCCCGGTAACTGTTGACCTTCCTAACGGACATTGGATTATCACCGCCGATGGGTATGCGGAGGGCGGACAACTTGTAGTAAGCGGATCCGGTGAGTTCGATATATCGGAAAACGTAGAAATAAACATTTCCGTATCCTATATAATGAACGAAAACGAACAGGGAACTTTGAAGCTCGAAACGAATCAAACGGCGCCGGTTACGGTGAGTTATTGGTTATACTCTGAAAAGGATGATCCTGATAAGGCAAATTCAATAACATATACGGATTCTCAAGATAGCCATCCACTGTCCCCCGGATATTACTGGATGGTAGCTTCCGTTCCGGATGAAGTTCTTGACATGGATGTTGTCCATATTTATTCAAATATGGAAACCGTCTGGAACATTAGAGGCTCTGATGATCCGTACAGTATAACCATAACCGGTATTCCAGAAAGCGGGTTCGATGACGTATATATTATCCTCTATGAAGACGGCAGCAATACAAATGATGGTCTTCCGATTGCCGGGGGGCAGGTAGACCCCGATGGCGTTGGCACTGACAATAACGATATTATGTTTGTGTTGGATGAATACTACGGTGATGAAGGCACTACCTTCAAATCCGGCGACTATGTCATTACCTTGAGCTTTGAGGACGAAACGGGGGCTGTATCTTATGTGTACACACGCGGTAAAACATACGAGGAACTTGAAATCGAGTCCAGAGACGATTTAGGCGAATTACCGAAATACTATGTAACAAATGGAACAAGTATTGATTTTGATAAGTTTAAACCGCTAAACTTCGCGGAAGTTGAGACATGGGGCGGTTTAATCGAAGCCGTTGCAAATAATCTGTATGAACGCATCATCATAACGGCAGAGGATTTAATTGCAGATAAAACGGCAATGATAGGCAGAGATGTTACCATTTTTGCAGGTAACAATCCGGTAACAATCAGGCGTCAAGGGTTTGGAGGAGCGTTCTTCTCTTTTCATGAAGAAGGAGGTTATCTTACTCTGGGGAAACCCGGTGATCTTGACAACAAATTGATATTGGACGGAGACGCGGAGTCAACAACAGTAGACAGCTCGCTAGTTATTGTAAACAATGGCGGAACATTTTTTATGAATGACGGAGTAACGCTGCAAAATAACGCGGCTACTTATGTTCCGGTTTCCGATATTTGCAACGGCGGCGGAGTAACAGTGAATGACGGCACGTTCACTATGAACGGAGGAAACATCACCAGTAATGAAGCCATAAACGGCGGCGGAGTATATGTCTACGGCGGAACCTTTGAGATGAGCGGCAGTAGTCGTATCACCGGGAATGGAGCCGAATCCGGCGGGGGCGTATATGTTGAAAACGGAACCTTTGAGATGAGCGGCAGTAGTCGTATCACCGGGAATGGAGCCGATGACGGCGGCGGCGGCGTATATGTGAAGGACGGAACCTTTAACATGGATGACGGTAATGTAAATGATAATACGACCTTCGGCGACGGCGGCGGAGTATTTATTACAGATGACGCCGAATTTATTATGAGCGGCGGTGCAATTTCGAGGAACGGTCGTGCCGAGACAGGTACAAACAAATCACTAAACGGCGGCGGTGTATTTGTGTATGACGGAACATTTAAGATGAGCGGCGGCAGCATCACCGAGAATGAAGCTCGACAATACGGCGGCGGCGTATCTGTCTTCAGCAGTCCCACCACCACCATCATAAGTACCATCTTTGAAATGACCGGTGGCACTATATCGGATAATTCGGCGGGAGCCGCTGGCGGCGGCACGTATGTCGGTGAAAAAACCGAATTTACGATGAGCAGCGACAGTTCTGCCAATCCGATTACAATTACGAAAAACAGAGTGACTGCGGATGATTCTCCAAGTTACGGCGGCGGCGGCGTGTATGTCGATAACAATGCCGCTTTCATGATGGGCAACAATAGTTTTATTACAGAAAATGAAGTGTCTGGCAACTGCTACGGCGGCGGTGTATACGTCAATAAAGGAACCTTTGACATGAGCGGTAATAGTGTTGTTAAGAGAAATGAAGCAGCCAACGGCGGCGGCGTATATGTTATCGGCAGGGAATTCACTGACGGCAGTAAATCCTTTACCATGAGTGACAGCGCGTCTATTACCGAAAATACCGCAGCCAATAACGGCGGCGGCGTATATCTGGAAGACTACATTATCGTCGCTAACGGGCCTCCAGGTGTAACCATGAATGAAGGAACTATCAGCCGCAATAAGGCGGGTGGATTCGGCGGCGGTGTCTTTGTTGGAACCGGCTGGGATTTTACGTTTAATGGTACGATGATAATGGAAGATAATGAATTATCAGATATAGCAACCGTCACGGAAGTTGGAGATTGGAACGGATTATCGAGTGCCATCGATAATGGCGACTCCAGGGATAATATCGAGTGGGAAAATTATATTATTATAACAGGAAGTTTCGGAGTATCGGAAACGGTACAGATCGCCGGCAAACACATTACTATTCTGGCGGAAAAGAACAAAGATGTAACAATCACCCGCGGTCTAACACATACGGAAGAGTTTTTTAAAGTTGCTGAAGACGGACATCTTACCCTGGGGAGAAAAGGTTATTCTACATTGACATTGGACGGGGACAAGGGTACGGCCAGAGTTTCAGCTGTGGAATCATCGCTTGTTACAGTATATGGCGAAGGCGCAGCCTTTACTATGAATGACGGAGTAACGCTGAAAAACAACGCGGCTACTGCTGCTCAGGTTTCCGTCGGTGAGATCTTAAACGGCGGCGGAGTAACAGTGAATGGCGGCACGTTCACGATGAACGGAGGGTTTATCATCGGCAATGAGGCCTTGCGGGCCGGCGGGGGCGTTGAATTAAACGTAACATCGGAAAACAGTAAAACTGAATTCATTATGAACGGTGAGGCTGCTATCACCGGAAATACCACAAATTCTAACGGCGGCGGCGTAAATCTAGCTGGCGGTAACGTTGGTCAAATCACCTTTACCATGAATGGAGGGACTATCAGCGGGAATAAGGCGAGAGACCCGTCTGGTACGTCGGGTTACGGATTAGGCGGCGGTGTCTTTGTTGGAGCTGGCAGAGAATTTAATTATGATTCTGATGTGTCCCTGGAATTAGCAATAAGCGATAATGAATCAGACGATAACAACAGTCAGGTAACAAATGTCAATCAACCATAATACATTAATCACTAAACAGCGGGGATAGCGCTTCGGCATAAAGGCCGCCGGATTTTAGTCTGGCGGCAATCCCCGTTGCTAATTCCTAATTTCTCTCTGTTCTTTGTTCCAGGCTTTTTCGGTATCGGTTACTTTAAATTTGTATGCGAAGCTAAAACAGCGTTGTGCTATATGTGCGGGATTGATTCCGCTCCTGTATCCAACCTAGCTTATATGCTATAGACAAACCGCCAAAAAGCGGTATTATGGTGGAAAGACAAACGCATATCCGGCAGAAAGAGACGAAAGTAAGGATTATCGACTTGATGCCGCGAAGTTATACAGTGTGGAGCGAGAGGTGTGTGTTGAGAAAATTTAATCTTCTATATGTGATAGTTATTTTTTCTTTCCTGTTATTGGCGCAGAATTTTTTAGTCTTACGCGCTGTGCGCGAAATGAATGGCGACGCGCGTGTCGTCAATTATTCCGGCTTGGTGCGCGGAGCGACGCAGCGCCTGGTAAAACTGGAGATTTCCCATTATCCGAATGATGAGCTCCTGGCAACACTTGAGGAATATCTGTATGGGCTTGCCGGCCGCGAAAACAACTACGACATTGTTTATATGGCTTACGGGCCGTTTCAAGCATCTATCAGCGATCTCCTTATCATCTGGGACGAACTGAAAACGGCCATTTATCGATACCGCGATGGACTCATTTCAGGCGAGTCGCTTCTGGAAATCAGCGAACGGCATTTCCACAAAGCCGACGAAGCAACGCACAACGCGGAATACGGTTCCGAGGGAAAGGTTGGCAATACCGAGCTTCTGATAAGTGCCGGTATGGCCGTAATCAGCGTCATTGTCATTATCGTAGCTATAATGATGTATTTGCTCCGGCGCTCGGAACAGCGGCAGATGGAAATCTTACAGGAAAAAAACCGGCAGCTGGAAACCGCCATTCTTGAAGCGACCGAAGCAAACCGCGCGAAAAGTATTTTTCTTTCCAATATGTCTCACGACATCCGAACGCCTCTTAACGGAATTATCGGCATGACAACCATTGCCATGCGGAATCTAAGCAATTCCGCAAGACTGAGCGACTGCCTTCATAAAATAGAAAAATCATCCCGGCTTTTACAAAGCCTGGTCAACGATGTACTGGATATGTCTAAAATTGAAAGCGGTAAATTCTTTTTAAACAGCGCTGAGATTTTTCTGCCGGAATTCACTCAAGGCTTAATCGACATTATTGGCGGGCAGGCGAGGGCCAAGAAACAGGAACTGCGTGTTTCCGACGCCGAGATTGAACACAAACATATCATTGGAGATCCTCTTCGGCTTAATCAACTTTTTATAAACATATTATCCAACTCGGTTAAATTCACGCCGGAAGGCGGCATCATTGGTCTCGTTGTAAAAGAAATGCCGTGCGGCCGCGAAGGTTTTGCTTCTTTTGAATTTTCCTGTTATGACACAGGCGTCGGAATAAGCAAGGAATTTTTACAGCATATTTTTGAATCTTTCTCCCGTGAAGAGGATTCCCGGATTGATAAAATTGAGGGCTCCGGCCTTGGCCTTTCCATTACAAAGCGGATTGTCGATATGATGGGCGGAAATATTCAGGTTGAAAGTGAAAAAAATAAAGGAACAAACATTACTGTTACCCTTGATTTTCCTGTCAGTGATTCGGACGCCGTTCCGTCCGAAAAAAATCAGAGCGGCGCGTCAATGCCGGGAACTGGTCTGCGGCTGGACGGAGTGCGTGTGCTGATGGCCGAGGATAACGAATTGAATACGGAAATCGCCGTTGAAATGTTAAGCTCCGCCGGCATTGTGCTTGACTGCGCTTCTCACGGCAAGGAAGCCGTGGAAATGTTTAATAATGCCGCGCCTTCCACATATGCCATGATATTGATGGATATGCAAATGCCTGTGATGACGGGATGCCAGGCGGCAGCGGCAATTCGTAATTTACCGCGCCCTGACGCGGCTGTCATACCCATTATCGCCATGACGGCAAACGCCTTTGAAGAAGATATTCGTGAAGTGCTTGCCGCCGGAATGAACGCTCATGTTTCCAAACCCGTTAACTTTGAAACATTAAAAACGGTTATGAAGAAGTTCCTTCCGGCAGTGGAGCTTGAGACAGCCGCGGAGCTTAATGCCGAACCCGCGCCTGCCGCGCCTGATTCCCTGCTGGAAGCTATTGCGCCTTATGGTGTAAACACATCGGCCGGGCTTTCCCGTTTAGCCGGCAACCGGAAAGTCTACGAAAATATCCTGCTCAAATTTCCAAAGGATAAAAACTTTGAAACACTTTCAAATGCCATCCGTTTGGAAGATTTTAACACCGCCCTGAAAGCGGCGCATAGCTTAAGAGGCATCACCGCCAATTTAAGCATGGAGACGCTCGCGGAAATGTTTTTTCAATTGGAGCAGGCGCTCAAGCAGGAGAATTACCAGGAAGCGCTTGGCATCTTTGACCGGGCAAAGGCTTTACATGAATCTTTAACCGAAATAATGGGGCGGTATTAAAAAACAAGACATGGGGACATTTCTACTTTTTTCTATAAGAGTTATCTTTACCGTCAGCAAGAAAAAACTGTTTAGAGATAAACCCGCCCTCGTATACTTGCCTTGATACTAGCTGCCGATTATCGTACTATAGGGTTATGGGAAAATCCAAGACACCGGATAATATGTTTCACAATCGCGGGCTCGCGGCGTATCAGAAAAGCATCGGAAAGAATGATGACGCGGATTCTTTGAAAGACGAAAAACTTTCTCCGTCTGCTGATGAAGGACTGTTAAAAACCACGGCAGGGGAAGATTCCAAATACCGGCGTGTCGCGAAATTCCTTATTTTGATTGGACGGGAAGAGGCCTCGCAGATTCTTTCCAAGCTGGATATCGATCAGGTTGAGCAAATATCAAAAGAAATTTCATCGATCCGCGGAATCGGCAAGGAAGAAGCGGCGGAAATTTTTGAGGAGTTCAAATCGCTTCTTTCCGCGGGTTATCATCTTTCCGGCGCGGCTTCCGGCGGCATCGGCGCGGCGCGGCAAATTCTGTACGCCGCGTTCGGCTCGGAAAAAGGCGAATCGTTTTTACGCAAAGCCGTTCCCGAATCGATAGAAAATCCCTTCGATTTTCTTGAAGAATTTTCCGGCGAACAAACGGCTTTTCTTTTAAAAGATGAGTCTCCGGCGGTAACGGCATTGGTGCTTTCGCGGCTACCGGCAAAACTGTCGGCCGCGTGTCTGGAGATGATGAATCCTATCCGAAAACTTGATGTGGTGAAACGTATCGCGCATCTTTCCGAAACGCTTCCGGAAGTTCTTGAGCGGGTGGCTCAGGGCTTAAAGGATAAAGCGCATACGATTGGAAAGATTGAAGGCGACAGTATCGACGGAGTTTCCGCGCTGACGGCAATTCTCAAGCATACCGATGTATCCTTTGGCGAAAAAATCCTGTATGAATTGGAAGAAAATGATCCGGAACTTTCGCAGGACATAAAAGAACGGCTCCACACGCTGGAAGACATTATCAAAGCTGATGACAGGCCTTTGCAGTTACATCTGCGCGGTATGAGCGATAAAGATATTGCCCTCCTGCTCAAAGGAAAATCGGAAGAATTTACGCAAAAGATTTTATCCAATCTTTCTTCAAACAGAAAAACGCTTATTCAGGAAGAAATGGAAATAATGGGACCCGCTTTAAAAAGAGATGTCGATGCGGCGGCTAAGGCATTTCTTAACTGGTTCCGAAACGGTCTGAATGAAGGCCGGATAGTATTAATTGACGATGAGGATGTAATTGTATGAACACGGGCTTGAAACGCGGACAGATTTTGGACAGCGGTTTTGAAATAATTGATGTTGCTGCATTGGCAGAGTTGAAGGCTTCCGGCATCTGGGCAAAGCATATAACAAGCGGTGCGGAAGTGTTTCATATTTTAAATGATGACAGCGAAAATCTCTTTGCGTTTGCCTTTGCAACCCCGCCGGAAGATTCTACCGGGGCGGCTCATATTCTGGAACACTCGGTTCTTTGCGGTTCCGAACAGTATCCTTTGAAAGACGCTTTTATCGTTCTGGCACAAGGAAGCCTCCAGACCTTTTTGAACGCGATGACCTATCCGGATAAAACCGTGTATCCGGCAAGCTCAACAAATGAGCATGATTATTTTAATCTTATGTCTGTTTACGGTGACGCTGTATTTCATCCGCTTTTAGACGAATGGACTTTTATGCAGGAAGGACACCGCCTGGAATTTGTTCCCGGTGACAATGAAGACGGGGGAAAACTTTCAATCACAGGTGTTGTGTATAACGAAATGAAAGGCGCGTATTCGTCGTTAGATACATATGCCGGAGACTGGTCGGTGAGATCGGTTCTTCCCGGAACGGTTTATGATTTTGATTCAGGCGGCGATCCTGTTTATATTCCGGAACTTACCTGGCAGGGCTTAAAAGATTTTCACAAAGCTCATTACAATCCCGCAAACTGCCGTATCTTTCTTGCGGGCAATATTCCCACGGAAAAACAATTATCTTTTATAAACGAAAAATTTTTATCCGGCATTCCGGCCGGAAAAAAGATTCCGCAAATACCTTTGGCAAAACGCTGGACCGAACCAAGAACCGTTCATGTGGACAGCCCCGCCGGGGCGGAACAGAAACCGGTTGTCATGCTGTCCTGGCTCTGCAATGATTCCGCCAATCGGGCTGAAACATTGGCGCTTGCAGCCTTAACGGAAATTCTCATCGGACACGACGGGTCTCCCCTTTTACGTTCCCTCATCGAATCACGTTTAGGGGAAGATTTAGCTCCCGCGTCAGGGTTGGAAGGAAGCCTGCGCGAAACGGTTTTTTCTCTTGGGCTCCGGGGCGTAAAGATTAAAAACGCGGAGAAAGTCCAGCGTCTTATTTTCAGCGAACTCAAACGTTTGGAAAAAGACGGCATTCCCAAAAAAGAAATAGAGGCCGCGCTTTTAACCATGGAGTTTACCAACCGTGAAATAAAACGATCCGGCGGTCCTTACTCGCTTGTCTGGCTTGTACGGTCTTTGCGCGGCTGGCTTCATGGAGCGGCACCCTGGGAGACACTTCTTTTTGTTCCCGCCTTTGAAGAATTGAAAAATAAATTGAAGAGTGATTCACGTTACTTTGAATCTCTTATTAAGAAATATTTTTTGGATAATCCTCACCGGGCTTTGGTCATTGTGGAACCCAAAGACGATTTCCTTGATAAGCAGCATGAAACTCTGGAGAAAAAACTTTCCGAAAAACTTTCTTCAATGAGCGGCGCGGAATTAAAAGCCCTGAAAGAAAATTCGGAAAATCTTGAACGCATTCAAAGCGAAGGTGACGCGCCGGAAAATTTGGCAAAGATTCCTCATCTGTCCAGAAACGAACTTGATTATCATATTGAAAAAACTCCGCGCGTTATGAGGAACCATTCGGGGATTCCGGTTTTAACCCACGATCTTTTTACCAACGGTATTACCTACATGGATTTGGCTTTACCTCTTGATGTGTTTGAACCCGCTGATTATCCCTGGTTTGGTTTTTTTGCTGACGCTGTTGTTTCGGTGGGTCTGCCCGGTGTAGATTACGGCGAAGTTTCAAGCCTTCTGGCAAGGACGGTAGGAAATTTTTACGCGATGCTGCAAACGGGTTCCTGCCCGCAAGAGCTTCGTTCCGCGTCTGAAATTCCGGCGGAAAAATTACACATTTTTGGACGGGATTGGATTGTTTTCAGATTAAAATGCCTGGATGAAAAGATCGATGAATCATTGAAACTCGTATCTAATATCATTTGTAATGCCGATTTTTCGGATCTCCGGCGCATAGAAGATTTAGTTTTGGAAATCAAAAACGATATTGATGCAAGCCTTGCTCCGGGCGGTTCGCAATATGCCGCGGAGCGCGCGTCAAGAACTTTTTCCCGTGTGAAAGCCGTTGAGGAAATATGGAACGGTATCACGCAGATTGAGTTTATCCATCGTCTTGCCAAAATGGACGTAAAAAAGATCGCGCAAAAGCTGACATCGATTCGGGATACTCTTGTGGAAAAAGCGGGACTAATCGGAAATATTACCGCGTCCGCGGACGCGGCTGATAAAGCATTTTTGTTATTTGGTACATATTTTGAAAACTTTAAAGCGCCTCAGCCGGTAAATCCTTTATGCGTATCCGCGGATTCCTTTTTACAACTTATTGACGCGGCGGAAAATCATGACAGCGGAAAACCGGAATTGTATAGTTCTTCTTCGCTTCAAGTTGGGTTCGCCGCAAAGGTCATGAAAGCCGCGCCGTACAATACGCCGGAACACGCGGCCGAACTGGTCCTTTCCCACAGCCTGTCAACCGGCGCGCTCTGGGAAGAAATCCGGATGAAAGGCGGAGCTTACGGAGCGTCAGCTTATCCCGATGGAATAGAAAATCTGTTTACGCTTTCAACATACCGCGACCCTGATCCTGCCCGTTCGTTGGAAACGTTCTTGAAAGTTCTTGAAAAAGAAGGCGCGCAAAAATGCGCTCAAGATGAATCTGATGCTGAATTGGATAAAGCGGTCATCGGAACTTTTTCAAGAGAAACCCGTCCGCGGACCAACGCGGAAAAAGGAAGCGGAGATTTTTTCCGTTTTCTCTACGGCGTTGAAGATGAACACCGGGAACAGAAACTTGAAAAGATTATAAAAGTTTCGGCGGAAGATGTTCGAGAAGCCGCTTCTAGGCTCGCCGGTCAGTTTCCGGAAGGAAAGTCCGCTCTTGTCGCAGGCACCAGGATCGCGGAAGCCGCCGCCGAAAAACTGGACGCGCCGGTCAGAGAACTGCCGGTGTAAAAGTTATCAGACTTCCTTACTCCCAGGGGAATGTATCTCCGCCCTCAAGCCAGTTGACGTACTGCACCGCGGTCCTTGGAGATCGGCCGTTAAACCATCGTTCCCAGCGGAGGGCATTCTCTTTAAAAACTTTTCCGGCTTCGTCGTCTGTGGAAGACGCGTTTAAAAGTCCCCGGCGCTTACCGAGGAATTCCGCGATTTTAAGATAATCATCCTGGCTGGGGGATGTAAAGATAACGGTTACGCCGAAACGGTCGGCAAGGGAAAATTGTTCCTGCATGGTGTCGAAAGCCCGAATATCGCCGGACGCGGCGGTGGAACTGCCGGGTCTGTCTTCAATCCGTTCTTTTACAAGATGACGCCTGTTACTTGTAGCATACACAACAACATTATCCGGCTTGCTTTCCGCGCCGCCTTCAAGAAAGGCCTTAAACGCGGTAAATGATCCGCCGGTTTCTTCAAACGATAAATCATCAACAAAAAGAACGAACTTTAAAGCCCGGTCAGAAAGCTGTTCCATAATTTCCGGTAAATCCAACACATCATTTTTTTTGACTTCCAAAAGACGAAGGCTCCGGTCCGCGTATTCATTGCAGACCGCTTTTACCGCGGCGGATTTCCCGGTTCCCCGGTCGCCGTAAAGCAGCAGATTATTCGCGGGCTTCCCTTCCAAAAAACGAAGCGTATTGGAAATAACAACCTGCCGCTGATCTTCGTATCCGCATAAATCATTAAGGCGTATCTTATCCTGATTGATTACCGGCCGAAAATGTTTTTTATCAGTATGATCCCCCGCTTTCCAGTTGAACGCGTGGTGCTGCCCAAATTCTCCGGCGCCGGTTTTATTGATATATTCCGCGAATTTTTCGACGGACGTGCCCCAATCATCGGAGGGGAAAATCGAAAGAATATCTTTTTGAAGCCCTTGCACGCTGCGCCCTTCCTCGGACCAAAGAGACCGGCACTCGTTTTCTATGCCAGACGCGGCTTCACTGAGTCCCAGCGTCCGCAAATCTTTCGCGATAGTAAATCCTATGCCGGTAACATTTGCGGAAGCGATTCTGCCCAAGCGCGTCAAATCTGTTTTTGCGGCGGTAATCAGCATTGAATCAACTTGACGCGGCGGTTTTTTTTCAGCGGCGCGGGTGAACACATTATCATCCCGTACAACAATGCAGGCGATCTTTTCATAAAAACTATTTCCGTTTGGATCAGAAGCGAAGGCATTAATAAAAGAGGCCCAGGTATTCACCGCCATTAAAACATAATCGGCAGTGGGAGGATCGGATTCGGTGTAGAGATTCCGGAGCAGATCGCGGAATGTATGCAGCAGCAAACTTTGCCGGATCGATGAAAAGATGGAAAGGCCGTCAATATCAGCCATCAATTGCAAAGGCAAAACATTATCTGTCATATATAAGAATGATAAAGATTTTCCCGCAAAATGTCAGCCCTGTATAAACGGCTATCAATCACGTTCACCCAAAAGAGATTTAAGTTCCCGAATATCTTTGACCAGTTTGGTTCTGTCCATGTTTTGGAAACGGCGGGGGACCATTTCTTTTGATGTACATTCGAGGACCGCGACCAGATTTTGATATTCGATTTCGTAGGGATACGCGGGCGGCACAAAGTCGCCCATTACTTCTTCCATGTCTTCTTTGGTGACAAATGTTCTATCGGACATAGCGGCATGAAGTTTCGCGCGGATGAGCACCGCTTCCAAATCCGCGCCGGAAAATTCGTGCTTAAACTTTTTGAACAAATCCGAAATGGGAAACTTTCTGATAGAAAGATCGAGCTTCTTTACAAGAATCTCGAAAAGGTCTTCGCGCTCATCATCTGTTTCGGGATAGAAAAGCGCGAGATGTTCTTCGGCGCGGCCCTGGCGTTTCAGGTCGATAGGAATTAAATCCGGCCGGCATGTAATAAGAAACCAAATAATCTTTCCGCGGTATTCTGTGTTACCCATAAAACTCGCGATCTGCGCGAACACGCGGTTGCTCGTTCCCGAATCGCCGTCCTGGTCGCGGTCGCCGAGGAAGGCATCGGCTTCGTCAATCATAACGGCCACGGGCGACATCGCCTTGAGAATATTGAGAACTTTTTCCAAATTCGATTCAGTAACGCCCTGCCACTTGGAACGGAAGTTGCGGAACTTCACCATCGGGATGCCGATTTCTCCGGCAAAGGCCGAAACGATAAAACTCTTTCCGGTTCCGACAGGCCCCGCAATAAGATAGCCCATAGGCAGCACATCGAGGCGGCCCATCTTTATCGCGCGCGACGCGCTCTTGAATCGCTTCTTCACAAAACTATGCCCCGAAACATACGACAGATCGTGATATGTATCCATGAACTCAAGGAGCCCCGCCGCTTCGTTCTCGATAATCTCTTTTTTCTTTTTGCCGATATAATCGAGCGACAGCGCGGTATCTTCCTGATAACTTTCCGACACGAGCCGATTGAGATTTTGCAGATTGAGTCCGCTCGTGACGGCCGCCATTCTGCGGGGAACAAGACCGCGGTCGAGCAGCAATTTCCCCTGCCGTTCCATGGACTCAAGGAAGCTCGCCCTTACATCTTCATCGGGAATGGGAATCTCAACCTTAACGGTGGACGGCGAACCCGTAAGCCGCGGAGAAATGTCGGTAAGGTTTTCGGTCAAAAGAATAATCGACACATCGCCCTTGGTAAAAATGGGATCGTTCGACCAGCGGTTAAGAGTAACGAGGCAATAGCGGTCTTCATCGGAAAGGCGGATAAGTTCACCGGCGGGCACAATCGTTTCGGCATAATCCATAATGAAAACGATGCGCTTTTTTTCCTGAATCTTCATGAGAAAATACTTTTCCAAATAAAAGAAACTTTTTTCAGGATCCTGCGATAAAAGTTCATCATCAGTAACATCGGGATAACGGCTTTTCATCGTTTTGATATACGCGGCTTCCATGACAGCTTCACAGAATGAAACGCCGCTCGACCGGTCATAAAAAACGATAATGTCGCGGTTGCCGAAAAGCACTTCGGAAACATATTCCTGAATGCGGGCAAATATAAACTCGCCTTCATTCATTTTATGAGGCAAAAGGTCCCGAATGTTTCCATGCAGAATATAGAGATTCGCTGTTTTGGAACAATACTTGTACGATAATTCCTGCGCCCAGGCAGGCAAAATTTTTATAAACGGCAGATTTTTCAATATAAGCTGTTCAGACATATTCCCCTCTGTTTATAGTATACACCATGCTTCATATCCTTACAATCAACAACTCCGCCGCAGAGCCTCGCACACGAATGTGTGCAGAAGGTATTAAACCCTCAACACGAATAAAGCGTCAGTGATCTCCTCTGTGTAATTTCTGTGCAGCTCCCTTGTTTCTTATCAATCTAACCGATAAAATTGAGCATTATGTTAGATTATCGATTTATCGTTGACAACCTCGATGCGGTTAAGAAAAATATTACCGACCGTTACATGAATGCCGATGCGGACCGGATGGTTCAGCTTTTCAACCTGCGGACCGAACTTTCCACGGCGCTTCAGGCTTTGCAGCAGGCGCGTAATACCAATGCCGCCGCCATGAAAGGCAAACTGGAAGCGGATGCCCGGAATCAACTTATTGAAGAAGGCCGGAAACTTAAAGAGGATATTGCCGCCAAGGAAGCGGAGCTTGCCGACGCGGAAAAGCAGCTTGACATTGAAGTGCGGCGGATTCCCAACATGGCTCATCCCGATGCCCCTGTCGGAAAGGAAGACAAGGACAATCTTGAAGTGAAACGGGTTGGCGAACCGCGGAAATTTGATTTTGAGCCGAAAGACCATGTTCAGCTTGGACAAGATTTGGATATTATTGATTTTGATTCCGCGACAAAAGTTTCGGGAACCAAATTCTATTATCTTAAAAACGAAGGCGTTTTCCTTGAGTTAGGTTTAGTCCGCTACGCGCTGGATATTCTTCAGAAAAAAGGTTTCACGCCGTTTATCACGCCGGATATCGCGAAAGAGGAAATCCTTGAAGGAATCGGCTTTAATCCGCGCGGCGCGGAATCCAACGTGTACACGCTGGAAGGCGAAGGCTCTTGTTTGGTCGGAACCGCCGAAATCACTTTGGGCGGATATTACGCGAATCAGATTTTGGCAAAGGATACGCTCCCCATAAAGATGGCGGGGCTTTCCCATTGTTTCCGCCGGGAAGCCGGAGCCGCGGGGCAGTTTTCCAAAGGCTTGTACCGCGTGCATCAGTTTACCAAGCTCGAAATGTTTGTATACTGCCTGCCCGAAGAATCGGACAAGTTCCATGAGGAACTTCGTTCTGTCGAAGAAGATATATTTAGAGGATTGGAAATTCCTTTCCGCGTGGTGGATACCTGCACCGGCGACCTGGGCGCGCCCGCTTATCGTAAATGGGACCTTGAAGCATGGATGCCCGGAAGGAACGGCGGCGAATGGGGAGAAGTTACGTCCACATCAAACTGCACCGATTACCAGGCACGGCGCTTGAATATCCGCTACAAGAATGATGATGGAAAAAACCGTTTCGTCCACATGCTGAACGGAACCGCCATCGCAATTTCCCGCGGAATCATTGCTGTCATGGAAAACTTTCAACAGGCTGACGGAAGCGTCAAACTTCCCAAAGCGTTGGTTCCTTACTGCGGATTCGAGGTTATCGGGAAAAAATAAATCTCTGCCAGGCAGAGCTTGCATCTGCGATGTAGTACATCATAGATATAGTACATCGCAGATGTAATAGAGAACGAAAATATGTCTGAAAATCATTTGATAAATACCGGAAAGAATTGGAGGAACTGAATTTGAAAACGCGCGAAAAGTTAGTAAATCTTGTTACATCTTTGATTAAAGAAGCGTCAAAAGTCACGTTAAGAGCATCTTCATCAATACCGGAAGATTCTCATCTTATATCGCAGTTCGGCGGTCAGCCTTATTTTGAAAAAGGCGAAACATGGCCAAAAGCAAAAGACGATTCAGGAAACTATTGTGATTTGGAATTTGTTTTTCAAATATATAACGATGGGAAAAATTCGCTGCCGGAACATATTAAACTTGTTCAGTTTTATTATGACTTTGAAAGTTGGCCGTGGAATACAGACGAAGACGGTTGGCTTGTAAAAATATATGAGAACATCAATCTGGAAAATTATCAATATATCGAAAAGCCGAAACATCATGATAACGTAAACTATTGCGAACTTTCATTTGAACAAATAAAAACGCTTCCCCATTGGGACAGCCTTGATGATTATTGTGAACATGCACGCAGTTTATCATATGTCTTAGATAAAGATTGGCCATGGTATGCGTATCAGGAAGTTGCGAAAGAACTTGTCGGCGAGCAAGGTTTCCAGACACAGATTGGCGGTTATCCGCATTGGATTCAAAACTCAGGAAATCCCAGCACGGAAAAATTTTCGTTCTTGTTTCAGGTTGATTCGGAAGACGAAGCCGGTTTAAGGTGGGGCGACTGCGGACTGCTTTATATTTTTTATAATGCTGAAACCAAACAATGTACTTTTAATCTGCAATGTACTTGAATTATCTATTTATTGCACTGCCCTATTTACTGCAATTGGCCTGTATTATCCATATATTTAAAACAGGCCGCAGTTCCGGCTGGCTTTATGTTATCATTTTTCTGCCATATATAGGGGGCATCGCGTATCTCATTATAGAGATTCTTCCCGATCTGCGGCTTGGCCGGAACCTTCCGCAGTTTACAGATATTGTCGTATCAAAAATTATTCCTTCTCATAAAATTGACAAACTGAAAGCGGACGCCGAGTTTACTCCTTCGTTCAATAACCGGAAAATGCTTGCGGACGAATATCTTAACGCGGGATATTTTGATGAGGCTGTTGCTTTATACGATGAACTCTTGCAGGGACATGAAAGCCAAAACACTGCCTGTCTTTTGCAAAAAGCAAAAGCTCTTTACGGAAAAGCTCAATACGAAGAAGCAGGAAGCGTCATCAATCTGCTGGAAGAATTAAACTTTCCGTTCAGCCGTGAGTCGGAAATCCTTGTCAAACTGAAAATTCAGGAACATCTTTTGGATCAGTCTCAAGTTGATATGTTGTATGAAAACGCGAAACAAAAGTTCAACAGTTTTGAGATCGATTATTATTATGCCGACTATCAAATCCGCCGCGGCGAAAACGAAAAAGCCCTGCAGGTGATTGATGAGGTAAAAACGACGCGGATATATTTGCAGAAAAAACATATTGCGTATGAGAGAGTTTGGGTTAATAAGGTAATTGGTCTGGGAAGACGAGTGAGGTAATACATGATCGCTCTTGGCATGATTACACTATTCTTTCCGTTTTCTGATACGCTCAGCAATTTCATCGATGGAGTTTTCATCAAGTACAGTTTGTCTTTCTTCTGTATAATCTCCGCTGCCGTTTTCAAGTTGGCGCAGAAAATTTGCAGCGTTCGCAGCTCCAAGTTCACGTAATAATACGCGATAGCCTTCCGCTCTAATTATATTAGGATTTTGTATCATAAAGTTTCTCCGCTAACCAGATAAGTGGATTTTGCACCAAAATATTTGCATTTGAACGCTGCGCAGCATTAATGAATCTTCTATCAGTCGTGAGCAAAACATCTGCGCCGCCCGATTCCGCACTTGAAAGATGAAGTGCATCATAAGATTTTATTCCCCATTGTTCAAACTCTTTTGCCCGCAAAATAATGGCGTTCGTTAAGTTAATATGCGATGCCGCCGAGTAATACAACAACATTACTCTTTCACGCCTATCGGTGTTTGACATACCGAGTATTTCATCCAACAACACATCACTACCAAAATATTCCCATTCACCAGATTCGCAAGTATCAATAATTGACAACACCGCTTCAGCTTCCATACGAACAATATTGTCATATAAATCATCGTAGGGCCGATTTAGACAGCAGTTGTCAAAATATATTTTCATAGGCGCGTTCACTTCCTACTGTTATTATATTCTAGCTGCATGGAAATTTCAATGATTCGTATAACCTCAAAAAATGGTCTTTTGGTTCAGATTACTCTTTACAATTCGAACGAATTACAAGACAATGTGAATAGAGCTGTTGATTTTGCGAAAAAATGGATTAAGTGACAGATAGTGACGTTTTACACGATTGTTCTATAAGGAGCTTTATAGATTATGCAAAATGACAAGAATATCTTATCTGAGTTTTATCAGACCATTGATTTACCAATGAATGATGTTTTTTCTGTTTATCATTATACATCAATAAGTGCATTGAAGTGCATTATAGAGATCAAAATGGTTGTGTTAACATTAATCAAACTACCTTGAAGATCAGAAGTTGAAAGAGCATGAAAAAGAATTATGTTATTATATTCAGTATTATTTTTCTCGTTTCGTTTCTCCCTCATTCCCTTCACGCACAGGATAATTACAGGCGCGATCTTGTAAGGGCTTTATCGTCAAATGATGTTCCGGCGGTTGAAAGAATTATCAACGATTACGCGGACCGCGTTCCTGAATCTGAAAAAAGATTGATGTACGCGTTTGCGCTTGATTACAGTCATCGGAACAGTACGATGACTATTCTCCGGATTTTGCAAGATCATAATATCAATCCGGCTGTGTTTGATTTGTTTAACGCTCTCAACCGCGCTCATTCGGATGAAGTGATACAATACATTCTGAATCAGGGCATAAAACCGAACGGTGAAATTTTACTTTTTGCGGCGGAGAAAAAGCGTTTCAATTTAGTTAATCAATTTGCCGAAATGGGAGCCGATGTGAATTACACGTATCCTGACGGCAAGGATTATTCTAACGGCATGACTGCATTGTTATACGCTATACAAGAGGGTAATTTTGAAACGGTAAAACTGTTGATTGAAAAAGGCGCGAATGTAAACGCGTCAAACTACAATGGTTACACTCCGGCATCTTTGTCAAAGGAATTGGAATCAACAGAAATTTACGATTACTTAATACTGCACGGCGCTGAAGATATTGAAGTTCCTCAAGCTGCCGTGGAAACGCCCCGTGTTGATACACATAACAACGCCGCGGAAAATTCCGGGCAGGGCATGGCGTCCTTGATGGACAACAGGCAAATGACGCTAAAGGGCGGCAGATATCGATTAGCGGGCGGCAGCGCGGAAATCATCATTCCGGGGAATACTTCGATGGGTGCTTTTTCTTATACGAGACAGGGAATCCCCAGAATGGGAGGATTTCGGATTGACAGAAATATCATCGTTATTATGATGGAAACAAGAACTCTTACATACAACATCGATTCCGAATCATCGTTCTCCGGTTATGGAGAACGATGGATTTTGACAGGAAATTAAATCCGCCAGCCTTTTTTCTTCCAACGGATATATACGAGCCTGCCGCCGCCTGTTTCCTGGGGGCGTTCCTCGGTTTCAAACTGAGGAAGCGCTCTGAAAAGATCGCCCAGCTTTTTGAAGCCGTAGTTCCGCGGATCGAATTCCGCGGAACGGATATTGATTTTTTGCCCTACGCTTCCCAGGTAGGCCCAGCCGGATTCATCGGCCAAGTCATCAACTACATCACGGAGCAGTTTGGTGAGGGCTTTATCATTTTTAATATTGACCGCTTTGCGGGCAGCGGGTTTGCTTTCATCTTCTTCATTTTCTTCGGGAAGATCGCGGAGGATTTCTGTGTAGGTAAATTTATCGCAGACCGTTACGAAAGGCTTGGGCGTTTTCTGTTCGCCGAAACCATACACCGTCAATCCGCTTTCCCGAATCCGGGCGGCGAGCCGCGTAAAATCCGAGTCGCTGGATACGATGCAAAAGCCGTCAAGTTTTTCCGTATAAAGCAAATCCATCGCGTCGATAATCATTGCGCTGTCGGTGGCGTTCTTTCCTGACGTATACGAAAACTGCTGAATCGGCTGTATAGCATGTTCCAACAATTTATCTTTCCAGGATCGAAGATGTGTGCTTGTCCAATCGCCGTAAATCCGTTTAACGCTGGCGATTCCGTATTTTGTAACTTCGTTCAGAAGTCCTTCAATAATCGCGGCCTGTGTGTTATCCGCGTCGATAAGAACCGCAAGTTTTGCTTGGTTAGCCGTCCCGGTTTCGGGATTGCTGAATGGCAGTAAAGGCATATTATTCTCCAAATATCGATTGTTTGATCCGCCTCAATAAACTAATTCGTCCCAGGGCAATGCGGATAATATTGTCCTGGTTGTTTTCACGATTTTCTGTGCGCATTACAAGAATGGCTTCGCTGTTTGCTTTTTCTATTGCCGAAGGAATGCCCAGAATTTTTTGAACTGTTCCCTGATTATCTGACCAAATTATTTCGAGGAATGATTCTGACGCTATTGCCTGTTTTGCGATATTGTACTTTCCTACATAATCCAAACCGCGCGCTTCAAGTTTTTCATATTTGACTGATGATGCGTCCATCTGCTCATCAGTCAAAATGAGTCCACGTTCTATCCGGGCTGAAAGTTCATCATGCTGATCTTTTGAAAGCTTCATCTTTGCGAGAATCGTTCTGAAATGATTTTTCTGCGCGTCAGCTTTTTCTTTATCAATGATAATTGTTTTTGACTGACAGATATTCCTTTCTTCCTCAAAATGCGGTACCTGCTGTTTTGATGCAGTATCAAGGCGCGGGAAAAACATTTGTTTCTTTTCAAACCCGGAATTTTTCATATTCGTCCGAATTGTGTTCCTTGAAACAATATCTACTCCCGCTTTTTTAAGCGCGGCCGCCGCGTCTTCTTCATCGTCAACCGCAAGGAGAAAAACGCCGGGAGCGAGAACGGCCGAAATCATTGACGCGAGCGGTTCGGCATTTGCTAAATACAATCTATCCTTTGACAAACTAAGCACGATACCGTTATACAGAGCTACTTCTGTATAACGCTTCTCCCATTCTTTTAGCTGCCAGACAATATTTTGATCAACAGCGGTTCCTGAAAGATTTTTTAAGGTCTCTGTAATTTCATCACAGCTTATTCCAAGCTGATAGGCCCTGATCACAGAATCTTTGCTCAGCACAAAGCGGGTTATGGTTCCGGTTTCAAGAACCGAACTAAAGCGGACGAGTTTTAGGGCATCAGCAAATGATATTTCGGGAAACACAATAAACGAATCGGGGGAATCCATGCTGATGTATCTGCCCGCAATATTTTTATCTTCCTGTTTGTTGTCAGCAATAATTAATTTTCTGACATTATTGTTTTTTTCTTCGATCAGTTCAAAAGCTTTCAAAACTTTCAAAAATAATTCTACCCGGCTGCTGGTTTTCGCGGACGGTTTTCTAAAAAAAAGGTCTTTTCTCTTTGCTTCCTGGATTTCAAATATTTTCTGAATCGTAGACCGGGGATAACAGCGCGTTACATCAAGGTTTTGCAAAAATTGATGAAGTTCTTTTGCCGCGTTCAAAATATGGGTCTTATTGAAATATTGCCAGAAGTTTTCGTTTTGTTCGTAAAAAACCATCATTGCGGAAGCAAGATACACTCGTCTTTCATATTCAGAAAGTTCGGCAAGCTGGTTCAATCTGTTTTCATCAAAATGATGCTTCCCTTGATCATCCAATTGAAGCAGTCCCGCGGCTCTGAATGTTCCAAGCATCAGCTCAAATTTCAAGCCGGGAAAAATCCGTTTACCGTCATCAAGATTTTTTTTCCGAACACCTCCCTGGGTTTTAAAAAGATCATGCCGGTCATACACAAAGGAAATAAGGCAGGCAAGCAGCGGCGATTTCCACGGAGAAGAAGTTTTGTTTTGCGGTTTTATTGAAGCGGATATTTCACTTGACGGAAAAAGAATTCCGGTATTTTCTGTCAAGGGTTTCAATACCGGAGAAAGAACGGGATTTAAAGCAAGCCGGAATTTTTCTTCATCTTTGAATCTATAAACGATGAGCCGTTCTTCCAGGTTAAGAATGATGTTATGCAAATCCGCATAAGAATATTCTCCGCCGAAAAAACTCATCAATTCACCGGGAGCCGGTTCTTCCAGAATCCCAATAGCGGCAATCACGCGGCGGTCATCATCATCAATATAATTTTTGATGATTTCCTGGATTTCTTTTTTGCTTAAAAACGCCGTCAAATTATGAATCAATTTTTGTTTATTGAAAGGCGTGGTGATATTTCCTAAAACGCTCCGAATGAGTTCAAAGAAAGAATGCTCAGGAAGCGTCAAAAGGGCAGATTCCCATTCTTCTATGCCGCGGAAAGGTACGTTTCCCATTACGAGACAGTTCCCTGCAAAGAAGCGTTTTCGTTGAGTAAAATTTCTTCGCTGTTCCATAGTTGTATGGAATATTTGTAGCCTTGTTCCGCAAGAAACTTTTGCCGGTTAGCGGCGAATTCTTCTTCAACGGTATAACAAGAAATAATGGTAAAGAAACTGGAATTCCGTTCTTTAGGCCTGAGGATTCTTCCCAAACGCTGGGCTTCTTCCTGCCGGGAACCGAATGTTCCTGACACCTGAATCGCCATAGAAGCATCCGGCAAGTCAATCGCAAAGTTTGCTACCTTTGAAACAACAATGACGCGGCTTTCTCCCTTCCTGAAAGCATCGTATATCCTTTCACGTTCCTTGTTAGGTGTATTCCCGGTAATAAGCGGAGCGTTCAGCAGTTTCGCGAGAGCTTCAAGCTGGATAATGTACTGCCCGATAACAAGGATGTGATCATCGGGATGATTTTCCACAAGTTGTTTTACGATATATTCCTTTAGAGGATTTTCGCTTGCCAGGCGGTATTTTTCTCTCTGCCCCGCAATCGCATAGGGAATCTTCAGCGCTTCGGGCATGTTGATTCTGATTTCGGTACAGAAGGCCTCCGCGATCCAGCCTTTACTTTCAAGATCCTTCCATGGAACATCATAGCGTTTGGGTCCCACGAGACTGAATACCGCGTCTTCCGCGCCGTCTTCCCGGATAAGCGTCGCGGTAAGCCCCAGCCTTCTTACGGCCTGCAATTCCGCCGTAACTCTGAACACCGGGGCCGGGAGCAGATGAACCTCATCGTAAATGATGAGCCCCCAGGGACGTTCGCGGAAGAGTTTGAAATGGGGAAAATCTCCGTTTTTACGCGGCCGCCAGGTAAGAATTTGGTAGGTTGCTACTGTTACAGGCGCCGCAGATTTGGAATCACCGGTGTATTCGGCAATCATGCTTTCATCCAAGGTTGTCTTATCCAAAAGCTCCGCCATCCACTGATGTACCGCGGCAACATTGGTAGTTAAGATGAGCGTGTTCGTTTTTAAGAGGGACATGAAGGTCATTCCTACCACAGTCTTCCCGGAACCGCAGGGCAGTACTACAACACCGTAGCCTGTACCAGGACCGGAGTCGCCAAGAACAGAACGCGCCGCTTCCCACTGATAATCCCTGGGGGAAAAAGGCTGATCGGCGGCACCGCTGTTTTCGCGGAGCGTTATTTCCAAAGGCTCGCCATCAATTAAAGGAGCTTCATCTTTTACCGGCCAGCCCAGTTTAATAAGTTCGTGTTTTACGCTCCCCCGGTTTATCAATTTCAGCCGGAATCCCAGCGCTGTCTTTTCAAGGTACTTTTGCAAAATCCGCGACGCGCCGATCTCCGCCATAATCGCTTTATCATCACTAATAAGAAACAATTCCGAGGGGAGAACATTTGCCGGAACATTTTTCTTTCCAGGAACGAGCTGATCTTCCGACACAAGCCTGATTTTTCCGTAACGGTCCATTACGCCGGCAAAGCCTTCCACAATACTTTGCGGCAAGGGATAGCGGGAATACGTTTCCAGGACGGCGGCAATATCCGCTGACGTAAACCCGGCACTTGCCGCGTTCCACAATGAAAGGGGACTAATTCTATAAGTGTGAATATGTTCCGGTGATTTTTCCAGTTCCGCAAAAGGCATTACCGCCGCCCGCGCTTCTTCGGCAAGCGGCGCATGAACATCAAGCAAAAGGGTTTTGTCGCTCTGAACTATCAAAGGATTTGCAATGTTAATCGACATAACCTACTAATTATATAAGAAGTAACGAGACTATTCAAGGAAAATACGCTATCATTTGAAATAGCGATATGGCACACAATTCAAAACAAACGGCTTTTTTCGCGGAAATCCACGGCAGAGTTCAAGGCGTTGGGTTTCGCTATTCAGCACTGGCCGAAGCAAAGCGGCTTTGTCTCAACGGCTGGGTCCGCAATACTTTTTCCAGATCGGTTGAAGTATTTGCCCAAGGTCCCTGGGAAAACACTGAAAAATTTCTGCAATGGCTCCACAAAGGTCCTCCAAGCGCAAGAATCGACCAGGTAATTTGCACCGCAAGAGAACCTGATCAAAACTGTACCGCGTTTCGTATTGAACGATAGAAGAATGATGATAGGCTGTCCTCAAAGCAAACAACTTTTTGAACAGCCTATCGTATGCGACAATTTTTTTCTCCCGCGAAAAAAACCGCGGAATATTTGAGGAAATTGCAAAACTAACCGAGTTTTGCACAAGCTCATTTATCCCCAAACAAACCAGACAAATAACGAAGACGCTGTAGTAGTCAACACAGTGAAAGGCAGGCCGATTTTCAGCCATGTACGGAAACTGACTTCGACTCCTTCTTTACGCAGAATCCCCACTGATACAACATTGGCGGACGCGCCGAAGGGAGTGAGGTTTCCGCCCAGACATGAACCGACAAGCAGTCCAAACATGTAGAGTTCCGGTTTTAAGGCAAGATTATTTGCCAGCGTTGCGGCGACGGGAAGCATCGCAATGATGTAAGGAACATTATCGACAAAACCGGAAATGATCATAGATACGCCGACGATAAGAACAAATCCCAGAAGTTTATTCCCGCCAATGATTCTTTCAAGGAGTAGTGAAAAATCATTCAAAAGACCGATCTTGGCAATGGCGCCGACAACAATAAAAATGCCGATGAGGAACAGCGTCGTATCCCAATCAAGATTTTTAATCATGCTGATGATTTTTTCTTTCGGCTCTTTCCGAATACATTTATACCAAATAATTCCGACAAGTCCCAGCCCGATGACAATTCCCCCGGAAACAATACTTACTCCGGAATGGAAAAATGACGCCAAAGCCAAGCCGACAATCATGAGAACGAGAAGAACCGTGGGAACCCAGGTAAGAATCGTTTCTTTTTCTTCCAGGTTTATTTTCTGCGCACCTTGTTTTCTGAAATACCGGTAAAAGAACACAGCGCCTACAAGCATTCCCAATTGGATAACAAAAAAGATCGAAAGCTTTCCTTGATACACAAAGAAATCATTGAAGCCGTAATTAGCATAATCGGCAAAGATCATGGAAGGAGGATCGCCCACGAGAGTTGCGGTTCCCTGCAGGTTCGCCATTACCGCGAGACCGACCATAAAGTACGTAGGATCCATTTTCAGCTTCTTGCAAAGGGCAAGCGCGATGGGAGCCATTACGAGGACGGTAGCAACATTTTCCACGAAGGCCGAAATGATGCCCGTCATAATCAGAATAAATGTTACCGCAAGACCGATACTAGGAGATTTTTCCACAATATTGTTAGCTATTACAGCGGGAACCCTAGAATAAATAAACAAATCGGCGATGACGAGGCTGCCGATAAAAATCATCAGCACATTCCAATTTACGAGTGTACCGATGGCTTCCCAAGGACCGACAACCCTAAGAATAATCATAACAAGCGCCGCGCCAAGCGACGCGAAAGATTTCTTGTTCGGGAAAATCACAATTAAGGCATACATTATTACAGCTGCTGCCAAAACGATCCACTTCATTTGCATAAAAAAATACTCCTTCATTTGCAAACTGAATTTGAAGGGGGAGTTTTTGCGCTTCAATACAAAAAAAGACCTTTCGCAAAGATGTACAAAAGTACCGCCTTTGCGAAAGGTCTTGTTTCTCCATAATGCCGGAGCTGCGGAACCAGGCTGACGCCGGGATTGTTGATTCCGCGCGAATAACTACTCCCCTTTCTTTCTTAATACTATAAACGCAAAATTCCCGGCTGTCAATAAAGTGATGTAAAGAAGTAAGGTAAAAACAAGAAAAAATTAGTTCATTCTCTCATCATACCGGCCAGGGCCCTGCGCCTTGCCGGATTAGGGCAGCTTCGTCTCCGGTTAAATCTAAAATCGTTGAAAATATTCTCGGGCGTTCTTCACCGGTATCAAGAATCAAATCGATGCCGGCAACATCTTCCAATTTCCAGCCGCCCTCAAACAATTCATCTTCGGGGATTGGGGGAAGTTTTCCTTCTTCAAGCTCCGCATCATCATAGACGGAATCTTCGCCGCGGATCATACTTCGCTTTGCTGTTACAGAATACAAAGGAAATCCTAAAGCGTTGATGATTGCCGCCGGAACAGGATGATCCGGAATTCTGACGCCTGCTTCTTTCCGTCTTATTTCCAAAGCCTTTTCGGTTCCCAAAAGCGTTTTCAAAATAAACACATAAGGCCCCGGCACAAGCCGTTTAATCAACCTGAATCTGGAATTATCGATGCTGCAAAATTCTCCGAACTGGGAAATGTTGGAACAAAGAAGCGTGAACAGCCGCTCCTCACGGTCGCCGGAAATTTTGCGGAGTCTTTTTATCCCATCTTTAGATTTGAAGGAACAAACGATAAGCCAGCTTGTATCAGTGGGAAGCGCGATAAGTCCGCCGCCTTCCAGAATGCGTACAGCGTTTTTACAGATGCGGTCATCAATATTTTGAGGAACCAGGTATTCAATCATCTTTCACTCCAAGTCTGCAAGCCGTGAAGAATTTAAAAGTTCTTCGATTTATCAAAGGCGGCTTTTACCGCGGACATAACCGTTCCGCGGAACGCGGCCTTTTCCAGCGCGGCGATTCCGGCTATCGTGGTTCCGCCCGGAGACGCTACCCGGTCTTTGAGCTCACCCGGATGCAGCGCGGTTTCTTTTATCATGGCGGCGGAACCAAGAACGGTCTGCGCCGCGTACTTTAAGGCTTTGTCTCTGGGCAGGCCGGCTTCCACCGCGCCGTCCGCGAGCGCTTCAACAAACATATACACAAATGCCGGTCCGGAACCTGAAAGCGCGGTTACCGCGTCGATGTATGATTCATCTACGCAATCAACAATTCCCGCGGCGGACAAAATCGCTGTCAGCGTTTTTATGTCTTCTTCTTTTGCGTTGAACGACGCGAGGGCAACCACGCCTTCCGAAACAAGCACGGGAGTATTCGGCATAATCCTAACGATTGCTTGTTCGCTTATATTCAGCATCGTATTGATCGCGTCAATAGAGATTCCCGCCGCCATAGAAACAAGACAAGCGGGCATTCCTTTTTCAATACGCTTTTTCAGAACCGGCGCGATTTCTTCAAGCACTTTACGAACAACGTTCGGCTTAACAGCGATAAAAATAAAATCGGCAAGTTCGGCGGCTTCAACATTCGATGTGACAGTCCGCACGCCCAGCTCTTTCGCAGCAGCTTCAGCTTTTTCCGCATCACTGTCAGTAAGATACATTGTCTTTATCGTTTTCGCGGCGGCCTTCATAAGCGCAGTGCCCATGTTCCCGCTTCCGATACATGCTATCGATTTATTCATGAAGTATGTTCTCCACTAATTAAGCCTAAAGAATTTGAAACATATTAACTGATTTTTTCTTCGTACATGGGAATACTATTTGTTTCTTTTTTAGATTGAGAATGATTGGAATAAGTTGACCATGTAGGAGTATAGTCCACTGATTGATTTCCCCATACAGACCAACCGTCACGAGGGCCTCGTGCAAATAATTCTAAAAAAGGGCCCCAACTGCAAGATTCAATAATTTTATACTGTTCATCAGGTTTCCGACTATGTTCACGCTTCATAGATGAGATAAGATTTTCCTGAGAACGGCCAGGTTGTAGAGTTCTAACATTGTTTCCCCTAACTCCAAAAAGAATTATTTCCGTCACATTTCTAAAATAGAAGCCGACCCCCCTTCGATCCGGACCGCCATCTTTTCTGATTTTGTACCAAATCAAATTCGTTTTATAATTGAACCCCCAATGTTTCATTACCTGTAACCCTTCGGGTAATAACGCATTGGGAACCCAAAGGTATAAATGGGCCGTATTCTCCACAATTGCTTCAACAGGTAAATCACATATTTCATCTAAAGTCATAGTTGAATATCGATTTAATCGTTTATGTTCAGGTGCCATTTTTCCAGTTCTGTTATTAAATTGCCACGGAGGGTCCGCGAGAATGGTAGAAAATTTTTGATCGTTAAAGGTATTTAATAAGTCATCGCCTGCTTCTGACATGTTATTCTCCTTCGACATATAAATTACTTTTTATCCCAAACACAAGTAAAGGGCATCCTCCGCCACCGCCGCCTTCTATCCTCGGTAATTCAGCCTCTTGAATAAAAAAAATGATCAATATTTTCAGAAACTTGTGATTTTCTCCCTCCGGCAGCTGTGATCCATGATTTCTTTAACCTAAATTGCGTTAAAAGTTCAGTTATATCCTTCCATTCTGAAGGGAAATCATGATTTAAAATAGCACAAGCATGTTTCCATTCATAAACTTCATAGTTATCACGTATAAATTCTGGTAATAATTCTAATCCCATAAACTGTGATTCCTTAAATTTATTTAATGAGGAAATTGCAAAACTTCAGTTTTTGCAATTTCAACCTCTTAAAAACGCGTATTTCACAGCCTTTAGGCGCGAAATCGCATG
>DBDH01000036.1:0-19830 GCA_002293455.1 Treponema sp. UBA937
TGCTGGCTGCTGGGCGGATTTGTTATTCAGTTTGTCGTCGCGCTGCTCGATCTTAAAAGCGGTAACCTTGCCGGCGGCAACACATTTCTGTTTTTCAGCGCGTTTTTTATGCTGGTGAGCGGGCTGGAAATGTTGTTCAAATACAACGCCATACAGGCGGGTGCGCCGTTGGACGGAACAATTGACGGCTACGTATGGGCGGCGCTGACCGTGGTGGTGTGGCTGTGGACGCCGGCCTTTTTCGCCAAATTCAGTCTTTTGTCGATCATCGTCCTATTGCTGGATGTCGCGCTGCCGTTTATCGCGCTCACCGACCTCGGCACGTTGCCGAAAAGTTACGCCCATATTTCGGCGTGGTCGTTATTGGCCGCAGCCGCGGTAGCCATTTACCTCTGTTCCGCAATGGTCGTCAACTGGGCTTTCAAGAAAACGATTTACCCTCTGCCGAAATAATGCGGGTTTATCCCCGGCCTCGTCACGGCCGGGGTTCCGCCGCGAAAAATCTCTGCCATGCGGTATGGACTTGTCTTCCCCGTCTTGCTCTCGAAAACAAAAAACATTCGTGATATATTTTCTTGATGAAATTATTTGAACCCTTACAAATCGGAAGCCGTGTTTTAAAAAACAGGATTATGTTTCCGCCGGTAAATTTTTGTTTTGAGAATGATGATGAATGTCTTGCGCCGGAAACAATTCAGTATCTTGCGGACATTGCGCGCGGCGGTGCCGCTTATCTTGTGCTTGGTGAAATATATCCTGTTGAGGTAAAGAAAAAAAGTCCGAAGATTACGAGTGATCATCATATCGATGTGTTTAAAACATTATGCAATTCGATTCATGAACACGGAGCGTTGATAGGCGCTCAAATATATTACCCTGACGATTTTGATATTAGAATGATGCCGCGTGAAATGCTGATGCGGATCCGCGCGGATTATCTTCTTGCTGTTGATCGTCTTGTGCTTGCGGGATTTGATTCAATTCAATTGAGCGGCGAAAGGTTTTTAGGCAGCATGAGTTCCTCTCTTATCAATACACGGAACGATGAATACGGCGGCAGTCTTGAAAACCGGATGCGCTTTGCCTTGGAACTTATCGAGGAGATAAAAAAGCGTCATCATGAAATTATTCTGGAGTACAAACTCGCGGTGACGGATGATCCTTCATGGAAAGGCTTAACTTTGAATGAGGCAAAGCAAGCTGCGAAACTTTTGGAAGCGGCGGGTCTTGATCTCATCCATGCGGCGTTTACAAATCCATCGCACGGAGAGACGGTCCCGGCTATGGGGATAAAACCTTACGGCTGCTTTACCAAAATTGCCGCCGAAATAAAAAAAGAAGTTTCGATTCCGGTTTCGGCTGTGGGAAGAATTATCGAAGCGCAGACGGCGGAAGCGGTTCTTGAAACCGGTCAGGCGGATTTGATCGCGCTTGGACGAGCGTTGATCGCCGACCCTCTTTGGCCGGAAAAAGTTTTAGAGAATAAACCGATTCGTTATTGTGTGTCTTGTAATAAATGTCTCGATAAAATCGCGGACGAAAAAAAACTTCGGTGCGGCCTTCATGCGGGAAGCGGCGCGGATAGATTTATAAAAAAAGAAAGTCCCCAAAACATTATTGTCACGGGCGGAGGACCCTCGGGAATGGAAGCCGCAAGGATTGCCGCCTTGCGGGGACATCATGTTACGCTATATGAAAAAACATATCGGCTGGGCGGACAGATTTTGCTCGCGTCGGTTCCTCCGAGAAAAAGAGAACTGCTCCGCTTCGTCAATTTCCTTAGCGATGAATTGATCCGGCTGAATGTAAATATACAGCTTGGCAAAGAAATTGATGAAGATATTATCATCGCGCAAAAACCTGATCATGTTATTATCGCGGTTGGGGCAATGAGCGTGTCGCTTCCCGTGGAAGGAGCCGCTCTTCCCCATGTGTTTGATTCCTGGGATGTGCTTGCCGGACGTAAACAAGTTTTCGGGAGAACAGCGGTTATCGGCGGCGGACTTGTCGGTATTGAAATTGCCGAGTATCTTTGTACAGAAGGGAACCGGGTTTTCATTGTTGAGATGGAAGATGCCGTAGGAATAGGGCAGTCGCCAAGTATATGGCCTGCGATGATGGAAAATTATAAGAAGCACGGCGTACAGTTTTTCGCATCTCATACATTGAAACGAATTGTAAAAGACGGGATTATGTGCGCCGCAAAAAATGGAGAAGTACGCATCCCCTGCGATAGTGTTGTGATGGCGGTTAACGGACGCTCACGAATGTTTCCGGTTGATAATATCAGAAAGGCGGGGATACAAGTTGATATGATTGGAGACTGCAAGCAAATTGGAGACATTGAAGCGGCGGTACATTCTGCGGCGGATTTATTCGTAAGGTAAAGGAAAATGATGATGGATTTAAATGATAGAATCTTTTTTTTCCAGGGAACTGATTTAGTTGTGCCGGAAAAAATACAGGACGAAGATATTATCCGAAGTTCTGCCGCCGGTCCGGTTGAATGGCAGAATGATCTTCTGAACTTTGCTGCGCGAAGCGCCGCTCCTGTTACGCCGGAAAAAATTCGTCTGTTCGACAAAAGCAGTTTTGTTTCCGCCGCATTGCTGGATGATTCGTTTCTTTTGTCTGATGAATGGAAACGGGTTTCCATTCGATCTATCCTTTGTTATGCCGAACGGAATGATTTTGGATTTTCTTCCGATGTTGAATTAATTCTCCGCGCGTATCACATTCTTCAATGGAAAAAGAACACCGTATTCTGCGGACGCTGCGGCGGAAAAAATAAAGATTCTGAAAAAGATATTTCACGGATTTGCGGTTCCTGCGGAAATATTATTTTCCCAAGAATCTCTCCGGCGGTGATCGTATTAATTACTAATGAAGACGATCATATTCTCCTGGCGAAGAACCGGAATTTCAAACATCAATTTTACAGTCTCATTGCGGGCTTTGTTGAGGCGGGTGAATCTTTGGAAGAGACTGTTGTAAGGGAAATAAAAGAAGAAGTCAACATCGATGTAGATTCGGTTCGCTATGTTCTTTCACAGCCGTGGCCTTTCCCTGATTCCATCATGTTAGGATTCTGCGCAAAGTATTCTGGAGGAGCGTTGAAGCCTGACGGAGATGAGATCCTTGATGCGGGATGGTTTTCGCGCGGAGAACTTCCAGAGATTCCAAATCATGGATCAATCGCAAGATATATGATTGATCAATGGCAGGAGGGAAAAAGTTTATGACATGTCATCATAGTGAGATTGAAGAATGAAAAATAATTTTATCAATGTGACTTTAGACAACCTTGAGCAGGAACATTTGTGCTGTATTATCCGCAGTAAAAAATTTCACCCCGGCATTGATGCAAAGAAGCGATGGCTTTCCGAACGGATTAAAGAAGGTCATGTGTTTAGAAAGCTAAACGAAAAAGCTGTCGTCTTTATTGAATATGCTCCGCTCGAAACGGCATGGGTTCCTGTCATCGGAAAAAATTATTATTACCTCTATTGTTTATGGGTTACCGGTGCAATGCCCTTTTGTTTTTCAAAATGTCGAAATGATAAAACAATATTGTGAGGCGAATGCGGTTCCTGTTTCTTTTATGCAAGTGGATACACTGCAAAAAGCAAAAGAGCTTCCTTGCGTTTTTAATAATTGGGCGGTGTTTTATAAAGGGAAGTTTGAAACGGTAAATCTTTTGGACATCGCTTCCTTAAAACGAATACTCGCAAGATGAATTTGTTTATGCTATTAATCGTGCTTTCAGGCTGAATGAAAATGGAAGTTTTTTATCAAAAAACGGATAATGATACAATCCATTCCCAAGATTTTCCATTCCGCCGCCGTTAAAAAATAAACGGTCATATTCATTGAAATATTCTATCTTTAGTCCTTCTTTTGCCAATGGATTAATGATATCGCTGACTTTATGCATCCATTCATAATTAACACCCATTGTATTCTCTGTGCAATAATCGTTCATTTCCTCGAAGCATTCCGACTCTCTGATAAAATACGGATATGTTATCTCAAGTTTATTTTCACTGAGCTTATCCGCGTCAAACGTCATAAAAAATGGATGCGAATCAAACACATACAAAACGCCGTTTTGTTTCAATAAATGTTTTATCGTTTCCGCCCATTGAGCGAGATCAGGCAGCCAGCACAACACACCTTCCGATGTAAACACCATGTCATATTTTTTATGATGATGCTCTTTCAGTTTCATTATGTCCGATGCAATAAAATCAATATTCTTAATGTTCAATTCCTGTACCATTTTGTTTGCATAAAAAATATTCTCAGGAACCAAATCAACCCCGGTAACGATTGCTCCTTTTTGCGCAAGCAAAACCGTATCGGCGCCGGTATTACATTGAAGATGAATTATAGATTTTCCTGAAATATCACCCAGCTCTTCATCAATAATTGGATTAAAACTATGGGACTTATTCTGTATCGCTTTTTTATAATGTTCATAATGACCTTTCGATAAAGATCCCCAGGCTTCTTTGTTCGCTTCAATTTCTTTCATTTATGCAGACCTCTTTGTCTGAGATGATAACAAATAATTCCGCGGAGTAATAGTGTAAAATCATTGATTGCTTATAAAAAATGTAAGACGATAGGATCATTTTATGGAATTAATGGGAAGCGGAATGTAAAATGTTTTTTCTATTACGCAATTGCTTTCACAAAATTATTGTATCATACTGAATAGAACGAAAGACTACAGGCAGTTACCGGATTGAAAAAAATAGAAAAATTGAAAACCAATTGGAGATGAAAACACATGATGAATTTTAATTGTTTATTGTTCAATAATTTTGAAACACTCGATCTTTTCGGTCCCGTCGAAGTATTTGGAAAATTAGATGAAGTCCGTATCAATTATTTTTCGATAAGCGGCGGAGAAATAATCAATGCAGATAACATTAGAATAATAACCGAAGATATAGACAAGATTGAAAAACATGATGTTCTTTTAATACCGGGCGGAAGGGGAACAAGAGATTTAGTTAATGATGATGCGTTTATCGAAAAAATAAAAATCATTGCGGAAAAATCAACGTGGTGTTTGACTGTGTGTACTGGTTCGGCATTGCTGGCAAAAACAGGACTGCTTGATAATATTGACGCCGCATCAAACAAAAGATCTTTTGCATGGGTGAAAACAAACGGCAAAAATGTAATATGGAAAGAAAAAGCCCGCTGGGTCGCAGACAAAAAATTTTATACATCGTCGGGAATATCCGCGGGAATTGATATGAGTTTAGGATTTGTCTATGACCGCTTTGGGGAAGAAAAAGCAAAAGAGATAAGCGGCATCATGGAATATATATGGAATGATGATAAGGACAATGATTCGTTTTCAGTTAATTAAAAAGAGCATTGCCGGACAAGCGGATTTCTTTTTTATTATGTAAAATGATAGCCGCACTCAGGGCGAAAGAGCCAAATCCAAATGAAAAAAGGAAAATTGACATGGCAAGAGTATCAGAAATTATGGTGAAGCAGTTTCCGGAGCAGCGTATGCTTATGATGCGTAAGACCATACACTTTTTTACAGAATACAGTGATTTTATCGGAACCGCAATTAACAGCATCCTCCCGCTTATTGAAGAAAGCGGCGCATTTCCCAGCAGCGGCCTGGTTGTGTGTTTTCACAACATTGATCTGGAAGCACTGGATGTGGAAATCGGTTTTCAGATTGCGCAGCCGATTGAAGCAAAAGGTGATGTAACTGTGCAGATTCTTCTCGGCTGCATTGCTGCTGTTACAATCGACCGGGGACCTTATGAAAAGCAGGATCCCACGCTTGAAGAACTAATGAAGTGGATACCCGAACACGGCTATGAACCGGACGGCGGAGTTTATTACTACTATTTGAACGGCGAAGATCAGCCTGAAAACGAATACCTAACCGAGATGCGCATACCGGTGAAGAGGAAGAAGTGAAATGCACGCGTGGGAATCGATACAAAGAGTTTTAGATTTTATTGAGAATCATATAGCCGAAAATAAAACGCCCGCGGAACTGGCGGAGATTGCTTGTCTTTCGCCGTTTTACTTTCAGCGTTTGTTTACACGTCTTGTGAAGCGCCCGGTTAACGATTATATCAAAATGCGCCGCCTTGCTCATGCCTGTGAAACGCTTGAAGATAAAAGCAAACGCATTTTGGATATTGCGCTTGAATGCGGTTTTAACAGTCATGAGTTTTTTACCAAGACTTTCAAAAACGCTTTCGGAATCACGCCGGAAGAATACCGGGAACATCCGGTTATGCTCAACCAATTCGATAAACCTGATTTACTTTTGAATTACGTTGTGATTGACGAAGGAGTTCCATTAATAAGCGACAGCCTTGTTCTGGAGTTTAACAAAAAAACGTTGGAGCAGCCTATAATCTTTATGGGCTTAACGGGAGTCATACCTATCAAAGATCAAATGCCTCTTGGTGAAGCAACCGGCATAGATATGCCCGGAGAAGTGTGGAATAGGTTTCATACAATAAAACATTCTATTCCAAGAATAAGCGGCGGACGGGAACTTGGTGCCGCTTATTTGGGTGACGCGCCGAAGGGATGTTTTACTTACTTTGCCGGAGCCGAAGTAGAAGATAAAACAGAAGATTCGCGTTTTCAAAAATGGGTACTTCCCGCGGGAAATTATATTGTCTGCGGATTTGAAGCGGAAAATTTTGAACTCCTTGTAACCGTCGCTCTCAATAAAGCGGTAAAATATAGCATACACTGGCTTGAAAAGCATAATTTAAAAATGGATGCTTATTCTCCCGAAATGTATTACGACAGTACACCGGAGGCAACCTATATGGAACTATGGCTGCCTGTATTAGAAACAAGGTAATCTTATGGAATGGAATGATTTATTCAACAAAGAAAATGAACCATCAAATCAAGAGATAAAAGAATTTGTTGATACTCCTTTGTATGATGACATTATTTTTGTCAGGTTTTGATAATCTTCCGGTATACTCCTTTAATTTCAGAAACACTTAGATCGGAAATAGTCAAATAGTTTTGGTTTGTTTGACTATAAAGATCATTTCCTTTGCCGTCGGTAATGACAAAAGCCGGTACATCTCGAACTTCGATGAGCCTTACCGCTTCCATTCCAAGTTCGGGATAATCGATCACTTCATCAGAAATAATATTCTTTTCGGCAAAGAGAGCCGCCGCGCCTCCAATCGTTCCAAGGTAAAAACCTTGATACTTTTTACACGCATCGGTCCATGCGGCGCCGCGGTTTCCCTTCGCCAAGGTCACAAGCGCGATGCCGCGCCGCATCAATTCTTCGGCATAGACATCCATTCTCAGGGCTGTAGTCGGTCCCATGCTCCCCATAATTTTGCCGGGCGGCGCCGCGGCGGGTCCCGCGTAAAAAATCGGATGCTTAAACAAATATTCCGGCAACGCTTTTCCGCTTGTAATCAGATTATGCCATTTAAGATGAGCCGCGTCCCGCGCAGTCAGCAGTTTTCCGGAAAGATACATCTTGTCTCCGGCGGAAAATCCTGAAAGCGCGGACTGTATCGCTTGTATCGATTGATTCAAATTGATTCTTGGAATCTGCGAAGAATCGCTGCCGCTTTTCTTTTCCGAATGAAGAAGCAGAGCCCCTAATCCTTCGCTTTGTAAAAATGCCGCGGGATTTTTTTCCAGTTCTTCAATAAAAATCCCTTCCTGATTTATTTCAGCTAAAACATTCCGGTGCGCCGAACAGGATACTCCGATTGAAACAGGACAAGAACCGGCGTGCCGCGGCAGCCGCAACACTCTCGCGTCAAGAAGCAAAGCTGTGCCGCCGAACTGTGCGCCGAGGCCGCTTTCCCTCCCGATTTCCATGACGCGCTTTTCCCAGTAAGAGTCCCTCCTCAGCCAGCCTTTGCCGCGGGCATCATCAGGACTTTCGTTTTCCGCAAATGCCGGAGCGGAATCCAATATTTCCGTAGTGGCAAGTTTCAGCGTTTCCAGGTTTGCTTCCGGACTTGTGCCTCCCACGACAACGGCAATCCTATAGGGCGGGCAGGCCGCGGTTCCCAAGGCTTGAATCTGTTCCCGCAGAAAAGATTCAAAGCGGGATTCTTCCAACAACGCTTTTGTCATGGAAAAATACGATGTCTTATTTGATGAACCCGCTCCTTTCGCCGCGAATAAAAACCGGTACGCGGGACCCCGTTTGGAATCCGGAACCGCGTATAAGGAAATCTGTCCGGGTAAATTGTCGCGTGTATTGTATTCATCAAAAAAAGAAGATGGGGCGGTCTGCGATGCTCTAAGGCAACAATCGTTATACGCGTCTTTTATAGTTTGCGACAAAATGTCTTCATCATCTATTCCGGTAAAAATTGATTCATCTTTCCATCCGTAGATAATCGCGGTTCCCGTATCCTGGCAAAGCGCAAAATCGCCATGAGCTGAAACAAGCGCGTTTTGTAACAAGGTTCCAATCACGAACTTATCGTTTTCACTGCTTCCGGGATTTTTGTATTGATCGGCCATCAGCGCTATATGACTTTTTCTAAAATAGAAGGAAAGGGATTTCAAGGCTTCGTAAGAAGTTCTGTACAACAATTCCGGCGGAATGACGAGGCGGTCATTCTTCATGAAAGGCTTGACCGTTCCTGTATCAATCTGTGTGAACTGCGTTGACGCAAAAGTTTTATCAATTAAGTGTATCATGTTCATAATTATGGAACCCAAATAAGTTTATCCGGCGCGGATTCGTTCATAAAGATACGTTCATAACGGCCCGAATGTGACACGCCCGGATTTTCCGGAAAATAGGTTTTTCTGAAAAACCAGACAACATCTTTCATATCGCCGATGGAATTGGCTGCCGTGTAACGGAACCAGATTTCTTCATCTTCTAAAATCTTTTTTGTATCTTTATCCTCGATCAATTCAGGGTCGGTTAAACGCCGCAATTCTGTCCGGAGACCGCCGTAAAAGGTATTTCCCACGGAAAGCATTCGTAAATGCTTATGATCATCCATCCAATAAATTTCATACACTCCGGCGACAGAAGGAACTTTCGCGTTGATTGACCACCGGTCGGCCAAACTCAGGGGCGCCCATTTAATAAAAAAATGTACGTCGCGGCCTTTTACCTGAGACCTAATCGTATAATCCATGCGCTAAGAATAGCACAGGTACGTACTATTTTACTATACACAATAAATAGGCAAAACGTATAAAAAATCATACGTATAGATGGGTCGTCAATTTATATTTTTTTCAAAAACGATATAATTCTTTGTATTATAATGAGATAAACAATATTATAAGCATTAAAGACAGTCTTGGCACGAAATTTGCTTATATTATTACAAGCGGATATTTTGTATAAAAACCGCAGGTATAAGTGTTGAATAAAGGGTAGGGGTATGTACATGATACTGCCTGCCTTGGCTTTTGGAGGCTTCAGATGTCAAACATGAAACGAAATTACCCCGTAGACGATGTTCTTAAAACATACTTCGATCAAATAAAATCCATTCCTCTTCTGAGCTTTGAAGAAGAATTGGAATTATCAAAACGCATTCAAAAAGGTGATACGGCTGCCCGGCAAAAGTTGATTGAAGCAAATCTTAAATTGGTGATAACCATTGCAAAAGCCTATATACGGTCTGACGCATCCCTGATCGATCTTATCCAGGAAGGAAACATGGGCTTGATTCATGCCGCCGAAAAATATGATCATAAAAAAAATGTCCGTTTTTCTACCTATGCAAATTGGTGGATAAAACAGGCTATCTCCCGGTCTTTGGCAAACAAACAACGGGCAATCCGGCTGCCGCAAAGAAAAGAATCCTTGCTCAGGAAGATACAAAGGGCGGATCAATATCTTTGTCAGATATTGATGAGGCGGCCCAGTTCTGAGGAAATAGCCGCCGAAATAGGAATAAGTCCCTGCGAAGTCAATGCGATTCTCTGCCTGACGAACAAGATGGTCTCTTTGGAAGCGGAATCATCACATAATGAGAATGCTGTCAGTTTAGCAGAAATGTATGAAGATTATACGTATAGTCCGGAACGGGAATTGATCAGAAAATCGGTTCGGGACGATACGATCCGTTGTGTGAACCGGCTTAAAGAACGGGAAAGGAAAATTCTTACTTACCGGTTTCAATTGAACAACGGTGAACGTTATACACTTAAAAAAATCGGAGATACTATGGGGATTTCTCCGGAAACGGTCCGGCAGATTGAAATAAAAGCCCTCAATAAGATGAAAACTGATGCCGCGGAATTGAAGGATTTTATGTTCCTGGAAGCCATGTAGATACGCAATGGCTTGGCGGAAGGAAACGCCGCAAAAAATCGATAATGATCCTTTGTGCAGCGTATGAAAATTCTTCCTCTGTGTAACAGTTTTTCGACATAATTAATCGCCGGCTATTGACGATTTTTTTGCTTCAAGTTATGGTAAGTCCCGTACATTTGACTTCTTCGGAAACTGAAGTTTCCGAAGAACTCCATTGAAAGGCTTGAGCATTGGTGAAGAAATCCGAAAAAAAAATTATATCCGGTAAGCACAGAGGAAAAGTCTCCGGAGCAAAGAAGAAGCGCAAAAGAAAACTTGTCCTGAAAGATGGAATACAGGCCGCGCTGATTGCGGCGCTCTTTATCGGCGTTGCGGCCTTGGTTTCTGTGAGCATTCTGACGGCTAATTCCGTGATACACGGTACACCAGAGAAAGCAGCCGGTACCGCCAACTCATCGCCGGAAAAAGAAACCCGTGAGCCGGAGGCTCCTCCCGCGGAACATCCTCCGGAAGAAAAAGTCGTGGTTACAGAAAAGCCAAAAGAACCGGTAAAAATTTCCGAACTTCTTCCGAAGGATGAACCGGTTTCAAAGACTGAACCGGAAGTTCCCGTCAGCCCCGTAAAAACCATTCCGGCGCATAAAGGTACCATCACGATAGTTATGGATGATGCCGGAAATAATCTGCGCGAACTGGAGCCTTTTTTATCATTTCCGGGCCCTATGACCATCGCGGTTCTTCCGGGCCTGCCTTATTCAGCAGAAGCGGCGCGGCGTATCAGGGCTGCCGGAAAAGAACTTATCCTTCATCAGCCTATGGAAGCCATTGGAGGACAGAATCCGGGACCAGGAGCCATTTACACCAACATGTCCGACGCGGAAATCCGTTCTGTGTTGGAGAAAAATCTTGCGGAAGTGGGACCGGTTGCGGGAATGAATAATCATCAAGGTTCTAAAGTTACTATGGACAAAAGGGTGATGGAAATTATTTTGTCTGTATGTCATGATCAAAGGATATATTTTCTTGATTCCCGCACAACTGCCGATACGGCGGCTCCGCTTATTGCCGGCCGCAGGGGAATAAGGATTTGGGAGAGGGATGTGTTTTTAGATAATATTCAGGAAAAAGCGGCAATGATTCGTTCATTCCATGAAGGACTTCAAAAAGCTGAAAAAAAGGGTGGGGCGGTCATGATCGGTCATGTTTGGTCATCAGAATTGGCCGCAGTGCTGGAAGAATTATATCCTGAAATGGTAGAGCAGGGATATTCGCTTTCAACCATTTCAAAAGTAATGATGGGTACTTTCGATCATGACGATTCTTGGGATTGAATCATCCTGCGATGAATGCGCCGCGGCGGTAGTTGTTGACGGGAGGCAAATCCTTTCCAATATTGTGGCAACTCAAATCCCTTTTCATGAAATATATGATGGGGTTGTTCCGGAAATAGCCAGCCGGAAACATACGGAATGGATTTCTGAGGTAGTAAGCGAGGCCTTGGACAAGGCGGGGCTTCATCCTTCTCACATTGACGGCGTTGCCGTTACGGCAAAACCCGGCCTTTTGGGTTCCCTTTTGGTTGGCCTCAACTTTGCGAAGGCTTTTGCCTGGAGCCTCAATATTCCCTTTATCGGCACAGATCACATGCTTTCTCATCTTTATGCTCCCCGTTTAAGCGGTGAAGTCCCCGATTATCCTTTTTTGGGGCTCCTCGTCTCCGGCGGCCATACCATCATTTGCAAAGTTGACGATTTTGATCAGGTATCGGTTTTGGGAACGACGATTGATGACGCGGTCGGCGAAGCGTTTGACAAGGTTTCCAAACATTACGGATTCGGCTACCCGGGCGGGGCCTATATCGATAAGCTCGCCGTGTCGGGAAACGCGGGAGCCTTTGCTTTCCCCCTGCCCAATCTGCACAAGGGAGAGCACCGGTATGATGTTTCCTATTCCGGTCTGAAAACCGCCGTTATCAACCAGCTCGATCAATTCCGCCGCCGGGACGGCGACGGGAACCTTTTTGACGCAAGTCCCGCGAATATCGCGGCATCCTTTCAAAAAACCGCGGTTGATATTCTTCTTCGCGCGCTTCTTCATGCCGTGGAAGATACGGGGCTTACTACGATTGTAGCGGGCGGCGGTGTCGCGGCAAACTCCTATCTCCGTTCATGCCTTGCCGGCAGAAAGGACCTTCGTTGTATTTTCCCTCCCCTGGATTTATGCGGGGACAACGGCGCCATGACCGCGGGCCTTGGGTACCAATATCTCGCGAGGGGAGAAACATCTCCCATGAGTCTTACCGCGTCCGCGCGAGTTTCCATGTTTAAACGGCGTTATCCGTAACTTTTCAGTTTTTTTGCGGCATTGTTTTTAAAAAATGAATCAGCGGGTCTTCCCAATGGGCGGCTTCATGCCCTTCATTCATAAAACGGTCATACAATGAAAGAATATGTTCCCTGATAAGCCGGCCGTCTTCTTTGTCAGGTTCCGTGTTCGCTTCCTCTGTGTTGATGAACAATTGTTCACCGAATAGTTTTGCTTCTTCCGGGGGAAAAAGGGGAGGGTCAAAATACGACATTGCGTACATTGCCGCGGAGATGCAGTTTACGCTGTGCTGCTTCACATAAAGAACCGCTTCCGTAATTTTCAGCGCCCCCGCGTACATATCGCGGATCTCTTTTGAAAGGATTTCTTCATCTCCAAAAGAACGGATGATTTCCCGGAATTTTGTATAAGCCCGGATAGCAATCATAACATGCAGACTGGGAATACACATTAAATGCGGATCGGCTATATGAATGGTGATAAAACGGAAATTTTTATAATATTTCGGCCTGTTGGTAGTGGACATATTCTTTGCGTAGACCTGGGCCGCAAAAGTATACAAATTACTCATCGTATCGATAAAGTCCTTGGCCTGAGCAATACTTTTCTTTCCGTATCGTTTCAGCAAAAATCCAATAACCTGCACCCAAAACTCAATAAAATCCAAATAAATCCCCACCCAGGAAGGCTTAAACGGAATTTTTTCATCAAGAGGATGATCCACACGGCTTACCGGAATAAGGCCAGGCCGGGCGTTCGCTTTGTATTGGAGAAAAAAGAAATCTTTCAGGATGGTTTTTACACACATCAATGTAGATTTCCGAAGTCCGGAAGTAAAAAAAACTCTCAAAATCGTTTTAAACAAGGAATGCCCTAAAACAGAATGTGCCATCAAAACTCCATAATAGTTAATAATGAGGCGATGGCAGAATTTCTGTTTTGCCATCGCAGCATCTAAAGTGCTTTTCGTTTCTAAAACCGCCAACCCGCGCTTAGGAACGGGTTTACATAGACGGTAAACATATCTTTTGCAAAAAAGAGCTTAGAATCAATTCCTAACTCGATAAACACTTTTTTGTACACAAAATAGTGGACGGAGGCTCCGAATTGGGCTTCCGGAAAAATAACAGACAACGAATCCGGTGCTCCCCCACCTTGATGTATAAACTGTAAATCACTATAGGAAGCAATACCTCCTCCAAGACGGATATTCAGAAAAAGTTTTTCATTCAAAAACGGTTTTTGATAGAGAACCGACAGCGCGGCGCCTAATATATGTGTTTGAACAGAAAAAGAAGAAAGATCAACCGATGCGTAACTATAAAAAGGGGAGAATTCCGCGCCAAAAAAACCAAACCACGTCTTTAGAGGGATAAATGACAATCTTCCCGAAAACCCCAAAGGATAAAACGGAAGCCCCAATGTCTTCGATAAATCGCTTGAGGAATCAGCGGGAATCAGCGGAGCGTATCCGAGGGAAACATTCACATCCATCGGTTTCGTGAACCGCTTTATTTGTAACGATTCATAAACCGCGGTTAATCCTCCAGGGTTTACCACTATAATTCTGAACGCGCCTACCGAAAGAGGCTGATTGTCAAAAACAAGTTCCGCGCTGTCTCCAATGTCACTGTATATAATGTTGGACGGAACAAGAACCCCACTCTGCGCGGCGGAATTATCGGTGCTGTTTCTTCTTATGGGAACCAGGTATATCTCCGATCCCAGCACAAAATGTTCGCCCGTCAGCGTTACCCTGCGGATACCCTCATCATCCAGAAACCATTCCCGGGGACTTATTTCGTTAATGAGTGCTTGAACCGCCTGGAATACTTCAAAATAAAGATAATCCGACTCCGCGCCGAGGCGGCCCAAAATATTGTAGCCCAACACTTTGTAACGGTAATTTCCCGCGGGCAGCGATACATTGACAAAGGCTTCCCCGCTCGTTTCCCGCAGGAATTCATCATATCTCGAACTGTTTCCATAACGCTGTTCCAGCACAATTTCATACCGGACAATGCCCGCTGCCGGCGCCCAATCGAGCCGCTGAACGAAGCGCGTCCCTTCATCCGTTTCTTCAAGCGTATAGGAAGATGATCCCGGCGTGCTCCCCACTTCATTTCCGCCGGAAGCGGATTGATCAGTCTGCCCAAAAGCAAAACTTCCCGCAAGCAGCAGCATAAGCAAGATGCAATGAAGTGATTTAACGGCCATACAGCGTTCCTGGATCATACGTTTCTATCGTTCCGGTTTCGGGCAAATGTATCACAAAAGTAAATTCCGCGCTATCCCCGCGCCGGTCCACCGTTCCGTCGTTTTTCAAGCTCTGCGCCTCAACCCGCCAGACATAGGTTCCATCATCGATTAAGGATAAATCTCTGAACGCGTAAGATGTTTCGCTGAGAATCTGATCCCCAATAACCCGCGTTAAGCTGCCGGAAGAATTCCGCGCATGTAAACTGAATATATACCGGTCCGCTTCCTGGACGGGCTGCCACGCGAAATCGATGCCGCCGAGCGCCGCCAATTCGTCAATGCCGATCACAAGGTTGTTTTGAGGCGCCGAAGCTCTTACGGCAGGCAAAAGAGGAATAGGCAGCACCTTAAAAGAAGAAGGCCTTTCCGCGCTGATATTAATGCCGTCACGGGTTTGAGCAATTATTGTCCAGTAATAGGTTCCTTCCCGTAACGGAGGCAGTTTTACGGTATTATCGGGATTCCGGGTATCCACGATAATGGAACGCGGATTTGAGAGCGGATCCGCGCTTGTGGATAGGATAAAGCGGGAACTGCCCACAGGTTCCACCGAGGACCACCTTACGGAATCGGGATTATTCAAAGCCGCGAGTCCTTCGTAACTGCGTCCTAATGCCGGATAATCCAACCGCACGGGCTGTAAACGCTTCACGGACAGCGTACTGGAAGCGATAAGGCTGTCCCGCTTGACGGCATCGGAATCTTCCGCAATAAAAGCCTGGACGGTCCACCGGTACTCACCCGGCTGTAATCTATCCATGAAATAAGATTGAGAAGAAGCTCTGACAGAAAGATTTTCAAAAACCAATCGATTGCCGCGGTACAGTTTGAATTGATAATAATCGGCTTCTTCGACAGCTTCCCAGCTAAAATCAAAGCTGGTGCCGGGTCTTAAGGTTAATGACGCTTCCGGCTCAGGACTTATAATTCTGGGAGCTTCCAAGGGAGGAACAATCCGGAAACTTTTGGAATCGGTGGAAAGCGGCGGCGTATTATCATCGGGTTCCGTACTGCTTTCCAAGGGGGACACAATGTCCCCGGCCTGGCTGTCGGCGGCGGCATAATTATCCGTCGGGGAAATCGTTGTGTCTTCCATTTCTTCTTCTTCTTCAACTGCCGTAAGGAAAGACCTGCTTTCAGAGACGGAGGACTTATTTCCTTCCGCGTCTGTCTGGTACACGGCCCAATAATATTGACCCGGTTTTAACACATGTTGGCTGACGGCATAGGAGTAAAAATTATGGGTAACATCATGGGAAATAATCGGATTTTCAAGATTTGCGGAAGCGGAAATTTGTATGGTATATGAAGCCGCCTCAGGATCGTTCTTCCACGAAAAAAACGCGCTTGAACGCTCATTCGTAATATTGATGACGGTTCCGGATGCGGGAACTAACAGTTCCGGGGCTTTAAGGCCGCCGTCCTGTTCAATCGTGAAATGACCGGTCCGTGACGGCGCGTTATTCACCAGAAACCCGTTTGGATATACCGGGGTAACCCGCCAGTACCAGTCACCGGCTCCAAAGGCGGAATTTGTCATGAAGGATTCCTGAACCAGCGTTACTTCTGAATTATTCATCTGAGGATTATCCGCGATTTCAACCTGGTACCACGCGTCCGGATTCTGTGACGCCCAATACATATGTACCGCCGGATTTTTTGTGCGGTAACGGTAGGTATAGCCTTCCGCGGGGGAGATAAGTTCCGGAGCCTGCGAATACGCAAGATCAATTTTTCCCATAGAAACATTTTCCATACGCCCCGCGTCATTTTCGGCATCAACAGGATAGATCCTCCAGTAATACGCGGCGGCGCCGTCAAGCGTTAAGACCGTGTTATTTCCGCTTGAAACATCAACGGAGTGTTTGACGGCCGTAAATGCTTTATCCCTGGCAATTTCCAGCCGGACATGTTCACCGGCGGCTAAACCGGCCGCGTTCCAGACAAACTGTACGGGAATATTGTTGGGAGAAGAAACGGACGCATACGTATCAGGATAAGGAATGATGTCTACAACGCTTACAAAAGATTCCGTTGTTCCGTCCCGGCTTACTTTTAATGCCGATCCCGCATCCATTGTCATGGTTCCCTGTCCGCTCGTAAGCGACGCGGAACCTGCCGTTACCGTTACGTTTATATCTTCCCCGGAGGTGCCGGATTGAACATTGACGCGGCTTCCCGCTCCGACCGTAATTTCATTAGTGCCGCTGACCAAGGTAAAGGACCCTGAATCATCCTGTGTATCAATCGCGATGTTTCCGCCGGACAGATCGATCCTTGCGCCGCCGTCTTTATCAACCCAAATTTGGATGATGCTGTTATCGTTCAATTGAATACGGTCTTTTCTTCCCTCAAAAGTAATATTTGCCAACGATAAAGACGCGGTCCGGATCGTATCGCCGTTGTAAACGGGGGAACTTTGCTGAAGTCTGTCCCACACAACAGAATCGGTAAATCTCCTCTGTGCGTATTTCCGCTTGAACTCAATCCGGCCTACGGGAGTTTCCGATTGTTTTGTCAGAGTCGTATTTACATCGTTCCAGAACATCCAAAGACTGATTATTATCCCCGTCAGACAGATGAGAACAATCAAGACATCAGGAATCCTGGATGGAGTATTTCTTTTCGTCTTCATTTAGATCGACCCTTTTTATATCCGGAGGAATTATTCCGAGCATTGTGCGCACATCGGAGAGCGTTTTTGGACCATCTTCGCCCGTAAGCGGAATACCTTTTGCGTGAGCCGCAATTATATTCACTACGGCAAACAATCTGACCGGTTTTTCCTTTCCTTTAACCGTCACGGAAGGCATTTCTTCGACAATTAAGGCTTTTCCAATCAATTTGTACGTATTTTCGGTGATAAGAATATCGGTTCCTAATGGCTTGTTAAGCGATTCGGTCCTGGACGCGAGGTTAACCGCATCGCCTATGACGGTATATTCCATTCTTTCGTTTGAGCCGATTTGTCCCGCGACAACATCTCCGGTATTAATGCCGCATCCGATCTTGATGATGGGCTTTTTATCTCCGCCCCGGTCCTTGTTGAATTCAAGAAGAGCCGCACGCATCATGAGCGCGGAACGGACACAGTTAAGCGCGTCCGCGGCGGGACTTCCCGCTGAAATGGGAGCGCCCCAGATAGCCATAACCGCGTCGCCGATAAACTTATCCACGACCCCGTCGGTGTCATTTACGCAGCGGACCATTTTGGTCATATATTTGTTGAGGAATTCGACCACTTCATGCGGTTCCAGTTTTTCGGAAATAGAAGTAAAAGAACGAATATCGGAAAAGAAAATAGTAACGTGCTTGTTTTCTCCTCCAAGCGTCAATTCACCTTTCATCGCTTTTTCCGCAATATCTTTATTGATGAAACGGCCGAACGTATCTTTAAGCCTTTCTCTTTCCGCAAGTCCCTTGCCCATGTGGACGAAACTATTGGTAAGCAGCCCCAATTCATCTTTTGTTTTTGCCTTGAGCTCTATGTCAAATTTTCCCTGTTCAATTTCCCCCGCTGCCGCGGCCAAAAGCTTAATCGGAATACTGATGCTTTTGGAGAAAAACCAGGTAAGGATGATCGACGCGAAAAGGACGGCAATGGTTAAGAAAATATTGCTCCGCGTGGTTTTGAATACCTGGGCAAAAACATCGTTGTATTCCACGGAAGTTACCACTGCCGCGCCGGGAAATGAGAGTCTGGAAAAAGCGCTGAAAAACCGTATCCCGTTTTGATCTTCGGTCAGCGTCTGGAAATGACTGCTTCCCTGATTTTCCGCTATGAGCTGTACAATAGGCATATCAGCCGCGTTTGCGCCGGCCAGAATCAAGTCATATTCGGAATGAACGAGGTAATCTTCATTACTGTTGATCATAAAACTGCTGTTCATTCCCGTTCCAAATGATTCAGTCAATTTTTCCGGTGAAAAAAGGATAATAACTGCCTGACCGGATCCCATCCGCGGATACAGCATGGCAAGGAGCGGAATCCCAAAAACCGGAGCGGCATTCAATAGAAGCGGTTCTCCCGCGGCGGCCCTTGAAACTGCTTCCTCTTCACTCCGCAAAAAAAACGACAAAAGCGGATTATCGGAATTATCAATGAGAATTTCGTTCGACTCAAAAAAACGTGTGTTTATTAACTCCCTGTTACCGGGAATAACGATGGCCGCAATATCCATATTCCAGTCAAAGAAAGACTCCGAAGTTTGACGGATAACAGCTTCCGAGGAACCCGCGGTATTCAGCATATCCAACAGCAAAAACACATTGGAACGGATGGTGTTCAACTGATTGTCGGCTTCCGAGGCAGACCGGCTGTTTACCGTAAGGTTATTGCTTTCCGCGGTAATCTGCACATCAGAACTCACCATGACCGATACCAAAATGGTGATGGTTCCCAAAGAAATGAGCAGCAAAAGCGTAATTATCGTTACAAGCTTAAAACCGATGGGATATATAACACTGCCGGCGGCGGGTGATTGTTTTGCTGACACAATATCCTCCTTTTGAAAAAGGTAAACTTTCGATAAATTCGGCAATTGTTTTTTAAACTGACGCAAGAAATTTCTTTATTACGGTGAAAACCGCGGATTTGTTTGTTTCATTGTATGTATAGCATAAAATAACTGTTTTGAACAGTCTCAATTTTTTTTAAGGGACTAGGGTAACACTGATTTATGCATCGAGCATAAATCAGTGTTTACTTTATGAAACTGTCATTTTGCAGTAATTCGTTGTATTATAAGAATTACGAAAAATGACTTGGGCAGCGATGAGTAATGTCATCGAGACTTAATCAGCGCTGCCCTAGATCGATATGAAAAGTCTTCCTCTGTGTAACAATGTTAATGTTCTAAACGGTACATTGTGGAAAAAAAGACGGTACTCTTGAAATACTGTCTTAATACAGGACATTATAATAATTAGGGATTATCTCTAAGGAAACACTGATTTAT
>DBDH01000036.1:19886-40943 GCA_002293455.1 Treponema sp. UBA937
TGATTAGAGTCAATTTAATCAGCGTTACCCTAAAGTTGAAATTCAAGGAGCAAAAAAGATGTTAGGTCCTCTCGTGAATGCTGCTGCAATTGTTGTCTGCGGATTGATCGGATGTTTTGTTATCCGGGGAATTCCTCCGCGTTTTGAGGAAATCGTCAAAAAGGCTATTGGCGTTTCGGTAATGTTTGTTGGAATAAAAGGCGCCTTGGAAAACCAAATGGTTCTGCTGCTTATTTTCAGCATGGTGATAGGGGCCGTTATTGGGGAGGCCGTTAATATTGACAAACAGATGAACCGCTTAGGGCTGTGGGCGGAAAGAAAGCTGGGATTCGGCGGGGATTCAGGCGGAACGGAGGGCGGCAGGTCTTTTTCCAAGGCATTTGTCAGCGCCGGCATCCTTTTTTGTACCGGTTCTATGGCAATTGTAGGCTCAATGCAAAGCGGACTCCAGGGAAATCATGAAATCCTCTTTGCAAAGTCCATTCTTGACGGCGCGATATCCGCGGTATTCGGAGCATCTATGGGAATCGGCGCCGCTTTTTCCGCGATTCCCGTGCTGATCTACGAATCGGCAATCACGCTGACCTCTCAAGCGGTCAGAGATATTTTGACGCCTGAGATTATTAGGGAGATGGGTGCCGTCGGAAGCCTTTTGGTCGCGGCTATCGGCTTTAATTTCCTTGGAATCAAAGAAATCAAAGTCGCGAATCTTATTCCGGCAATCTTTATTCCCTGGGTGTATTTGGGAATAAGAGGATTTTTCGGGTTTTAAAGGTTTTTCATGATCATGTAGGTTCGGGGCGTTCCGGGAAATCCTCTTGTTTCTTCTGTTTTGACGAAGATTCCGTCGCTTTTCCGGTACCAAACATAGGAACGCCAAAAGGCTCCCAAAAAATTGGGAAGCGTGATGCGGACTTTTACCGTTTCTACCGGCTTGTTTTCAATAATAAGGGTTTCATCCTGCTCTTTGGCTGCCCGTATCTTCATAATGCTGTTGTGCAGAGGTTCAAGGATGCAGAAATCCATCTGTTCTTCATCAGAATTGATAAAATGGAGGGGCATCACATAGAAGGAACTGAAAAAAGGCGATCTTAATCTGATTTTCCTGTTGATTCTCCTTCCGTTTTTTTCAATTCCGGTCAGGATAAGATGCGTCCCGTCCAGCTCCGCGGTAATAGACCGGTTGTTTTCCTCGGGAACCCGGTAACTAATCTTTAAGCCTTGGCCGCTGCTGTCTGAAAGACCATCCATTTCAACTTGTTTGTCGGGACCGCCCGCATAGAGTGAAAAGCCTTGACCGCTAAAGTTAATGCTCCAAACTTCTTCGGTAGTCACACCGCCGGTCGTTGAATTGTAGTAAAAATCATCGGCATAAAGCATGGAAACCGGCATTATGCCTAAAAGAAACAGCATCAGGAAAAAAATCATTTTGTTCATAAAGAAGGCTCCTATCGTCCCTGTAAAAAAAACTGGTTTAGTTTAACAATTTGTTATAATAATATCAATATCTATTATTTAGACACTTGCATATTTTTTTCTAATGAAATAATCTGAGAAAATATGTGAAAGGCCGAATTATACAATTTCCTCTTGCTCCCGGTTTTTTTTCATGATATGATGATACATGCTTAAAACAAAAGGCAATTGGAGAATACTATGGCGTATGAAGATTTTGTAAAACAAGCAGACGATTTGCAAAATATTCTCTTCAATTTGAATAAGACAGAAATCCATCTGCACCTGGAAGGGCTGGTCTCTCCCGATACCATTTGGGAACTCATACAGAAGAATAATCTTCATTATGACGGAATTACGACCAAGGAAGATATTGTCTGTAAGTTCAACATAAAAAACCTGGAACAGTTTCTCGATCTCTATATCAATATTATTCAGAGCAGTTTTAAATCGGAAGCTGATTTAGCCTTGCTTTTTAAAGATATGGGAAGCTACTTACAGGAAAATCATATCGTTTATGCCGAAGTTTTTTTTGCCCCCTCGAAATTCCTCAAGATGGGTCTCGATTACGGATTGATGATGGACATCCTCACGGAAGGAGCTAAAATCATTCAGGAAACGTATCACGCGGAAATCAAATTCCTTGTGGATGTTTCCCGGACTTTCGGTCTTGAAAACGCCATGAGCAACCTTGATTTGGTGCTTGCGCACAGAGTACCGCCGGTTATCGGTATCGGTTTGGGCGGTTCCGAACAAAACGGTCCGGCAAAAGATTTTGTTACGGTGTTTGATAAAGCGAGGGCGGAGGGGCTGCATACGGTCGCTCATGCCGGGGAAGATATGGGGCCTGAATCGGTATGGGATACGGTCAATTACTTACACGCCGAGCGCATCGGGCACGGCATAAGTTCCGTACTGGATGAAAAATTGATGGATTATCTGGCGGAAAAGCGGATCCCGCTGGAAGTTTGCCCTACGAGCAACCTTTTTACGCAAGCCTACGCCTCGGTAATTGAGGATCATCCCGTGAAGAAACTGTTTGACAAGCATGTGAATGTTACGATCAATTCCGATGATCCGTCCCTGTTTTCTACCAGTCTCATGAACGAATATATGCTTCTCTTTAAGCATCAGATTTTTACGAAGGAAGAATTATTGCTTCTTGTTGAAAGAAATATCGATGCGGCATTCCTTCCGGAAGAAAAGAAAAAAAAGCTCAAGGAAGAAAATAGAATCATTACCAGCTAAGTTCCTCTGTACAGTTTTGCCGAAAAATATTGCGTCATTTCCATATCTGTTGTATTATAATGATAAGGAAAATAGCCATGCCTACAATAAAAGATATTGCTCGGGAAGCGAATGTCAGTGTAACAACCGTTTCCAATGTTATACATGGAAAGCATTCCCGTGTCGCTCAGGAAACCGTTGAGAGAATAGAGCGGATTATTGCTGTAAATAATTATACGCCGAATTTGTCCGCCAGAGCGCTTGTAAACAAATCTTCCCGGATTATCGGGGTGATAAACCATCTGATTCAGTCTCAGCCCATCAGTTTTTTGGAGGATCCCTTTCACGGCGCGCTTTTGGGCGGCGTTGAACGGAAATTGCGGGAGCGCGGGTATTACATGATGATACGGACCGTTGCCAATGAGGAAGAGCTCTTTTCGCTTTTCAGGAATTGGAACCTCGACGGGGTTATTCTCACCGGGCTTTTTGAAGATAATTTTTTTGCGCGTCTTATAGAGAGCGGCAAGCCTGTTGTTCTTTTGGACAGTTATGTAAAAAACGACAGAGTGTTTAATATAGGACTGGACGATAAACGGGGAGGGTATATTGCCACGCAGCATCTCATCGACAAAGGACACAGAGATATTGTCTTCGCTTCTCCTCATATTTATAAACGGGGCGTTATCGATGAACGTTTTAAAGGGTATAAGGCTGCTTTAAGAAAGAACAACATTCCTTTTCGGGAAGAAAATGTTTATCAGCAGGAAATAACCATAAACGAAGGCATTGCTCTGGGACGGATTTTAGGCAGCCGGACGGATATTACTGCTGTTTTTGCTACCGCGGATATTCTTGCCGCGGGGATAATAACAGGGCTCGCGGAGAAGAAGAAAAATGTTCCGCGGGACATATCGGTTGTCGGATTTGACAATATCCTTCTCAGCAGGATTGTAGGTACGCCTCTTACTACCGTTTGTCAGGACGCGGATGAGAAGGGCGCTATCGCTGCCGGGGTTATGATTGACTGCCTTGAAGGAAAAGCCCCGGCGAGCAGAAATATCGTTCTGCCGGTTAGTTTGATAGAAAGGGCTTCCGTAAGTTATTTTAACAGCGGAGTGTCTTGAAAAAACTTTTAGCCCCGCGATTCAGTATCGTAAAAACCATCCTTTTAAAATTTTGAAAAAATTGAAAGATTTTTCTTGACAAATTGCAAAAACAGGGTTTACTATAATACTCATAGTTTAACGTTAAACGGTTTTTGTCGAGGATTACGAAAAGATTTTCCTTGACAAATTGTAAAAACAGCGTTTACAATGATGAGCAGTTTAACGTTAAACGATTTTTTTTGTGACAACCAAGTTGAACGTTAAACTGTTTTTTTATTAACGATAAAAGTTTAACGTTCAACTTGCGGAGTTTGGCGCAAAAGTAGTTGAGAAAAGAATTGTTTTAAGATTTCGTTCCGCATTGGTTGACGGAAAAGTTTTAGGAGGAAAAATGAAAATCCGATGTTATCTTTTGCCGGTTCTCTTGTGTGTGTTGTTCGCGTCATGCACATCGTCAATTGTAAAGCAGTCTGAAGAAGCTCCCGATTACGAGTCGCTTTTTACGTCCGCATACAGCCAATTACAGGTCCGTGCTCCCGAAGCGCGGGAAAATAAAGAGCCGCTGGTTATGGTGCATTACATGCCCTGGTTCCAGGCTCCTCCGATTGATGACGGATACGGTTATCATTGGCACGAAGGCGGCGGCGTCTTTGATCCCTTTGAAACCCTTCCCGACGGCAGGGCTTCAATAGCGTCTCATTACTATCCTCTTACCGGTCCTTACGATTCACGTGATACCGCGGTACTTGAATACCAGGCCGCGCTGATGAAAATGGCCGGAATCGACGGCGTGATTTTTGACTGGTACGGAATTGATGACGTACTTGATTACAAGGTTCTCCATGAATCGACGCTGGCAATGATCGAGGTGCTGAAAAAAGCAGGGTTGAAATACATTATCTGTTATGAAGATCAGACCATCGGAAAGATGATTGAAGCCGCGGCTATAACAAAGAATGATGCTATAGACGTAGGGAAGCGCACCTTTGAGTGGATGCAGGAGAACTGGTTCTCTGATGATGCCTATGTCAAATACGAAGGACGCCCTGTGCTGATGTGCTTTGGTCCTCAGTACTATAAAGATAAAGCGCAGTGGGATGAGCTTTTCAGTGTAACAAATCCGCGTCCCATGTTTATCAGTCTGAATCACCATGTTGAAGGATGGGCCGACGGTTCCTATAACTGGATGCCGATGGAACTTTCCGGCGGGCGTACCCTTGCGCTGTCAAGACTGGTACAGAACCTGAATGATTTTTACAACAAGCAGTTTAACAAACCGTTCCTTGTGGCGACGGCATTTTCCGGGTTTCACGATATTTACCGCCAGGCAGGTCACGGATTCAGCTACGGCTATCTCGATTACGCGGAGGGAAGGACCTTTAAGCTGACCTTTGACGCGGCGGAACAGGCTTATCCCGACATTATTCAGGTGGCGACCTGGAACGACTACGGCGAAGGCGCAATCATCGAGCCTACAATAGAACGGGGATACAAGGAGCTTGAGTATCTTCAGGATAACAAAAAAGAATGGGACGAAGAGTTCTCCTATAACTACAACGATCTCCGGGCGCCCATTGGACTGTATAAAGTTCTCGTTTCCGAAAAATCAACTCCCGAACAGAAGGCCGCGGCCCAGGACGCCGTTAACGCGGTACTTGCGGATGATATGAGCGGATTCAGAACAGCTCTGAGGGCAAGCGGTGCGGTTGTTGACTTTTCCGTTAGTCCTATATTGAGAGATCCTTCCGCGGCGGCCGCTTCGACGGGAAACGCGAGTGTGTTTGATCCCGCGGGACGAAAAAATCTTGCTCTTGGAAAACCGGTTATCGCGTCAAGCCGTATTTATGACAATGTCGGAACAAAGGCAGTGGACGGCGACATCCTTTCCTATTGGGAAGGCGCGGCAAACAAATATCCCAATACGGTGAGCATCGATCTGGTTACTCCTGTGCAGTCGCCGACTGTGGTTATCAAACTGAACCCAAGAAGAATTTGGGCAAAGCGTTCACAGACGATTGAGGTTCAGATAAGCGATGACGGAAAAGAGTTCAGGACGCTTATTCCCGCGGCGGATTATGTCTTTGACCCCGGCGCAAATGAGAATATTGTCGCGATTCCGCTTGATGTACAGACGCGGCATATCCAGCTGGTATTTACAGCAAATACCCAAGCTACGGCAGGACAAATCGCGGAACTTGAAGTCTATGGTGAATAGACAGTTTGCGGAAAAAATACAAAGAACAAGGATAAGGAGCAGGTAACAATGTTGAAAGAGAAAAGCGCCATGAACAGAACAAAATATCTTCTTTGCTTATTACTCATTTTTATGTGCTCCTTGTTAGCGGGTTGTTTTTCGGCTCTGCCGGGCGATGATCTTAATCCAGACCCTGATCCCGATGTGATCACCGGTCACGAAAAAATATTTCAAGACGCGTACAAACGTCTGAATATTGCCGTTCCTATGGTGCGGAAGAATAAAGAACCTCTGGTACTGGTTCATTACATGCCCTGGTATGAAGCGCCGCCTGTTGCAGGATATGGCGGTCATTGGACAGGGTGGGGGCATTTCAGTCCTCCGAATCAGATAGCGTCTCATCAGATGCCGCTTACGGGACCTTACGATTCCCGCGATGAAAAAATTCTTGAGTATCAGGTGAAACTGATGAAGTATGCGGGAATCGACGGTGTTATTTTTGACTGGTACGGCATACATACCGTAAATGATTACGGCGTTATTCATGAATCTACCCTTGCAATGATAGAGGTTCTTAAACGCGAAGGCTTGAAATTTGTTATCTGTTACGAGGATCAAACGGTTCCGCCGATCGCCGAACGGACAGGGAAAACACCGGAACAGATAGGCAAGGAAACGTTCTTGTGGATGCAAAATAACTGGTTCACCAATGACGCTTATGTCAAACATGACGGCCGCCCTGTGGTGATGTGTTTTGGTCCCCAGCATTACAGTACATCTCAATGGAATGAGGTGTTTAGCGTAACGAATCCACGGCCATACTTTGTGGATCTTGATAACAAAACAAGTTGGGCAGAAAGTACCTATAACTGGCCGCCAATGTGGGCTTCGGAAGGACCAGCCGGTAATAAAGGCGAACTTTCGATTTCGAGATTGGTTCAATATTTAAATTCGTTTTACAACAACACAAAGAACAAAAATAACTCATTCCTTGTGGCAACTGCTTTTCCCGCATTTGATGACATTTATGAAGATCAGGGCGGGGCAAGTTACGGCAATCTTGATTATGCGGAGGGAAGAACTTTTGAGCTGACCTTTACTGCGGCGGAAAGGGCATATCCCAATATTATTCAGATTGCAACATGGAACGATTATGGCGAAGGAACCATCATCGAGCCGACCAAAGAACGCGGATACACGGCACTGGAATATCTTCAGGATAAACAAAAAGAGTGGAATCCTGGTTTTCCTTACAATCACGATGATTTGCGGACTCCGCTTGAGGAATGGAAGAAGTAAGAATAAACAATGTCCAATGTAAAAATACTTAGTTAAAAATGTGGAGAGCTGTAATGGTTTTTTCCATCCGCTCTGCACGTATGCGCGGGGACGGGTGTGAATAAATAAAACATTTTTAGGAGGCCGCAATATGAAAAAGATTGCAGCAATTTTAGGAGCATTGTTGGTTGTGTTAACCGTGCTTACATTTGTCGCTTGTGAGAACGGCGTACAGAAAATCTCAGGTGATGTTGGTGGTAATGTTGGTATTAATAAAAACAAAGCCCCCTCAGTACCGATTAATGCAAGTCTGGCTAGGGGCTATGATGCTCCTTACACGCCTATGAAAGCTGGCTTCATTTTAAATTGGCTTAGTGTTGGACCGGATTTAGATTATGTCGTATATATCAAACAAGAAGGAAAAAACAGTTATTACGATGTTATAGATACCCCCAATCATTACAGTATTGAACCCAACGGATACAACTGGGATGGTGCAGATCCCAATATGTCACTTGACGTTGATAAATGGTCTTATTTCAAAGCTGATCAATTCAAAGTTGCAGGAAACTTCCAGTTTGGTGTGCGTTCTTCCTATAAAAATAATGTTGGATTCGACACTGTTGATTCCGATATCCTATGGTCTCAAGTTTTCGAGATTAAAAAAATCGGTGCGCCGGATGCCTCGGTAGATTTGGGTGCTTCCGGAAAATTCGCGGATGCTGTGGTTAGATTTCCCAAAGTCGAAGGCGCTACGAGATATACTATTTTCCCCAAAATAAATGAGATGTATGTTGGCGGATATGATGTTTCTGCAGAAGACTGGGAAGGTGAAGAAGAGCTTTCTGTAATTCTCGCTGCTTTAAACGGCGGTAATGGGCCTGATCCTATTAATTGGAATCCGGCAGCAGGTAAATCTCTGACTATGCCTGTTCAGGCTTTTACAGACAATATCCAATATACCGCTGATTCTTCTGAAACAAAGGTAACGTTAGCGCTTACAGCAGCAATGTTTTAGTTACTAGATTCAGTCACCAAAAAAACGTAGCGTACTAAGTTAGCTTAGTACGCTATGGTATCATGAACAAATCCGTTATGAAGTGTACTGGCCGCACCGCGCGAGTGTACAGAAAAGTAATTTTTTAAGGAGGAAGCTATTATGAAAAAGAAAGCTTCAATATTGGAAGTACTGTTAGTAGTGTTGTTAGCGTTATCTGTTATAGCTTGCAATGATGCTAATATCACTATTCCTGAGGATCCTGCTGGTGGTGACCAGATAAAACTTGGCGACTGGAAAGCTTTCCCATTGGCAAATAATCTAGCCCCTGTGAATACAATTAAAACGGCTGAGAAAGAAGATGATGATGAAAATAAATACCTTGAGGTGTCTCTAAATTTTATAGAAAATCTAACGTCTGATGGTATCCAAATTGAATTTTATGGCAATTTTGATGAATCGATAGATGTTACCGATTATACAGGAATTTGTTTCAAGGCAAAATATGACAGCGCTGGCTTTCCCTTTGAGTTCTTTTTATCGCAAAGGAAAGGCAATCCCACTCTTGGAGCACCCGGTACTAATCCGGTAGAACCAAGCACTTATACAGGTAAAGCAACGGCAACGATAGGCAGAAATATTAATTTATCCGGCAGAGAAACAGAGGGATGGCAAGAGTTTACGTGGGAATGGAAAGTTGCTGATATTGTTGTTAATGGTTGGAATACCCCCGCCTCTATGGATTGGAACGTAGTAAAAAAGGAAATAACAAGATACATGTTTCTTATTGGGCGCGGTGAAAACGCCAATGGTACATATACTTTACAGCTTGATGATATTGGTTTTATCAAAGCTGATGGTACCAAAGTTATTTACGCTGATTTTGAAGATTAACCAACTTAGGAGGAATGGATTTTGAAAAAGATACTATTGGCAATCATAGGTATTGCTCTTGTTTCTTCCGCGCTGTTTGCGGGGGAGATTGCGACTGGATCAGGCGGGCGTTTTGATATAGTGTCCCGTACCTCCTTTGGGATAGACCTTGATAATCCCTACCGCTTTGGACTTAAAAACGAACTTACACGTTTTGCCTTGGTGCTTAATCTTGTGCCGTATCAAAAAGCATCAAACAGAGTAAATTCCGATGATGCGGTTGGGTTTATTGACTTCACCCTGTTTCATCTCGATTTGGTAAAATCGGGCGGGAATACCCCGAATCAAGGCGGTGATGCTTATAACGCGCCTGGGGCTATAGGAACAAACCGCTATCAAACAGGCGAATTTGTCGCGGGTATTGTAAAAGGTCCCTGGCTTATTCAGCTAAACGCGGGCGGGAACGAACCGTTTCTTTCCCCGTGGAATAAAGGGCTGCAGTTCGTAAATGATGGTATCAAACTGTCTTGGGCATACCTCGATTCAATGGTAGATGTTGTACGCGATAAACCCATTAGCAGTATGAAACCGCTTATTTCTATGGGAGAAGAACTCACCGATGGAGCGGGAACTACAACCAGCACCAACAGTGTTGTAAACCAGTTCCAGCAGGACGGCATGGGCAATCCGGGCAGCGGCGACGATTTTGCTATGGGCGGCGCAAAGTACAATCAAGGGCATCTTATCGCTGTCATGTACAACAGAGAGACTTTTGGCATTAACCTAAAGCTCGCTACGGAAAAGGCTTTTGATGACAGTACCATCACAAAAGATAATATGAATGGTCTTGCTGTTGGTATTGACTCTGTGTTTAATCCGTCAGCACTTCCCGGCTTAAAGATTTTTGCTTCTGCGGCGGGAAAAACTATGTACGGCCTGGACAAGAATCCTGACGATATTATGGCAGGTACCAAAATCGGCTACGAAATTTTTCTTAACGAAGATGTTTCTGTTCAGCCTTATGTTGGCTTGGACTTTGGGACATCGCTTAAAAATAATGGCGGTACGGAAAACACCATGTATGAGGCGTCGGTTGGTGCTGTAATGCGCTGGCCTGGACAAGGCGGTTGGTTAACTGACTATCTCCGCGATTCTGATGGGCGTGTATGGCCTGGAATGGCGCTGGCTTATAAAATCTTTGATTATACTGATACAAGTGTTGACCCAAAACATTCCATAAAATTTACTCTCTTTGAACCAAAAGGTGATGACGGGATGTTCTTTGGTCTCGGTGCGGAAGCAATTGTGGACTTCATCAATATCGGCGAAGACAAGGCACAGTTAATGGCAACGGTTTATGTTGACTATACACTGCCTGGTTTCATGGGCATCCCCGGAGCATTCATCCCTTGGGCAATCATCTGTTATGACAACCTGCCTGGAACCGGCGGCGATGACAGAATCAACGACATGAAACTTGATATCGGCGTAAAACTGGAAAATGCTATCTCCAATACTACCTTCGGTATCGGCTGGCACAGTGGAAGCATTATCCAGCAAACTCAATATCATTGGGGCTATATCCGCGCCACTGCGGAAATACGTTTCTAAAAACGTTTTTGTAAACGTTATTCTTTAAGGAGGATATAACATGAAAAAGATTATTACAATATTATGTATGACATTTTGTATTGTTTCGTTTGTTTTTGCGGGCGGTTCCGGCGATGGGCGGACTGGCGGAAAGGCAGTGTTGAAATTGGGTATATGGCCTGAAGATACCCTTCCCGGAGAGATCAGGATGCACGAGGAGTTTGTAAAAGAATTCAACGCCCTCTATCCCAACGTGGAAGTGCAGCCTGCTCAGTACCGCTACGCGGTGGATACTTTTGTTCCTCTTGTTGAATCCGGACAGCTCCCGACTATCTACGAAAGCTGGTTTACGGAACCCCAGAAACTTATCGACAACGGATTCGCGAAGGATATTACCGCGGAACTGCAATCCCTCGGCTGGGATACCAAAATGAACGAATCCATTAAGACTTTGCTCTCCAGAGACGGAAAGATTTACGGTGTTCCCCGTGACGGCTATTCTCTGGGACTTATGCTGAATGTGGAACTCTTCCGTGAAGCGGGACTTGTTGACCGCAACGGTATTCCGCTGTATCCCAAAACATGGGCGGAGCTGGCTCAGACGGCAAAGATCATCAAAGATAAAACCGGTATGGCAGGACTGTGTCTGTTGGCGCGTGATAACGCCGGCGGATGGCATTTTTCCAATATTGCCTGGGGATTCGGCGCGCAGTTTGAAGTCTACAGAAACGGAAGATGGATTGCTCAGGTCAATTCTCCCGAAGTGGTCGCGGCAATGGAATACGTAAAATCCCTCAAGTGGGAATATGACGTACTGACCCCCGACCCGACCAACGAAGATTGGGGAACCGGATTCCGTGCTATCGGTACGGGAACCGCGGCAATGTACATCGCCGCCCAGGACGCGGTTAACCAGCCTACTATGGCAAACGGTCTTCCTGTAACTGACCTTGCCCTGGTCCCGATTCCGGCAGGTCCCAGAGGACAGTATTCCCTTATGGGCGGAACTCCGTATATGTTTGCTCCCAATGCTACTTCCGAAGAAGTAATGGCCGCGCTTCACTATCTTGAAATCATGGGCCGCGCTCCGGTAGTTAATGACAGCACCGTAGCGGGACTGAGAGCGGACGCCGCGATGAGACGCAACGAAGGCGTTCCTGTTCTCCCTCCCTTCCCCGCATGGACCGATCCCGCTTATTTGAAAGCGCAGATGGATGCCGTCAACGAGTTTTCAAATGTTGATATGCGCCTCTACAACGATTACTACGCAATGGTTGCGGAAGCAACAAACCTCCGTGCCGAAGAACCGATGCTCGCTCAGGATTTGTACGCGGAGCTGACCAAAGTTCTCCAGGCTGTTATTACTGACAGGAACGCGAATGTAAAAGCTCTCCTCGATGTAGCACAGCGCAATTTCCAGCAGCTCCTTGATACTCAGGCAGCTTTATAATGTAAGGAAACAACCGGGCCCTGAGTCTGTCGAAGGGTCCGATTGTTTTGGCGCCTCAACCGCCGCGGTATTGGAGGAAATATATGGCTGTAGGACAGACTGTGATAAATCGGAAGCGTAAAAAAAGTTCTGATTTATATATCAGGAAGAATATATCCGGGTGGCTTATCATGCTTCCCAGTGTGATACTCTTTGCTTTTTTTGTATGGGAACCGCTGCTTGAAAGCGTGCATCTATCGCTGTTTCGGGCTCAGGGGATGACCTTAATACAATATGTTGGAATCAAGAATTATGTTGATGTGTTTCGGCATCCCGATTTCACTCCGGCATTAATCAATACATTTAAGTACACGTTATGGTCTCTTGTTATAGGGTTTCTTGTTCCGATTATTCTTGCGATTATTATCAATGAGATACGCAAGGGGAAATCATTATTCAAGATGAGCGTTTATCTTCCCAACATTGTCCCTGGTATGGCAATGGTGCTTATGTGGGGATTTATTTTCAGGCCGGGAAATACCGGCGTACTCAATGTACTGCTCGGACATTTGGGCATTGGAGCGCAGCCTTGGCTTACGAATCCTTCATGGACCATTCCGTTGATTGTCATAGCCCTTACATGGAGGGGCGCGGGGGCAACGACTTTAATCTATATTGCCGGCCTTCAGGGAATCGATCCCGAATTGTACGAGGCCGCTATTATTGACGGTGCGGGGATATGGCATAGAATCAGGCATATAACCCTTCCGAATATTTTTAATCTTGCCCGGACCTTGTTGGTACTTCAGATTATCGCAGTGTTTCAGATACTCTACGAACCCTTGGTGATGACCAATGGAGGACCGAATAACGCCTCCGTTTCTATGATGCAGCTGGTGTACAAATTTGCCTTTGAAAGATTTGATTATCCCAAGGCCGCCGCTGTTTCGGTTATTGTCTGTGTCATTCTCGTTGTTCTATCTTTGGTTTATTTCAAAGTGAACAAAGAAAAGGATTATTAAACAAACATGTTCCAGGAGGAGAGTATTGAAAGCTAAAACAAAGATCGGTTCATACAATGGAATTATCCGTGACTTTGATCTAAAGCATTTCCATGTCCGAATACTATATTGGCTCGTTTTTATTGTCGGAATTATTATTGTGATCGTGAGCATAGCTCCGGTCCTTTGGGTCTTCCTTTCGGGGTTTAAGGATCTAAGGGAGTTCACGAGAGATACAAATATCATGCCGAGGCGCTTCAATTTCGCCAATTACGCGGAAACCTGGAGTGATTTACGATTTTTGCGGTATTACCGCAATTCATTAATTTCTGTGGCAGGCAGTGTCTTCTGCGCGGTTTTTTTTAACGGACTCTTGGGTTATGTGCTGTCCAAAGTAAAACCCGCCGGATCAAATATCGTGTATGCGCTTGTCATGTGGGGCTTGCTTATTCCGGCGACGACAAGTATTGTCCCGCTTTTTATGAATATTACAAGACTGCATCTGAGCGGTTCGTTTATTCCTTTGTGGCTGAGCATCGGGGCGAATGCGTTTTATGTCATTCTATTTAAAAACTTTTTTGATACCCTTCCGCAGTCGCTTATTGAAGCAGCCAAAATTGACGGCTGTACGGACTTTACTATTTTCAGAAGAATTGCCGTACCTTTGAGTAAGGCGATCATTATGGTAGTGGTCATGTATGCGATAAACGCGGCGTGGTCCGATTTCCTGCTTCCGTATCTTACGCTGAAAAACTCAGGACTGGAGACCGTTATGGTCAGATTGTTCCAGTTCAGGGGAAGCCGTGCAAATGATGTGGAGATACTCAGGGGAATCGTGTTTGCCATTATTCCGCCGATAATACTGTTCTCGATTTTCCAGAGGCAGATTACCCAGGTTACTATTCAGTCCGGTATAAAAGGGTAGGAGATTCGGCGGTTTTTATTGTAATGTAATGCAATGTAATTGTGGTTCATAACCCCGAAAGCGCAGCTGTCGGGGTTCTTCATTCGTGTTGAAGGGTTTAATTACCTCTGAATACAACCACCAAAGCAGAACCAACATACCCTGTTGCTCTGCGGCGGGGTATGTTGTTTTTCTCAAAAATTAAAATTGATTTTCCCACAGGGGAATTGTGCTGGAGGTGTGTGCAATGGCAAAAAGTGCGGATGTGTATCTGCAATGTGATCCATGGAAAATAATTGAAGACGGATGGCATCCTGATCATAACTTAGTTTCGGAATCTGTCTTTTCTTTGGGTAACGAATATATGGGGGTCCGCGGTTACGCGGAAGAGGGCATCAGTGCCGAATCTTTGCAGGGCAGTTATTTTAACGGCATATACGAAGAGGCGCATCTTAACAACACGGCTTACAAGGGGATTGTAACAAAGACCCATTTCATGGTGAATGCTGTTGACTGGCTTTCCGCAAAGATCAGCATTGGCAGCGAATATCTTGATATGGGAACATCGTGTATTTCCAATTTTAAAAGGATTCTCGATATGCGTGCCGGAACGCTGGTTCGCAGTTTCGATTGGACGACTGAAAGCGGCATTGTTGTTCATCTCCGCTTCCTGCGTTTTCTCAATATGGAACAGCCCGAAGAAGGTTATCAGAGAATTTCTTTTTCTGTGACAGGGAAGGCGTCTGCGATTACGGTACGCCTTGAAAACAGCTTTAACACGGTTCATGGGGGCCGTAAAAAGAATTTCTGGAAGCTCCGTAAGAAGGAGTGGTCTGAAAACAGCGCTGCTGTGCAGTCCGCAACGAAGACAACCGGGCAGCAGATTTTCTCCGGGTTTGTCTGGAAATCAAGCAGCGGAGCCGAATCGGAATTGGTCGATACAGAGCTGGGCGTTGGTTTTAATATAACATTTCCGTTGAACCCGAGAGAGGAAGCGTGGATTGAAAAAAAGATTATCAATATTGCGGACAAGCAAAAACACGCTCCCGATGAACCTCTGTGGACACAGGGACTTAAAAAACTTGCGGATGGTGCCGAGTTCAGCCTTGACGACGCGCTTGCGGTTCAGCGCAAGTACTGGCGTAAGGTGTGGGATGAATTTGATATACGCATAGAAGGAGACGACAAAAACCAGCAGGGGATACGATTCTGTATTTTCCAGATGCAGCAGACCTATCACGGGTTTGACCCGGCGAACAATATCGGCGCGAAGGGGCTTACTGGTGAAGCATATAACGGTCATGCTTTTTGGGATACCGAAACGTATTGCCTGCCGTTTTATCTTTTTTCAAATTTGAAAGCCGCGCGCAATCTTCTTGAGTTCCGGTACACCACTTTGCCGGAAGCAAAAGACCGCGCAAAGCAGCTTGACTGCCGCGGCGCGTGCTACCCTGTTGCAACGCTTAACGGTGAAGAAGCGTGCGATCTTTGGCAGCACGCGAGCCTCCAGTTCCAGCCGAGTACCGCGGTTGCCTACGGTATTGCGCACTACGTGAAGATAAGCGGCGATACCGATTTTCTTTACAATCACGGCGCGGAGATGCTTGTAGAGATAAGCCGCTTCCTTGTGTCGCGGGGTTCCTGGAACCGGAATGAAACAGGGTTTGGATTTTACGCGGTCATGGGGCCGGATGAATTCCACATGATGGTAAACAACAACTGTTACACAAACTTGCTCGCAAAAAAAACGTTTGAGTATACGGAATCGGTTCTTTCACAGATGCGGGAAGATTCTCCCGAAAATTTCAATGCCCTGATTGCGAAAACAGGACTTGACGATTCGGAGCGGAACACCTTCAAGAACTGTGCCGAAAAGATGATCATTCTGTATGATGATGATACAAAGCTGTTTGAACAGCATGAAGGATATTTCGGTCTTCCCCATATTGACGTGAACAAAATACCGGTAACCGATTTCCCCTTGTATTACCATTGGTCTTATGACCGGATTTACCGCACGGATATGATAAAGCAGCCCGATGTTCTCATGTTCCTCTTCCTGTACAATCTCGATTATTCACGGGATGTAAAACTGAAAAACTATGAATTCTATGAACCGAACACAATTCATGAATCTTCGCTTTCTCCGTCGATCCATTCGATATTCGCTTCGGAACTGGGGAAACACGCGGAGGCTTTCCGCTTCTTTGGTTTTGCGACACGGATGGACCTGGACAACTATAACCGGAATACGACGGAAGGGTTACACACGACAAGTATCGCGGCGGCATGGGTCAATATCGTATACGGCTTTGGCGGTATGCGGAGCGACGGCGAGACCCTTGTCTTTAATCCCTCTCTCCCGCGGGAATGGCAGGGCTATGAATTCAGGATCAAATACCGTGGTTCCGGAATCCGTGTAACAGTAAGCAGCGACACAGTCCGTTTCTGTGCCGCGAATTCCGGGGGAAAAAAACTGCCCGTAATGGTGTACGGTACTTTGTATGATCTTGGTTCCGGCGAACTGTCGCTCCCCCTTCCTGAAGAACGGAAAGGAACAAGTGAATGTACCGCTTGAGAAACTGGCTGATTTCCGATAACGGCGTGTCGGAAGAGGATATGCTCCAGAACGGAAACAGGCTTATGACGGGAAACGGGTATCTCGGTTACCGCGGCACCGTGAGCGAAGCCGAACCATCATGGATGCCCGCCGTTATTGTCAGCGGCTTATACGACCGGCAAGGGGATTTGTGGCGTGAACCGGTGAACGCTCCTGACTGCCTTTATGCAAAACTCTTTGTCCGGGATGAACCGTTGATGGCCTCCGGTGAAAATGTGCTGTCCCATGAACAGACCCTGGATTTCCGTTACGGCATATATTCGCGGGAGACCTCATGGACTGTTGACGGCGTTTCTGTTACTCTGCACGCCGAGCGCATTACCGATATATGTAATGTGCATCGGCTCTGTATGAAATATGCTATATCCGCCGATGCTCCTGTGACCATCACACTGAAACAGGGAATCAATTGTGCCGTTCATGATTTGAATGGTCCGCACCTCGGTAATTTCCGGCTGGACAAAGATGAGAAGAACGGACTTCTTGTCCTTGACGCAGACACGCTTGAAAAAGCTGTGCCGCTTTCTGTTGCCTGCACTGTTGACGTTGCAGGTGATGTTGTGTGCGGAACGGAAGTATCCGGCGAAGGCGCTTTTCATGTGTACACGATAAAAGCCGATAAGGATAAACGTTTTGATTTTTTTGTATACGGAGCGGTTTATTCCGGCGCTGACACCGCGGAGGATTGCGGAGTAAAGGCACGTGAAACAGCCCTCTCTTCGTTGGCGGAAGGATGGGAATCTATTCTGTCCGGACACCGGAAGAAGTGGGACGAAATATGGCTGAAAGGTGATGTCATCATTGAAGGCGATGATTACGCCCAACATGCTCTTCGGTATAGTCTCTATCATCTGCATAGTATCGCGCCTCGTCACGCGAAATCTCTCTCCGTTCCTGCAAGGGGACTTTCGGGGCAAACCTACAAGGGCGCCGTTTTCTGGGACACCGAGATGTTTATCTCTCCCTATTTTCTTTGCACGGAACCTGATCTTGTTGCTCGTTTTATACGTTATAGAATACATACACTCCCAGGGGCAAAGCGGAAAGCGTCCGAATACGGATACCGGGGAGCGTTTTATGCCTGGGAAAGTCAGGAGAGCGGTGATGACGCGTGCAGCCTTTTTAACGTTACCGATGTATTTACCGGACGTCCTGTGCGTACTTATTTCCGGGATAAACAAATACACATAAGCGCGGACATTGTACACGCAATCAGAACATATATCAATGTTACAGGTGATACAGAAATACTGAAAGAAGGCGCAATGGAAGTGATTCTTGAATGCGCGCGTTTTTTCCTTTCGTATCTCTATTATTCTCCCGAACATGACCGCTACGAACTGCTCGATGTTACCGGGCCGGATGAATATCATGAACGGGTGAATAACAACGCCTTCACCAACAGGATTGTTTTTTCCGTGTTTGAAACAGTACAGACCTGTGTTGATTTGCTGAAAAAACAAGACGGCGGTTTTATCGAAAAATTATTTGCCGAACTTTCCTTCGACACGGATATGGCGTTCATGCATGAAGTGATGAAAAAGTTTTATCTTCCCCAGCCGGACAGCGGCAATGTGATAGAACAATTTGATCATTACTTTAAACTCGAAGACTGTTCCCTTGACACGGTGAAGTCCCGCCTTTGTGATCCGCGTGAATACTGGGGCGGCGCAAATGGTGTTGCCGGAAACACACAGATCATAAAACAGGCTGATGTTGTTCTGATGCTTGTCCTGTTTGGAAACGAATATTCTGACGAGATAAAGCGGGCAAACCTTGCGTACTACGAACCTCGTACCGAACACGGCTCAAGTCTCAGTAATTGCATGTACGCGCAGCTCTCCTGTGCGTCCGGAAACAGTGAATGGGCTTACCCGTTTTTCATTAAAACAGCGGAGATAGATATAACCGGCACATCGAAACAGTTTGCCGGAGGCATCTATATCGGAGGAACCCATCCTGCCGCGAACGGCGGCGCGTGGATGACGGCCGTACAGGGCTTCTGCGGTTTTTCAATGAATGATGGAAAGATAAGCTGTAAACCGCGGCTGCCGGAGAAATGGAAGCGGGTTGTTTTCTCTGTTGTATATAACGGAGAACATATAGAAGTTACAGTAACAAAGGATGGATATTCTCTATGCATGAAATAATAGGCGCTCTTTTTGATCTTGATGGCGTGTTAGTTGATACAGCAAAATATCATTATCTCGCCTGGAAGCGGCTGGCACATGAACTCGGTTTTGATTTTTCCGAATCCGATAACGAACGGCTCAAAGGCGTAAGCCGAATGCGTTCTCTGGAGATACTGCTTGAAGTGGGAAACCGGACAATGAACCTCGTTGAAATGGAAGCGGCGGCAGCAAAAAAAAATGAATGGTATGTCGAATACTTGCACACCCTCGATGATGCCGCGCTGCTCCCCGGTACCAAGGCGTATCTTGAATATCTTCGGGAACAGAAGCTCAGTATCGCTCTTGGATCGGCAAGCAAAAATGCCCCCCTCATTCTTGAAAAGCTCAATATCTCCGGTTTTTTTGACGCGGTAATAGACGGCAATTCGGTAAGCAAAGCAAAGCCGGACCCGGAAGTATTTCTCAAAGGAGCCGCGGCATTGTCCCTGGCTCCCAAACAATGTATGGTTTTTGAGGATTCTCTTGCGGGCATTGAAGCTGCAAAAGCGGGCGGAATGACGGCAATAGCGGTCGGCACTCCGGAACTTCTCCCCGGCGCGGATCGTTATATCCGCTCTCTTGAAGACATGCTGCCATAATAATAGTATTGATGTAATACGTTCTACCAAGGGCGTGCCCCGGCCAGGTGGCCGGGTCGGGCTCTCCGCTGCAAGTCCTCGGCTATGTTCCCTAAGGAACATAGCTTCCGGGCTTTCCGCTTCGATCCCTCACGCGGGATCAGTGTAACTTTCTGATAATGCCTTTCCCTTGCCACTTGTTTAATTTGTAGTATATACCGCTCCCCATGCCGGTAAGTCCCCAGCCTATGGGAATACTCCATGCGAGAGCCTCCGGACCCATGCCGGCAAAATACACCAGCACATAGGCCGCGCCTGTACGAATGGCCAGACTGCTCACCGGGAACGCCATTGCCATGACCGCGTCGCCGGCGCCCCGAAAAAAACCGTTAAACGCAAACAAAACAGCAAATAAAAAATAAAAACGTACGATTATGTTTAAATAATTTGTCCCCACAAGAATAATGTTTGATGTATCAGAGTTTCCTTTTCCCAGGAAAAAAGTAACCAGATGAGGGGCAAGAAAAAGCAAGATTCCGGATATCAGCGCCGAAAGTAAAAGCATAAAAATAAGCGCTGAACGAAGACCTTTGCGCGCGCGGCCTTCCTGGGAAGCACCGATATTCTGCCCCACAAAAGTTGACAGAGCCATGGCAAAATTACTCACCGGTAAAATGGCCATCTGGTCGATTTTCGATGCGGCAGTGATGCCTGCCATGGCAGCCGTGCCAAAGGAATTGATGAGGCGTGTGATGGTAAGCTGAGCCAGAGATACCAGTGAAAGCTGAATTGCCGCCGGGAACCCGTATGATAACATCAAACGCATCAATGACGAATCGAAGCACAGCTTTGAAACATTCAACATCGGTGCCTGCTTTTTCGTGTAAAGAAAACAGAACAAAGCCGAACAGCCTTGCGCGATTACCGTTGCAAGCGCCACGCCGAAAACCCCCATGCGGAAAAACAGCACGAAGAACAAATCCAACGCGATGTTTAACAATGTGCAGAATATCAAAATATATAACGGACCATGGGAATTGCCTAACGCGCGCAGATAGGCGGTGTACATATTAAAAAAGACCGTAAAGATCATTCCGGCCATAATCACACGCAAATAAAGTACTGCGTCATCCATCGTATCTGGTGTTGCATTTAACAAACGCATCAGCCATGGGGCAAGAAGAATGCCGAAAATAGTGATACATAAAGACAATGCCGTCAGAAAAATGATACTGGTCGATACTGTGCGTGTTACCTGTGTATACTTCTTTGCCCCATAAAACTGCGATATAAGCACAGAGGTTCCGGTGGTAAGACCAATGAGCACGGCAAGCAAGAAATTTGATACATTCATCGCCACCCCAACGGCAGCCAGGGCGCTGCCGCTTACATAGCGCCCCACCACCATGGCGTCCACCATACTGTATATCTGCTGAAACAAATTACCTATGAGCATCGGCATCGAAAACAGCAAAAGCTGCTTTGTGATACTCCCTTTCGTAAAATCCGTCAAAAATCTTCTCCTTTGTGGAGGCGTTCACCGAAATAATAATGTGATTATAAAGTCTGTTTCGACTCTGTCAATCATTTAACAGTAAAAAAAATTGTTTGACATATGAGCTTGTTGCAAAACT
>DBDH01000059.1 GCA_002293455.1 Treponema sp. UBA937
GTTATTGACCTCATAACCGGACGGTCCTGGGTTCGAGTCCCCGAAGGCCCACCAAACAAAACAAATCCGAACCGCCCCGTGTTCTTTGGGGATGTGTTCGGATTTGTTGTTATATTTGATGATTTTGTTTAGCGGGGTTGCGCAATCAAATCGGCCAACGAAACGCATAACACCTCCGAAAGCATAGTAAGCTCAATATCCGTTACAAAGCGTTCCCCTGTTTCCACTCGGCGTATAAAGTGATTGTCCACATCATAGCCTTTTAGTTGTAGCTGCTTTGCCAACCCTCGTTGAGAAAGCGGCGGATTTTGCTCTCCGCGCAAACGCTTCAAATTCTTTCCGCAAATATTATTCGTGCCATCGGGCGCTTTTATCTTAAACATTGTTCGGCCTCATTTTTGTTGTTGAAGACTATTTACCACACCACCATTTTAAGCTATAATAAGGCTTGTAGTGGTAAACACTATTCAACAGGACAAAATTACTGAGGTGATTTTATGCCCGACTATAAATCCATGTATTATCAGCTTTTCAAAGCGCAAACAAAGGCAATGAGGATTCTTGAAAGCGCCCACCTTGATACAGAAAAGCAGTTTATGGAGTCTCAAGAGCCTGTGGTGTTGGCTGATATGCAAAGTTCACATGAAAATATGGATGAAAGCAAATGACCGTTATGACGTATATGTAACCGAAGCGGCTTCTTAGCTCGCTTCGGTGGATGCGCTCACGATTTGTCTTGTGCCGCCCCTTGTGATTGCCGTGCTTTCCACTCGGCAAACTCTCTTTGCCCTTCTTCGCTGTCATAATAAGCCTTTATCATGGGGAAAAGGCATCGGGCAAAGGATTGTATATCTTGCTTAGAGGGTTCAAAATCGTGGGTAACCGTTTCCTGTTTCTTTTCTGCCACCGGCGGTTGTCCTCCATATTCAGTTGTCAACGTGCGTTTTTTTGCTTGTTTATAGCATTTATCACCTGCTTTCAATTATTAAAGTCAATTCAGCCCTTGTCCTCACGCGGCAAGCACACAGCGGTAAGTTTGTCCGCTACTGCGGTGATGTGCTCTGCGTGATGACGGAACAGCGGAACATCGAGCAGTCCCAGTGCATTGGCTTTGTAAGCGATTTGGTGAAGATTGTTGCCCAGCACCCGCACCTCGCGGACAAGCGACCAATAATCTGCCGGTGGGATTTCCACGGGTCTTTTGCGATTTAGGATTGTGCGTATATAACCCTCTCTCGACATCCTCGTCTTGGCGACATTTTTGTTTAGCGTTTCAAACTCCTTGTCGCTAAACCTCACCTTAATTTCGTGGGTTCGATAAGTCATGCCATCTCCTTTCCGGCGGGTTTCAGGGCGCAGCCCTGACAAGGCGCTTTTTGGGGACAAAAAGCAATGCTGGCAAGGACAGTAGACACTCGTTTTGCCCGCACGATTTTTTGAAACGGACGCACTCCTCCTGTGGGTTCATTACCGTTTTCTGTCGTTCTACCCTTGTGGGTTCCTGAGGGCCTACCCTGCGCGGTGGTTTCTCGTATCCAACCCCTTGGTGCGCTTTCTGCCGCTTGCAGGTCTTGGCGCACTTTGCCGGGGTTGTAGTCCACATGGACGGTCATTCGGTTTTCAAGGTGCAGCGTGGCGAACCTCCTTTCTGTAAGTTGCCGGAAAATGCAAAACCGACACACAACAAACATAACACCCAGTTGCAGCGACCGCCGGGGTGTTACGTGCTATGTATCGGTGAATATTACGCATTGTGGTAGCTGAATGGACAATGAATACGCTACCGCTAAGAATAGGATACAAGGTTTTCCAACGGTTGTCAATTAAAAAGATGAAAACACTGTATATTTTCTTCGAAATATGGGTTATAATGACACCACAAAAACTGATTCTGTTATTGTTTGGGAAATTGAGCCATTTGCGATGGATAGAAAGATTGTAAGGAAGGCGTTACTATGGATGCGATTGATAGTAATAGTAAGCGTAAAAAGATAACTCAAATACTTGCCGAGGAAACTGGCGGCAAGAGCTATAAGGCACACAAATATAGCCTTGATTCGGAACGCTCTTCTTTAGAGTATAATGAAGCAGAAGATAACACGTTTGTATGGAAAAAACGCGGCGAGACTGAACCGCCGACTAGCTATAAATCTCTTGATAAGTTAGCGCGATTATTAGCTGACCGCGAGGAACAAGTGCTAACGTATTTTTTGGATGGTTCACGACATGTGTACAAAGTTGATGATATGGCATATCAAACAAGCACTAGGAGTGTCATCTACCCGACTATAGCAGGGCAGGTTGGTGTTGGTATTTGCAAGCGCGTGAACAAAAAAATGGCACATGAAGCCTTAAAACGCGAAATTGTTTTGTCTATTCCAAGTATTGCAGATGCGAGTGGCAAGGGTGGATTTTTTGAAGCATTGTCTGTTAAGCTAAACGAAAGCAAGGAACTAGCTAGAATCAAAAAGTGTGGTTGGGAGTTTTCTACACCGATTCCATACGATGTGAAGTATGATGAACGAAAGTTTGAAGACCGTGGGACTGCACGTATACAAGATGCAATGATTGAGCGCGAAAAGATTATGGTCAAACAACTTGTTCGTGCTGGAAAGCTCAATCAAGACAATTATCTTGTTAAGGATGGCTCACTGGAATATCGTCTTACTAAATCCGACAAAGATGATGATAAAAGTTTTCAAACTTTTAAGCAGAACTATAATTGGGTAATTGGCTTATCAAAGTCATTTAATCCTGAAGCGTGTTTTGATAAAGGCAAGGCTAACCCAGGTTTTATTGCGGAGTTGCCACCATATTCAAGAACTCCAGTTGCGTATTATGGAAGTGATAAAGAACCACTTGCCTTTGCTGTCTGGTATGTAAGGCTAAGGGATAAAAAATATACTAGAACGCCATTTGACGGTATAGTAAAAGTGGAAAAAATTCTTGTGCGCGAAGAAGAATTGAAAAATGGAATGGAGACAGAAACTGTAGATAGGTTAAGTGCTTTATTTATCAATGAGCGGAATCCTACTTGCTATGGGCTAGATACACGGTGGGCAAATCATATCTACCCAATTTATCTTACAGAAAGATTTGTCAAATCACAATATCTCAGCACAGAGAGCTTTTTGCACTTATTTTAGGGAGGAACGCATAATGCCTAAGAACAAACTCATTGGAAAAGTTCTTGCAACAGAAAAGACCCCAACAACTATAGACGAATTCCATTTTTGGACGAACTCAGATACCAAACTGAACGCCTTTGACATCGTTAAGGTAGAGCGGGCGGATGGTACAAATACTTTCGGTGTCATCGAAAGTATCTCGCATATTACAGATGCAACGAGTTTTCTCACCAACTTCATTTCTAGCGATTTTGGCGATGTTGATATTCCCGAACCCACATTTCGTGTGGGAATGAACTATGCGCGAGCAAAAGTGTCTTTCAACACGAATGGCGACTATACGCCTGTACATAATAATTCCAAAGTTTTTCTTGCCAATTCTGACGAGATAACATTTGCATTAGGCTTGGATAAAGTGGAAAATCCCCTTGTCTGTGGTTCGCTTAAGATGTATGAGGGAACACAAGATGAGGTTACCTTGCCAGTAAATCTTAACGCGAAATTTTTGCTTGGTTCAGAAGGCGCTCATCTAAATATTTCAGGTATTTCAGGGTTGGCAGCTAAAACTTCCTATGCTATGTTCTTGATGAAATCCATCCAAGACACATACTCTGCAAAAAAAGATGATGACAGCGTTGCTTTTGTTCTTTTTAATGTAAAAGGGCGCGATTTGATGGCTATAGACAGACCTAACGATGACTTGGACGAGCAAACAATCAATGAGTACAAAACGATTAGCTTATCTCAAACACCATTCAAAAATGCAAAATACTACATCCCATATTATGATAGCAAATCTGCAAAGCAAAGTACCTATTTAACGCGTGATGATGTTTCAAGTTACCTTGAAAGTGGCAAACTCAAAAAGTTTAAGTATGTCTATGAAGAGGATAAAGAAAGCATTGAAATGATGTTTGCAAATGTTGAAGACCCCAATCAAACGATGGAGTCTATTGTCAGCAAAATCATTGACGAGCGCGATTCCGATTTCGGCGGCCTAAAAACATGGACTGAGTTTTTAGATACAGTAAGCGAAAACTCACAAAAGGGCTCAAGCGGCTCGAAAGGTGAAATATCAGTTTTAAGTTGGCGCAAATTCAAAAGGATTGTTAATAAGGCCGTCAAGAATGACGATATGTTCGCCAATAGAGTTTTGCCTAATCAAAACGAATGCCGATTGGCTGATGAATTAAAACGTATTGGAAAAAACGAAGTACATGTAATTGACATTGCCAAATTGCCAGAAGACAAGCAAGCATTTGTCTTTGGTGATGCTGTAAAAACCATATACAATCTAAAACTTGGTGAGTATGATAACGAAAGCGATGTTGCCCCTCCCTCGCGTATTGTCATCTTTATTGACGAACTAAACAAATACGCATCCAGTGATGTTCCTAAAAGTTCACCTATACTTCGGCAAATATTGGATGTAACTGAGCGTGGGCGTTCTCTTGGTGTGGTTCTATTTGGGGCAGAGCAGTTCCGCTCCGCAATTCATAAGCGTGTAACGGGAAACTGTGCTACACACGCTTATGGTAGGACGAACTCTGTTGAAACGTCTACGGGCGATTATAAAAGTCTGCCCGACACGTATCGAAATATGCTTACAAGGCTTGCACCGGGTGAGTATTTGATACAAAACCCCGTTTATCGCTCGCTTCTGAAGATAAAATTTCCAAAACCTATATATAAACAATTTAAGTAGGGGTAAAAACTATGGCTGAAAACTCTTTTGGCGCAAATATAATAGAGATTTTAACCGCAGGGATGTATCAAGATTCCAAGGTTATTTATCGTGAGTATATTCAAAACTCATGCGACCAAATCGACAAAGCTGAACAGTTAGGCATACTGAAACCTCGCAATACCAGTAGCAAATACCCCGATTTGGGCGAAGGCAAAGTTGACATTTGGTTAGAACCCGAAAAACGGTATATTGCCATTGAAGATAACGCCACGGGTATCAAGGCAGACGAGTTTCAGCGTACCCTCTTGAACATTGCCGACTCAGACAAAATTGTAGGACAAGACAAAGGCTTCCGTGGAATCGGACGCCTTTGTGGGCTTGCCTATTGTAGAAAATTGATATTCACATCACGATGGAATGGTGAAAGTGATGTTTCCATATTAGAATGCGATGCCCTAAAAATGCGGGAAATGATAAATGAAGCTAACACAAAAGTGAGAAAGCATTCTGCAAATGATGTAATCAACGCAATGACCAGTTTTCGTACCCGTACGGTTAGCAAAGATGACCCTGAGCATTTTTTCAAAGTCGAACTGATTGATGTCAACAAAGAGAATGAAGAATTGTTTGGCGGACGAGACGAGAATAGTATTGAACAACTATCTGATTATCTTTCTTTTGTTGCACCAGTCCCGTATCAAGCGAACTTCATGTACCGCACCGAAATATATGAACATGCAAAACAACTTGGAGTGAATATAGACGAATACGATATAAGGGTAGACGGCGCGCCAATTTTCAAGAAATATAAAACTCACCTCAAGACAGGTAATGGGCAAGATGATGTCTATGGTGTAGAGTGCCACGATTTTGAAGATAACAATGGCAACTTACTTGGGTGGATGTGGTTTGGTAAAACCAGTTTTAAGGCTGCTATAAAAGATGAAGAAATCAGTCGTGGTCTACGGTTGCGCAAAGAAAACATTCAAATTGGAGAAAAAGATGCCTTACGGGACATGTTTACGCGCGAAGCGAGCCGAAGAGGTAATAACTATTTTATTGGTGAAATATTTGCCATTTCGCATGAGTTAATCCCCAATTCACAGCGCTCATATTTTAATGAAAATCCGACTAGGATTGTATTTGAACATGCCCTTAAGGACTACTTTAACAACACGTTATATCAGATATATTATGAAGGTTCTGATATAAACAGTAGTATAAAAAAGCTGTCTTCATTTAATGACCGTGCAACCGAGTTCCAAAAGAAAAAGGATGAAGGTAAGTTTTTGTCTTCTGATGAGTTGACGCGTGAAGAAAGTGAACTGAGTAAAATAGCAGAGCAGGCAATGCTTGCCCAAAAGAAACTTGCAAGAAAAAGCGAGAATGGACGTTCGATTATATCCGCTGAGATAGTCGAACGGCGAAGTAGCGAAATAAAGCAAGTTACAAATAATGTTTTTTTAGACAGTTATAAGAAAGAACCGACAACTAGCGAAGCAAAACCCAGTGTTCCTCATAACGAAATTGTTTCCCCAAAATCCAAGAAAAAGTTTTTGGTTGATACAATGTTCCCACAAGCCTCAAAGAGTGAACGCAAGCTCTTAGCGGAAACGCTGAATAAAGTATTTACAATTATTCAGAGAGCTACCGATAAGAAAACCTCTGAGAATCTGATAAAACGAATAAAGGAAGAGCTTGAATGAGCCAGCGCAAAATCCTCCTGCTTGAACCAAATTACAAAAACAAATATCCACCGATGGGCTTAATGAAGATTGCAACGTATTATCGTTGCCGTGGAGATAATGTTCGTTTTTACAAGGGCAACTTGAAAGTATTTGTAGCCCAATTATTATGCGAAGAGTGTTTAGAAACCATAAAGACAAGAAATACTGCTGTTGACCAAGCCATTTACAGCTATATAGCAAAACGTGGTTCTGCAAAAGTGGTAGAGTATATAAAAACTGGTAAGCACGCTCCGCTTGAAACCATAGCGGAGTTTTCGTGTTCATCAAGCGATACAGAACAATGCACATTTAGAGATGTGCTTGATACGTTGACAACATATCGTGTGAGGTATAAGAATGGCGATTACCCCAAATTTGACAGGGTTGCTATCACCACACTATTTACATTTTATTGGAAAGAGACCATTGATACAATCGAGTTTGCAAAGAAATTATGCAAATCCAATGAGAATATCCATGTCGGCGGGATAGCAGCAAGTCTTGTCCCAGACTATTTTGAAAAAGAAACCGGAATACGCCCATACGTTGGATTACTTGATAAACCGTTTGCTTATGACAAGGACAAAAAGGGCAATGTCGTTATTGACGAATTGCCGTTAGACTACTCCATTCTGGAGGAAATTGATTATCGCTATCCCACTGAAAATGCTTATTTTGGTTATATGACTCGAGGTTGTGTAAATCGTTGTCCTTTTTGTTCCGTGCCTAAGCTAGAGCCAAATTATTGCAATTATATTGAAATAGCAACAAAAATCCAAAAAGTTGATGAATGCTTTGGTACTAAAAAAGACCTGCTTTTAATGGATAATAATGTATTTGCATCTGAGTGTTTTGATAACATTATTGAAGAGATAAAAGCCTGTGGGTTTGAAAAGGGAGCAACATACCTTCCAGACAATGAATATGCGATAGCATATAGAAATTTGTGCAAAGGGTTTAGATTGGGCATTGGCTCCACTCGGCAAGTGTATAACGACCGTGCCTATTTGAGAAAGATAGTGAGTCTTTATGATGATATAACATCTCGACTAGCCGGAGAGGAAAAAGGTAAGTTTTATAGCAAACGCGAAAAACTTGGCTTGCTTTATTTTGAAACTACTACCAAGGAAAATGTTGTTGCATTCCATGATATCGCAGAAAAATTATATGCAAAGCATTTTAAGCAAGTTAGTCGAGTACGGTATATAGACTTCAACCAAGGGTTAGATGCTAGACTGGCAAGTTCCGAACGAATGGGGAAAATAGCAGAGATAGCCATTCGTCCACTACGAATAGCGTTTGATCACTGGAAAATGCGTGATGTATACCAAAAAGCGGTTCGGACGGCTGCAAAGTATAAGATTCACAATCTGTCAAACTACCTTCTTTATAATTACAAAGACCATCCAGATGAGCTTTATGAGCGAATGCGCTTAAACATTGAATTGTGTGAGGATTTAGGCATTTCAATCTATTCCTTTCCAATGAAGTATCATCCAATTGATGACCCTGATTACTTTAGAAACCGTGATTATATTGGGAAGCCTCACTGGAATAGAAAATTCATAAGAGCAATACAGGCCGTACTCAATTCTACGCATGGAAAAATAGGTCGCGGCAAGACTTTTTTTGAAGCGGCTTTCGGGAAGAATCTTGAAGAATTTCATAAAATTCTGTGGATGCCTGAAGCCATGATTATCCAACGATATAAATACGACAAGGAAAAACGACTGGAGTATTACCGTAACGGAGATAATCCGTATGACTCGATAGATGAAGAAACAGGCAGTATGACTGCTACTTGGTGGAAAAAATTTAACGCATTGGATAACTCCCAAAGGATAAGGGTAGAACATATTATTGCAAAAAATAGCTTCTCCGATGAAGATATTGCGATTAATGATGAGAAAATCAAAGAGGTTCTGAGTTACTATTGCATTAAGCGTGATGGGAAGTAAATTTGTATATGTTAGCAGTTGCGTAGAGGTGAAGAATGCTTATAAATAGTAATGAATATCTAGCCATTGTGGATGATATTAAAGCAAGAATAAAGGCTGCACAACGCCGTATATTGCTATCGGCAAACAGCGAATTGTTTCTGCTGTACTGGGATATTGGCAAAACAGTAAACGAAAAAAGCACATGGGGAAACAAATTTGTTGAAAATCTTGCTCGGGACATAAAACTGGATTTTCCCGATGTAAAGGGGTATTCTGTTCGCAATCTTAAGTACATGGCCAAGTTTGCTAAAACTTTCCCAGACCTTGAAATTGTGCAGTCGCTGACTGCACAATTAACATGGACGCATAGCAATGCACTTTTAGATAAGGTAAAGGACGTTGAAACGTATTTGTGGTATGCGGCACAAATAGCAGAGGCGGGCTGGACAGTAGATTTGCTAAAAGAGCATATAGAAAACGGTTTATACGAACGACAGGCGCTTACAAAAAAGGTGAGTAATTTTGCAAAACGTTTGCCATCACCACAGAGCGACCTTGCTGAGCAGACGATGAAGGACCCTTACATGCTTGATTTTATTCAATACCGTGAGGGTATGGTTGAACGCGAAATTGAAGCAGAACTCGTAAAGAACATCACAAAGCTTCTTCTTGAACTTGGCACAGGGTTTGCATTTGTTGGCAACCAATATCATATAGAAGTGGAAGATGAAGATTTTTACATTGATATGTTGTTCTATCATCTTAAATTGCGCTGTTATATCGTGATAGAGCTAAAAAGAGGTTCTTTTAAGCCAGAGTATGCAGGGCAACTAAACTTCTACATTTCTGCTGTTGACGATTTGATAAAATCTGAGCAGGATAATCCAACCATTGGGCTTTTGCTCTGCAAAAATAAGCGCGGCATGATAGCGGAATACTCGTTGCGCGACATTGACAAGCCTATTGGAGTTAGCGAATATAAGCTGATTAAGGATTTGCCCAAAAAATATGAAAATATGTTGCCGTCCATAGAAGATATTGAGAGCCGAATAAGCGCCATATCAGAGGACGGATAGTGGCAGGGGTATATCCGAGCAATTCCGATTTTGCTGTTTACAAAAACTTAAATATAGTGTATTCTTAAACAAGTAAGAAGAGTTTGGAGAGATACGCTATGGCAAAACTTGGTGGACGCTTGCGTTCTTTGCGCGAGGGAGCAAAACTGTTACAAAAGGATATAGCTGCAAAATTAGGTACTACACAGGCGAGCGTCAACCGATACGAGAACAATCAAGGCACTCCCCCTACTGATACGCTCGTTTGGTACGCTGATTATTTTGATGTGTCTTTAGACTATATTTATGGGCGCACAGATAACCCACGCGGTAAACTATATGATTACAAGCCAGAAGTGTTACGCGAAGTGTCCGAACGTAACGAAGAAATTCGCCAGTTTGTTGATATGTGTTTTGACCCCAATTCCTCTATTAACCCACGCTTGAAAGATGTTCTTGTTCAGATGTTGAGTGAGGGAAGACCATAATGAACGCTGTAATTTACGCGAGATATTCTTCCGACAATCAGACAGAAAACTCGATAGAAGGCCAACTGCGTGAGTGCATGGAGTACGCCGACTATCACGGGTTAAGCATTGTTGGCGAGTATATAGACCGCGCGTTTTCTGCCAAAACAGATAACCGCCCTGAGTTTCAGCGTATGCTGCGCGACAGCAGCAAGCGCCAGTTTGAGGTTGTGCTTGTATGGAAGCTGGACAGATTTTCGCGCAACCGCACAGATTCCGCCGTAAATAAGGCGATACTGAAAAATAATGGTGTCCGCGTGGTATCGGCCAAGGAAAACATATCTGTTGGCTCGGACGGCATTATACTTGAAGCTGTGCTTGAGGGTATGGCAGAGTATTACAGCGCCGAACTGGCAGAAAAAGTGAAGCGCGGCATGACTGAAAATGCTCTAAAGGGTAAATACAACGGCGGGCAGCTTGCCTATGGGTATCGCATAGATAATGACGGTTATTATCAAATTGACCCCGACACAGCCCCTGTGGTGCTTGAAATATTTACACGCTATGCCGATGGCGAAAATGGCACAGCTATTATTGATGACATAAATGCCCGTGGCATAAGAAAGGGAAGACGTGGCGCATTATTTACGAAGAATGGTTTACACACGATGCTGAAGAATCGTAAATATGTCGGCCAGTTTAGCAACATGGGCATTAACATGGACAGTGCTGTGCCTGCTATAGTGCCGAAAGATATTTTTGAGCGCGTACAAAAGCGTATGGAGCGCAATAAAAAAGCGCCTGCGGCGGCTAAAGGTGCGGTGGACTTTCTCCTTACAACGCGCTTGTTTTGCGGAAATTGTGGCGCATTTATGGTTGGGGAAAGCGGGCGCGGGCGCAATGGAATCCACTATTACTACAAATGTAGCAATGCAAAACGGCACAAGAAGAATTGCCACAAAAAAGCTGTTAAAAAGGATTGGATTGAGCGGCTTATGGTGGAAAAAGTTAAGCAACTGGTATTGAACGAAACGGTTATTGATGACCTTGTGGATTCACTGGTGGAGTATCAAAGGCAAGATAATAGTATGCTGCCAATATTGAGAAAACAGCTAATAGATGTTGAAAAACGTATTATAAATATGCTGGACGCCGTTGAGCAGGGTATTGTGAACGACCTCACAAAGCAGCGATTAGACGAACTTAGTGAGCGGAAGGCTGATATAGAACTCTCCATTGCAAAAGAGAAAATCGCAAACACACCGCTGACAAGGGAGCAGATGCTGCACTTCTTTAACCGCTTTCAGCGCGGAGATGTAAACGACCCTGAGTACCGCCGCAATGTGATTGACACCTTTGTGAATGCATTTTATCTTTACGATGGTTATGGAAAGCTATTAATAAATACGAAGGATGGCATAAAAACTGTAACTATGGACGTTCTTAACGGTTCGGATTTGGCGGAGGTTGCCCCACCACAATATATACGCGAGAGCGCAGAATATCAACTGTTTCTGCGCTCTTTGCTTTTGTCCTATTATATTTGGGGGTGCATCTGCACCCCTTTGCACCCCATTTTTTGTGTGGCTGTTTTGGATGGTGAGCAAAGAAAATGCCCACCAGCCATAAGCCGATGGGCACCATTTTGCACCCCTTTTGCACCCCTTTTTTGGAATGACTACTGAATGCCAACGATTTTATTGGGTATTTGTTTGGCAATTTGGGTCTAATAATTCTGGGTTATTACTTCGCCATGTTGTCAAGCAAGGTGGTGTTTAAGGCTCCAAAAAAGTCCTCGTACTCACAGCCAAACACAATAGCCAAGCCGACAATTAAGTTGGCGGGAATGGCGCGTTGCTTGCGCTCTATCATAGACAAACGGCTGCGCGAGTAGTTAAGCCCCATTGCCTGTAGCTGTGCGGCAACGATGTATTGTGATAAATTATTCTCGTGCCGTAGACGGGTAATATTATCGGCTATGGTTTCATCTGCTTTCAATAGCGTTTCCATAAAATATCCTCCCCAAAGGCAGACACAATGGTTGCCATGAAGAATATTATATGGTTCTATAGGAGACAGACGGACACGATTGTGTCTACACGAGATATATGAGGTGACGCCCATGCCAACACAATCACAAATATTCAACCAGTTTCTTGGCGAAGTATCCGACTTGACGGACGCTTTACATAAAGTCTGCGAAAAATACAGCGGCACATGGGAAGACAACATGCCGCCGGACGACATGGCCGATGTTATTCATTTAGCCGATATCAAAAAGGAAAATCCGCCAGAGGACAACGAATAATTTCTGTAAAAGAGAGGTGCAGCATGACACAGGAAATCACGTACACAGAAGTAAACGGCTATAAAACACCCGACCTTGCCTTGCCGAACGATGGGCTAGGCAAAGAAATTGACATTGGCGTTTGGGGCCAGCGGCGGCTTGACTATCTAAAAAGCACAAACGTGTCCTATATTCCGAACTGCTGATGAGCGGCAAGCTGCGGGCACACTTGCATGAGATTGATACGGTGGCCTACGTGCGCCGCGAACACCTTATAAAACAAATGGCGGC
>DBDH01000005.1:0-4787 GCA_002293455.1 Treponema sp. UBA937
TTTCTTTCATGCGTTTGCCGTGCCATGAGGAATGGCATTGTTCTTGAGTAATTGGCTGTTTGATTTATTCGCGTAGTAGTCTTGTTCAAGTTCAAGTGAAAGCGACACAAGCGGATTCACCCCTCGTATCGGATTCCACGGATTCCACTCTCTAAAGTGAATCAACTCATCGGATAAAATGGGAATAAGTTCAGTATCAGTTTGATAAAACCATCGGCGGGAGGTCTGTCTTACATCAAAAGATAAACCGTTTAAATACTCTCCCTCATGCCGCATCTTACGAGGGTCAAGGATATAGAGTTCTTTGGGAATACCGCCGGAGTAATCGGGGCCGAACCACCAGAAGGCTTCACCTTCGATGAACCACCAAGCGGCTGTCTCTTTCCAGAGATCAAAACAGCTCTGCCCTGCGTTCGGCCTGCGGAATAAGTCATGTATAACACCGTTGCTTACATCGTTCCCATGCTTCTTAACCGTAAACCCTGCGCGTGCGATATTGCGGATTAAAATGTTAACAGCGATATTAACCCAAGCGTGCAGTAAATAGGTATCGCTTACAACATTATTTGCAAAATTCCCAAAGCTGTCACTATCGTACACTATTGTATCGGCATGTTTAGTCCTATTTTGTACGACATTTGTTCTTAAAGACGTTTTTTGAGTAACATGATTCCGCTGTAGGCTAATCTTCATCCGCTGAAAGATATTCATACAAGAACTACCCCATGCTGAACATCAGAAAAAACAGCATACCGCAGAGCGTCCATGAAATGATCGTTAACCTTTACAATTTCTCCCGCTTCATCCCTGCAATAGTCCCAAATCTCTGAAAGAACCCCGGTACAGTTTTCACATACAAAGAATTGCTTCCGCTCTATTTTTGCGTTGATGAAATCAATCCCGCTTTCAACGCTGTTATTAGCTTTTATACCTCCTGTTATCTCTTGTATCCGTTCCCCGCCCGCAGGGTCGCAGTAGATTGACAGCCCTAAGCTATCAGTAGTATCATATAAACCACGAGCGGATACTTCCTCATTGAATGACCGGGTAGTCATGTTGAACGCTCCGTAATCGCAGAGGACATAGATCACATCACCAACCCAGCCGATTTTGACAAAGGTTATGTTCAGCCCGAAATCTTGCCCGCCTGCATAGCTGTCGAAACGTTCAGGCAGTTCATCAGCCTTCACAATCATCGATTCGTCAAACTTTTCGTAAATCACGCCTTCCGCTTTCACCCACAAGCCGTCACGGAATCGCGCTTTTTGTTTTTCGGGTAAGCCGTCCAAAATGTCAGAGATATAATCTTCCGGCAGGTTGTCTTTGTTATCTTCTGGATTCAAAACCATCGAAGCGTATAACTCCGCTTTCTCAAGCGGTTCACCCATCAAAAATGTTTTCTTCAACACGAAAATCTTATACGCCCAATGAAGCGGTGAACCCGGATTGCAGTCATACAAGAAAAGATTCCGGCAGCCCTTCACACGCATAGCAAGCCGTGAATACGCTGTCGTAACAGCGGCATATGTCAATTGGCTAATCTCATTAAAATAAATCGTGTTGTATTCGTGTCCGAGAATCTTATCCGCCTGCTCTTTATCGCCAAGCCCGCCAATCCAAATTTCAGACCCATTCTCAAGCCGTATCATGCTTTCATGTTTTAGATAGTTATATCCCGCAATTCCGACCGTATTATTCAACCAAGGCAAAAGCGTTTCTTGCAGTACCGAAGACCGCGCGTCCTTCGCGCGAAGACGGCAGATCAAATGACGGCTTTCGGCGTAGAACAAAGCCCGAAAGATAATCGCCATCACAAGCACCGTAGTTTTCCCCGACCGTGAACCGCCAAATAAAAGAACATGTTTCGCCCCAGACTTGAGTAACGCAAGAGCCTTTTTCTGAATTGTTGTTGGTCTAAAAACTACCGTTGTCCTCATCCTTTGCTTGTTCCTCTTTTTTCATTGCTCATTACTAACTGCTCATTACTCATTTGTTCACAGTCCTTGAAAATCCGAGATAAAACTCAACTCGCCTTGCTTCGGCTCTGGCTTGTTTCCCGCCGTAGTCAATCCCGCAATTTCTCGTTCCGTCTTAATTGCTGTCTGTACCCATTCAGTAACCGCACCTTGTGTCAAATCATCGGGGTTCATCGTGTCCAGTTTTTTGCTTACGACATCAAGCATTTTTCCGGTAACCGCTCTATGTTTTTCCCCTTGCGCCTCAATCGTCTTCCGCAGTTCAGCGGCTTTCAGTTTCTCAACGTAACTGTCAAAGTCAGCGGCTCGCTCTCTCCACCGAAACTGTGTACACCAGTTACGCCATACACGGTAACGCTTCGCCTGTACTCTCTCATCTTTCTCTGTCAGTTCTACCGCCTTGCGGATATTCCGTTCCGCTCCGCAATCACGGTAAGCGCAGAACGCTGCAAACGCCGATGAACTTTCACCCGGTAAGCGTTCCCAACTCTCAAAGGGCAATATATCTGCTTTGGCTTGTTCTATGGCTTTATCAAAATCGCTCATGCTTCACCGCCTTCATCATCCGCGAATAATTCAAGGTTCTTGTCGTTCTCGTTTGATTCATACAAACCATCAACACCTTCTATCCACTCTTCAATTTCAGATAACCGAAAACGGACGGAGTTCTTCACTTTGCGGAATGGCACTTCACCCTTACTAACCCAACGCCGAATCGTCTGCTTATTGATTTTCAAATACGCCGCCAGTTCCTCAACCGTCAGATACGTTTCCATGTCCGCCCCTTCATCCGCAGGATATACGTAACTATCCCTCTAAAAAGATCACAAAGATATGCTTATTTAGTCTAAATTTTCAAAATCACAAACAATTTGCATAAAAAAAAAGACTTCCGATTCTTCGGAAGCCTTTCATGTACAATCGATATTGTTATTCGTCTTTGTCTTTTTTCCGTTCTGTATCTCTCGTATGTTCCTCTGTAGAGTAGGATACCTGCACAACCCTCCCGTCATGAATCTTAATTGTCACCGAAGCCGAGCCGTACCGCAGTTCTTCAACATTCGCCATAAGTTTTGCAACCATTGCTTGTGTTTTTGTCTGGTTCATGCTTTGTCCTTTTTTGTCTTGTCAGTATGCTCATCAATCCACTTGTTAAGTACATCACGCTTGAACATTACTCTATGCCGTATGCGTGTCTTTGGCAGGTCTAGTTTATCAAGCGTTGCCTTGCACACACCAAGATATTGAGCCGCTTCCCTTCGGCTCAGTATTTCAGACGTTCCAAAATCGTAATCCATGTTTTTTCCTCCGGTTATATGTTTTGTATTTTCAAGATACGTCCCCATCAACCGGAAATAAATGCTTGTTTAGTCTAAAAAAGTCCACGGTATTCCGAGAGCTTTAAAGGGTCATTCAGCAAAAGCCATTTGATAATCATTATCGTGCTTACATACGAACATATTTGATGGTTCAGGCAGTAATCCTGCAAAGGCTTCACGCTCTTGTGCTTGAATAAGCTCTCTGTCACCCTCTGTTTCATGGTCTGCATAATGCGCAATCATCTCGTCTGTTAAATGCCCAGTTTGGAATTTTAACAGTTTCTTGTCCAAACGCCGAACCATGTAGGAAGTATAAAAATGCCGCCAACCATGAAACACATATTGTTTTGCTTCTTCATCGGAAAACCCGATTTGTCTTAATGAATCTCTTAAACCATCAACAAACAAATCAGGCTGCATCGGTCTTTTCGCGTTTGAAACCGACCAGAACACAAAACTATTAGGCGTTACACCCCACGGATTTTGTTTTGCTTGCTCAAAAAGTTCACTCATCAAACTAGGGAAGGGTATCTCAACGGTTCTTGTTTTATTATTCTTCGTAGATTTAATCTTATCAGCATTATTCCACGAACTGCGTACATACAAGCAATCTCGCCCTAAATCTTGAAACCGTAAGGCAAGAACTTCACCGCTTCTCATTCCGGTAACCGATGTAAGCATATTAGCAAGTTTCACTCTGCTATCTTTCCATTCCGTTCTGAAAATCGCGGCTGCTGTCGATGGTGTTAAAATATGCCGCTCACTTGCTTCTCCAGAAAACATGATATGTCCTCGTGTCGGGTCTTTTTCAATTATGCCTTTTGAGAACGCCCAACGGAGAGGTTTTAACCCTGCTTTAATTATAACATTTTTTCTTGAAGCTGATAAATCTTTTTCGCCCATGTGGTTGATGAAAGCGTCAATATCAACCGTGGTAATATCTCCTAAACAGCGGCCTTCAAAAAAAGGCTTCCAGTGAAGCATTATCGCTTGTCCCTGTTTGATACAGTGGTCTTTGTGAATTCCTTGACTTTTGCGGAGCTTCTCTTTGATGTAGGACGATTTCTCCCACATCCAAAACGTAGTAAGGAACGATATAAAGTCCTCAGCTTGAGGCGTATCATTCAGAACAAAGTTTTTGACCAAACCAGAGCGTTTTAATTCCGTTAATAGTGCTTCTGCGTCAGATTCAGTTTTAATCTTTTTTGCAAAATCTCTGATGGACAAATCAAGAACTTTCAAAGTCGCATTTTTTTTAGGAACACCATCACGTAACCACGCAAAGGCTACCTGCATAGCTTCTTTTTCAGTTCTTTTCTTTGTTGATACAGGGCTAAGACATTTACCGTTTGCATCTTTGTAAGACACAAAATAAAAAGGACGATTAACACGTTTGAACACAGTGAAAGGGTAGACATTCATAACACATACTCCAACATGCTTGGTATTGAAATGTTTTACTGTACATTTTTGTACCAAGCCATTTTCATTT
>DBDH01000005.1:4822-5055 GCA_002293455.1 Treponema sp. UBA937
TTGTTGGGCCCACCTGGACTTGAACCAGGGACCAATAGATTATGAGTCTACTGCTCTAACCAACTGAGCTATAGGCCCCGCTTATCAAGACTCTATTTTTACACAAAATGCAGAAAAAAGTCAATTAACTTGCAGCATATTGTCAAGCGAAAGTAGAAATGTCCCCTCAATTAAAAAAGTTAAAATGTCACCTATCATGCAACATCTTTAGAGTGAATGGCTTTATAAGTATT
>DBDH01000027.1 GCA_002293455.1 Treponema sp. UBA937
TGGAGTTTTGCAATTGCCTCAGATAATAAATCAAGAATCTTTTTAGTCATACAATGAAAGGCTTCATGTTTTTTCTATGAATATATACATTCGGTCCATATATCGGTAAAATTATTTTTGTGAATTTCTAAGAAGTTGAAAATATTTATGGAGGAGCTTTTTTATGGAAAGTATTATCATGCTTGTAGTATTTTTTGCGCTCATGACAGTGATCGGCATCTGGGGCATGAGAAAGACAAAAACGCTGGGGGATTTTTTCCTGGGCGGCAGGACGATGGGGCCGTGGATTTCAGCTATTGCATACGGAACATCCTATTTTTCCGCCGTGGTTTTTATCGGATTTGCCGGAACACAGGGATGGGGATTCGGATTTAACGCCTTGTGGATTGCTTTGGGAAACGCCGTTATTGGCGCTTTGGCGGCTTGGCTTATTCTTGCAAGGCGTACCCGCCGTATGACCCAAAACCTTGATACCATGACGATTCCGCAATTCCTCCAGGAACGATACGGGGCCAAGCACCTGAAACCCATCGCGGCGTCCGTGATTTTTTTCTTTCTGCTCCCCTACTCCGCTTCGGTTTTTCAGGGGCTTGGACATCTCTTTGAACAGGTGTTTCATATATCATACGATGTGGCGCTCATTTTGATGATTGCCTTTACCGGGATTTATCTTGTTCTTGGCGGATATTTTGCCATCGCCATTACAGACTTGTTTCAGGGAAGCCTTATGTTCTTCGGCGCGATCATCATGATCTCGGTTCTTTTTAACAAAGGGGGCGGTTTTTCAACGGTGATCGATACGGTAACAAAAAACTACCCGCAGCATGTTCCGCCTGCCCAGCAGCCTTCGGTATTGACCATCTTGTCTTTGGTATTTATGACGAGCTTCGGTCCCTGGGGCCTTCCGCAGATGACGCAGAAATTCTACGCGATTAAAAACGAAAAAGTTATTCCAAGGGCGGCCATTGTTACCACTGTTTTTGCCCTTGTCATCGGTCTTTCCGCCTACATGACAGGAATTTCCGCCCACGCGTTTTTCAATCTTGAAACCGTTCCCCGTAACGCCGCCGGAAATATCCTTTATGACATGATCGTTCCCACGATTCTGACAACAAATCTTCCGGGAGTGCTTATGGCGCTTATCCTGCTTTTAGTTCTTTCAGCGTCGATGTCAACGCTTTCATCTATCGTGCTTGTTTCTTCTTCCTCTGTGGCCATCGACCTGTATCCTGTACAGATCAATGATAAAACCGGCAAAGACCGTTCCGTCGCGATGATGCGTTTTCTTTCGGTAATCTTTATTATCGTGTCGTTTTTGATTTCCCGCTTCCGATTCAGCTTCATCGTAACTCTTATGTCGCTGAGCTGGGGAGCGGTTTCCGGTTCCTTTGCCGCGCCTTACCTTTACGGCCTTTTCTGGAAAAAAGTAACAAAACCAGGAGCATACGCAGGGCTTATCACGGGGCTTCTTACGGAAATCACGTTATTCTTTATTCTCGGCCCGTCGAAGGCTCCGCTTGCGGCAAGCTGCGCAATTATTGCGTCGTTTATTGTGGTACCATTGGTATCGCTTGGAACAAAAGCGCCGGACAAAAAGATTTTGGACAAGGCTTTTGAAGGTGTTTAACGTGAGATAAAAAAAATCTTCCGTATTCTTCTCCGGTTGAATACGGAAGATTTGGTGCTTTTTAGCAAATATTTTTTACAGAATTTAACGATTTATTACGTTACCAACAGATTGTTCTTTAAAATCCTTATTGCCAATTTCGAGTTCATCATAACCATGATTACGATCAACATGATATTTTCCCCAAAGCTCGCCTTCAATAAACAATTTATTACCCGACGTAGAATAATCAGCAGTACCGACTCTATACCAATAACCTCTGTCCTTTTCTATGAAGTCAACATGACCGTCGTATTTGAAAATAAGCCCCCATTCTTCATAATCAATATCAAATGCAAGGTCAAAAATATTAAAGTCTATATGGACATCATTGGTTACCCAGGCATATCCGGAAGAAAGGATAAGATCGTCCTCGTCAAAACCTCCGATATTTATATCACAGCCGGTAAACAATATTCCGAATACCATCGCCAGTATTCCCATCAAAATAAGCTTCTTTTTCATTTTCTTTCTCCTACTTACAGATTAAAACAGTATGTGTATACCAATATATGTATCACAGTCTTGTATATTTAACAATTTTTACGCGTTTTTTTACACTTTTTATGATCAAAATTGTCGGATAAAGAAGATAAATCTACACAGAGGAGCAGATGAAATGTGCACAGAGGTGAACGTTGATGTTGTCGTTACACAGAGGAAGCGTATCATCTCAAATTGCAGAAATGAGCTGATCTTTGATCACTGTTAACTGTTCACCGCTTATGCTATACTCTGCTCAATGAACGCAGATCAAAAACTTTCGGTATCCGATCTTACCGAGTTAATCCGCCTCACTTTGGAAGAGGGCTTTTCCTCTGTGCACGTGGAGGGGGAGCTTTCCAATTGCCGGCCTTCCAGTACGGGGCATCTCTATTTTACGCTCAAAGATGCCGCGTCCGCAATTTCGGCGGTGATGTTCAAGAATAAACTCCGTTATCTTTCTTTTGAGCCGAAAGACGGGATGCTGCTCCGTGTCCGGGGAAGCATTTCGGTGTACCCTCAGCGGGGAACGTATCAGATTATTTGTGATGAGATGGAACAAGCCGGAACCGGTGAAATTCTTTTGATGCTGGAAAAGCGCAAGCAGAAACTGGCGGCCGAGGGGCTTTTTGATGACGAAAAAAAGCAGTCTATCCCGGCATTTCCGGACCGTGTTGCCGTGATCAGTTCTCCTACCGGGGCCGCGGTTCGGGACATCCTCAATGTGCTTGCGCGGCGGGCTCCGGGTATTCATACGGTTATCCTTCCGGCCCCTGTTCAGGGGGCAGAAGCCGCTCCCATCATCGCGCGGCGGATAGAACAGGCTAACGAGTGGCATCTTGCCGATGTCATCATCTTGGGCCGCGGAGGCGGTTCGCTCGAAGACCTTCTCCCCTTTTCGGAAGAATCGGTCGTGCGGGCAGCTGCCGCGTCGAAGATTCCGATTATCAGCGCGGTGGGGCATGAAATTGATTGGGCTTTGAGCGATTTTGCGGCGGATCTTAGAGCTCCGACTCCCTCGGCCGCGGCGGAACTTGTGAGCGGAAACCGGGAAGAAGTCCGGCAGAGCATCATCCAATGGCAGAGCGATCTTCATGGATATATGTTACATAGAATCAAAATGAACCGGATTCTTTTAAAACCTTTCAGCCGCGAAAATATGGAATATCAGTTCCGTTCTATTTTGCAGCCGCGCCTTATCCGTTTTGATGACGCAAAGGAAAATCTTGTTTCAGTCTTTAACGAAAAACTTTCCGCCTTGAAACACCGGCTTGCTCTTGCCTTTACCGCCCTTGAAGCGGGAAATCCCTACAGCATTATGGAAAGGGGGTTTTCTGTCGTGACGAATCAGCGTACCGGAAAGATTATCCGCAGTTACCGGGACGCGGAACAAGGCGATAAACTCGTGATCCGCCTCAGCGAAGGCATTATTCATGCTGCCGCGGAATCTGTGCTAAAAGAAGAGGAAAATATCTCTGTTTGAAGGAACTTCTAAAAATTTCATTTTTAGGATTTTCTTGCATTTTTACAGAACACCAGATCATATACTTTTTTTGTTGAATTACCATCACATTTATTCATAAATGTTTTTAAAAACTTTTCTCTTTTGTTTAACATCAAGTCTTCTTTCTCTATGGCTGACAGCAATTCTTGGGATGTTTCCGCAATTTCTCCATAAACATACTCATCAAATGGAAAATACAAGCCTCTATTATCAATATATTCAGCTAAATCTGGTACAAAATATACAATCGGCTTTTTTAATAATGCATATTCAAATATTACGGAAGAATAATCCGTTACCAAAACATCCGTCACAAATAACAATTCATTTATGTCTTTATAATCTGATAAATCAAAATAAAAATTGCTGTATTCGGAAAAGTCAAAATGTTTTTTTTCTTCGATTATTTTTTTATAAATTGCAGGATGCCATTTAAAGATAAATATATAATTTTCTTTAAATTTATTATACAAAGCCTCTAAATCTAATGAAGCATAATTAAAATATGCCTTATTTCGTTTTGTACCTCTATAAGTTGGTGCAAATAAAATGATTTTTTTCCTTTTAAGAAAAGGATATTTTCTGTATATTTTTTCTTTTATTTCCTTTTTACATGTTTTATTAAAAAACACATCTGTTTTGGGACATCCTGTTGCCGATACATCTTGAATGTCCATTCCAAACCCTTCCGCGATAAACTCACGCACACTCTCTGAACTAACAATAGTTTTTGTATAGTTCCTGTGATTAGAATAGTCTTTCGTTTCACTTTTTTTGTTTCTATCGATTCTGCTGTATCCAATTTTTTTAAACGCTCCCGAACCATGCCATAATTGAATAATTTGTTGAATCTTTCTTGGATGCAGCAAATTTACAATTCTGAAATAATCATCTAAAAATATATATTTTGATACAGACATATAGTAAACTGTTTTTATTATTTCAAAAAAATTTTTTTTTGCAGTTAAGGAAGATCCGAAAAGAACAATTTTTTTATATTCGCTTTCAGGAATGATGTCATACATACATGCTAAATTACTGACTAAAACATCTCCGGCATACGAAAAAAATAATACCCATTTTTTCTTTACTGAGAAAATATGAAATATCAAATTTAAAATTTGTATTATTTTATCGTAGAATTGTCTTTTGTTCATTTTTATATTCCATATGTATGGCTTGGTTAATTATGGTTTCTTTTATAACAGATTCCCCGTCCTGTAATTTAGCTAAACCGCGCTTTAAGATAAGTCAATGTCGATTCCGGTACAATCCTCGCAATCGATTCAAAATCTTTTGTTTCAAGCAATTTTCGCACTCTGCTTGCAGAGATAACTTCCCCATTGCTTTCTTTACGTGGAATGACTTCAAATTCTATGTCATATTTTGGTAAAATTCGCCGCATCACATCATTGTATTGCCGTGTTATGTTATCCAACGGTTCTTCACCAGCAAAACGAATTGTTATCCCCAAAGAAGGTGCTATTTCTTTGGCAAATAATTCAACATCATTCGAAGGGTCTATTACCTTGTCTTGAATTTCCGTCTTATCAAAATAATCTCCAAAGGTTAAAGAAGATATGATAAACTGTCCGCTCGGCAACACCGTTACATTTTTTATATCTGCGATTCCAGCTTTGACAAGTTCAAATCTGTCTACAAAGGAGAAAAAAGATTTATCTTCTTCAACTATAAAAATAAAAAGATGTTTAACCTTATTCGCAGCATATTCTATTAAGTATCGATGTCCCAAGGTAAACGGATTGCAGTTCATCACAATTGAACCTATTTCTTCCAATGTTTGTTTTCGTATTTGAGAAAGCGTCGTTTTGTAATTATTTAATAACACACTATACTCGTTTTCATTTTCAACAGGAAATTCATTATCTAAATCTGACATATTTTCATTTTGATAATTACCCGACAATAGATCATTTTCTAAAAATGTTTCTAGAAGACATTCTGCAACCTTTTTATTTCCTTTAGAATTCAAATGACACTCAGTATCAATGAACACTTCCCCCATATCATGAGGGCGATTAAATGCTGATTGTGGATGACAAATTATAAATCCATATTTACGAGCCAATTTCTTATTGTGTCCAGGAACAATTATAATATCATTTGTTTGAAAATTAATGGAATTCATGAGAGGAAACATTTTAAAGAAATTTCTTCCTGTTACATTTGCCTGATTTACAACAAGCCTACGAGAAATATTATTTTGTTCAATATAGTAATTCAACAAATACTGAAAATGACTTTCTATGGTATCTTTATCTTCAGCACCAATGCCAAAAACTCGACTATTTCCAAAAAAATAAATTGTTCCATCATATTCATCAGGTTGATAAAATGTTCTTCTAGCACCATTAAAAACATTTACATATTGTGATTGTTTATCAGCCGAAGTAATAATACCATTAATCTTAACTTTAGAATGAGCTGATGTTATCTCATTGGCCTGCTCTACAGTAAGTGATTGGTTTTTTAACGCTTCAGGAATCTCATTGAGAAGTCCCTTTTTTAATTCAGTTCTCACTTTAGCAATTGTAGTAGCATTTTGTATCAGTCTGTTTTCATTATCTGATCGGTTGTCAACCTTCGTTACCCTTGGAAAGAAATATAAAACTATAGGGATATTATTATTCTTTCTGAATTGAAGCAGTGGTCTATACAAAAGATAGTCCCAAAATAAGTCATCCACGATTTCTGACAAGTTAAAAATAGATTTTTTTATCTTAAAAATCTTTTTCTTATAAAGAGAATCTATTTCTGAATCACAAATCAAAACAGCATCGCTATTACCCTTGACTGATTTATTGAAAATCTTTATTGATGTATAGATTGAAACAGCTGATAAAGGACGATACTCGTTGTGATCGGAAAAAGCCTCGGACACAAAAATTTTATCAGCATAATGTAAATCAAGAATAACATGTTTTATAAGATCCGAATCACCAACAAGCGTTAGGAAATGTATTTCTTTTTTTTCGAAATAATTAGAAATATTTCCCCCAAGAAGATTAATAATCTTCATTTTATATATGAGTCTTTCTTTATTACTATTCTTCACAATTTTCCATCCTTATGCGCTTATATTTAATCTCCTTCACCAACGAAACACTATCATAGCAAACCGGACACCAATCATGCAGATCTTTGTCTTCGATGGCGGCAAGAAGAAGAACAACTGGTTTTCCTTTAGCAACTAACTCACGGCTTAAATGTTTATTATTTGTAATAACCAATTCGGCGATATTTGCTAAATCATTATTTGACCGTTTTGAAGATTTCATGAGTCGCTCTTCAAACATGGAAAATTTAAAATTGTGATTTGTAAGAATAGAACAGCATGATGACAGTTCCCCGGTAAGGTATGTATAATCCGGATCCCAAAAACTATTTGTTTTAATGTTTGGTATGTATGCTATAGTAATTTTATTCTCATACATCGTTATAGTTTTTTCCAAAGATTTTTTTATCTCATTCACCAATGAAACACTATCGTAACAAATGGGACACCAATCATGCAGCTCTTTGTCTTCGATGGCGGCAAGTAGAAGAACAACTGGTTTTCCTTTTGCAGCTAACTCACGGCTCAAATGCTTATTATTTGTAATAACCAATTCGGCGATATTTACCAAATCATTATTTGACCGTTTTGAAGATTTCATGAGCTGCTTTTCATACATGGAAAATTTAAAAGTGTGATTTGTAACAATAGAACAGCATGATGACAATTCCCCGGTAAGGTATGTATAATCCGGATCCCAAAAACTATTTGTTTTGGTGTTTGGCAAATATGCTATAGTAATTCTATCATCAAACTCTTTTTCAAAAGACACATCTTCTTTCTCAAAAGACATATCTTCTTCCTCTAAAAATACATCTTCTTTGTCTAAAGATACATCCTTTGTTATGATTTCTGGTAAAGACTGTTTGATCTCTTTCACCAGCGAAACGGTATCATAGCATATTGGACACCAATTATGAACTTCGGCTTTTGCATCAGCGGCAAGAAGAAGGATAACCGACTTTCCTTTAGCAGTTAATTTACGGCTAAAATCGTTATCATTTGTGATAATTAAATCAGATATATTTCCTAAATCATTATTTGATCGTTTTGAAGATTTTATGAGCTGCTCTTCAAACCTGGAAAATTTAAAAATATGATTTGTAACAAATGAAAAATTAAAGATATTATTTGCAACAACAAAACATGATGGCATCAATTCTTCAGTGAGATATTTATAATCCGGATTCCAAAAACTACCAGCTTTAGTGTTTGGTATGTATGCTATCGTAATTCTATTCTTTGATATATTCAGCATCTTTCGAATTTTACTTACCAACGAAAAAGTATCATAGCATATCGGACACCAATTATGCAGTTCGGCTTTTGCATCAGTGGCAAGAAGAAGGATAACCGGTTTTCCTTTTGCAGCTAACTCACGGCTCAAATGCTTATTATTTGTAATAACCAATTCGGCGATATTTATTAAATCATTATTTGATCGTTTTGAAGATTTTATAAGTTTCTCTTCAAACATAGAAAATTTAAAAGTATGATTAGTAACAATAGAACAGAATGATGACAGTTCCTCACTAAGGTATGTATAATCCGGATTCCAGAAACTGTTAGTTTTGGTATTTGGTAAATATGCTATTGTAAATCTATCATCTTTCTCTTCCTCTAAAGAAACATCTTTAATTATGATTTCTTGATTCGTATTTATAGAACCAACAGGAGCAATTGCAGCAATTTCTTCATCAGATAACGGAACATCACGGCGATTTTCCGCAAGAGCTTCTCCAAAAACAAGATTCATCAGCCGTTTGGTTGCTTTCCCATCGCAGGAAGACATGAATTTTTCTCTAAAATCTTTGATGACATTTACATCAAACCAGGAATCAATTGTTTTAACACGATCAATCATCTGACGATTCGTTTGACATATCGGTCCTGGTGCAAATGTATTATAATCATGGAAAAAGCCTCTATTATTGTAGTAATCGTCTAAATCATACGGAAAGAAAATCATAGGACGTAAAAATAAGGAATATTCAAAAATCAGAGACGAGTAATCCGATACACAAAGATCACTAACCATTATTACATCTTCAATGTTCATGGTTAAACTTACATCAAAAGCGAAACTTTTATGTTTTGGATTTATAACTTGTCTGTCTGTTGCCAAGGGATGATGTTTTATCAATAAAATCCATTCATCCGATAACTGATTAAACATTATTTCAATATTCAGGGCATTAGGAATTTTTGCGTTCCTCTGATTATTGCCGCGGAAGGTCGGTGCATAAAGTAAAATCTTTTTGCCCTTAACTTGCGGATATTTCAAATAAAGTTTTTCATAAGCATTGTCTATTTTACTTTTATCAAAGAATATATCTGTACGCGAGACTCCTATATCTCCCCTTATAACATTTGGTTTTTTCTCTACGCCAAATGCGGAGATATAAGGTTCAGTTACCAGAACATTGTTTGAAGATACTGGAGCATATGTTATATTTTGATACATGGGGAAATGTTTTTTTTCATATTCCGATGCACCGAATTTTCCATCAAGAATTGCATAGCCAAACCTTTTAAAAGCGCCGCAAGCATGGAAAACATTCGTGGTGATAGTTTCTTTTCTAATCGGGAGACAATGAAAGGTAAGAAACCCATCACTTAAAAAAATATATTTTGCATTTGAAATAACGAAACACATTTTTACTGTTCGTTTAAAACGTCCCGATAATGATCTCATCTCTAAAAAAACAGGTACTATTTCAAATGAATAATTTTTTTTCAGCTCATTCAATAATAACGAATAACTATTTGAGATATAATCATATTGATATTCAATAAACACAATTTTGTTTTGTTTTACTTTTCTTATCGAGAAAAGACGATACAGGTTAGGCAGAAATATTTTCAAGAAAAACCACTGCCGGAATCTTGAAGATGGTTTTTTTGTTTTTGTTTCTATTGTTATTCTTGCTTGATGAATAGCAGAAGAGATTTTTTTGCCCAATATCTTTCTCGCTATATTCTTAATCTTACTCATTTAACATTTCTCCTGGATTACATTTCAAACATTACTTTTACACTAAAGACTTTAGTATCTTGCAAGGTTTCAAAAGCTTTATGATATTCTTCCAATTTAAAATGATGAGTTATCAGGTTCCTTGCAAAATTTTTATTTTCTTGCAATATCTGTAACGCCTGTTTCCAATCATTTGTATGAGAATTAAAACTTGAATTCCATGTTCCTGCTATGCTTATCTGTTTTCTCAAAATTTTCCAATACGTATTTTTTTCTAAACAAATATCATTCTTAGGATTGCCAACTAATATAACCTTCCCAAAATCCCCCACTGCTTTAATCGCATTTTGGATAGAATTACTATTTCCAACCGCTTCGAAACATATATCAAAGTCTGAATTCTCAAAATTACTGTCATTACTTAAAACACTAAACCCATGTTCTTTAGCAAATTGTAATTTTTGTTCACTTCTTCCGCACACTGTTACATTTCCACCTTTTGATTTTAGAATCATAGCTATTAAAAAGCCGATTGTTCCTGTTCCTATTACCAGCACATTATCATTTGCTTTTACTTTACTCCCGTTTACAGCGTGCAAACTTACTGCAGTTGGTTCACAAAGCGCTGCAATATCAAAATCAATATCATCATTAAAGGGGATTAAATTCCAAACAGGAACAACGAGGTATTCTGCGAAACCGCCATCGCATCTTGAACCAAAGTAATTATAATTTGAACATTGCGCATACTCTTCCATTTTGCATGCTTTACATTTTTTACATGGCAACAGGGGAAATACACAAGTTCTTTTTCCTAATAGATCTTCACTGACATTATCGCCAATTGCCGCAATTTTTCCAGAAAATTCATGACCAGGAATGATGGGAAAGCCATAGGTCCCTGTGAGAAAAATTCTTTCAATGTCACTGGAACATATTCCGCTTGCTTTAATCTGTACTAAAACAGAACTGGAATTTAATTTTTTTATATCTACTTTTTGATACTCCAACTGTCCTACATCATGGAGTACTAATGCGTTCATTTTAGTATCAATCATACTCAATGACTTCATAAAACAATTTCCTTTTTGTAAAGCTATGGTTTACCTTTTAAAAATCCTTCAAGAGAAACTGTGTATTCTTATTTTCCTTTTGAAGCTCTTGCACAAAAACTCTCGCTCTATTTATATCTTCAACAGTTGTTATTTTAAAATTAATTTCGTCTCCTCTAATCAGATGCAGTATTTGATTATTATAAGAACATATTTGAGAAGTACCAGTTATTGTTTTCTTTTGCTCTTCAGTTAATTGCAACAATAAATCTTTAAAATATTTTAAACGAAAACTATCTGGTGATTGTCCAAAAAAAAATGATGACCTGACAGGTATAGACTTTGCCTGTTGTCCGTCTTCTGAACAGATTATTGTATCAACCACAGGAATTACCGCAACAACAGCATTATACATCAATGCGCCATCAATACTGTCATGTAATACTCTTTCTGGGACAAAAGGCCTCACGGCATCGTGAATAACAATAATATCGTCATTAGTTACATCATTCTCTGTAAAAATTGCATTTGTAACATTATATATACTGTCGATTCTCTTCACACCGCCTTCAACTATTCTTAATCTATTTTTATCTTTCTTGTCATCAATATGTTTTGTTATCAATTCCTGCATATAACCGACATAGTCATTTTTAACTACCACATAGACGTAATCAAAACGAGAAACTTTCAGCATTGATCTAATGGTATATATTATAATTGGAACACTTTCTATTTCCATAAATTGTTTTGGGATTGGCGAATTCATTCTTGTTCCAATACCGCTTGCTAAGATTACGCCGTAATTCATTTTTTTTTATCTTTTTCTCCGTTTATTTTATCAAATTCAACTAATCTTCTGGCTATTTCTTCAGGATTGCATACCGTAATTGGCCTAAGCGGTTTAGGTTGATTAACATCTTTCATTAATTCGTCAAAAATGGTTATTTTATCATCATAATTATAAATGTGATCAATATTAATCTTGTTTAAAAAGTCGATAAAATTATCAAAATTTTTATGATGCTTTTTCTCAACAGAATGAAAATCTACGTTACTTATAATCTCATCTAAATTACTATCGGGAGATATTTCATCCGGTAAAATTCTTGTAAAATCATGAACTGAAGCTAATTCTCTCATTCTAGCATCTTTAGGTATCATAATACTTGGCGTTCCTGCAAGCACTGCTACAATATTTCCATGTAATCTTGTACCTATACTTAAACTTGCAGTTTTCATATATTTTACCCACATTGGTACATTCACAAAAAATTTTGAATTTCCAGATATATATTCATAATTAGACAAGTTTAACGGGTATTTGTTTACTGATTTATTGTTCTTCCATGATTTCCCTGCATACATGATCTTTAACTCTGATGTGTTTTGTGGGATAAAACATGTATTATAAAAGTTATGTAAATTTTGTAAAAAATCTAATGTATTCTTTGGTGTGGTGTCCGAATAGTTTGTACAAATCAAAGAATCTTTTGAAATATTTAGTTCTCGAATTTTTAAACTTCTCCCAAATGAATACATAGAAGGACAGCCAATTACTTCGTGATCTACTCCTTCTTTAAATCCTAACCTATTTAAATATTGTGCAGTTATTTCTCCTCTTACTCCAACTATGTTTGATCGTTTAAGTACTGCTTTAACAAAATTTCTTACTTCATTGTCAAAAGGAAAGCCTTCATTAAGTTTTGGCTCATATGGTGCTCTTATTCCTACACCTATCACATAAACAGGTATTTTTAATTTATTAATTAAATCTGTCATTTGCTTTAATATGCGTACATAATCCGTACGAAAAGCATCTGCAAGAGGAATAATAAATCCATCATACGTTTCATTGACATAATCTGCATCTTTTGGAAGTTCATAATAATTTGACACGATTTCAACATTTTTAGTGGTTAAATTCCTAAATAAACTATAAGCATAAAGCAAATTTCCTGAATTTGTTCCTAAAAAGTCTTTCTTCAAACAATATCCAGCTGTAAATCCATCCCATGGAGTACATCCAGATCTCATTAGAATTTTCTTCTTCATTATCTATACCTCTTCATTCCCAACCGATTGCTCTTCTCATATTCTCTATTCTTTCAGAGATTGTATGTTCATCTGAATTAAAGATACTTGATGAACCTGCTACAAAGATTGTCGCCCCCGCGTCATATAATTTTTTTGCATTTTCTATCGAAATATTTCCATCTACTTCAATTTCAATATCTTCTTTTCTGGAAGTTATCAAATGTTTTTTTAAAGACTTTACTTTTTCAATTGTTGCCGGAACTATTTTTTTCCCAGCAAAGCCTGGATATACTGTCATAACCACAATGCCGTCTATCTGATCTAAAAATTTATCTAAGCACATAAAATCGGTTTCGGGGTTAATGGTAATATATATTTTTGCCTTTTTTATTGTTAAAAAATCCAAGCACTCTTGAATTTTATCATTTCCTTCATAATGAAAAGATACTTGGTCGCCTTCTTTTATTTCAAACCATGCCATTTTTTCCAATGGATTCTTCACCAAAAAATGATAATCAAAAATAATGTTTGATAAAGCTCTTAAATTTCTTGCAAAGTCAGTACCTATTGCAAAGTTCGGTACAAAGCTTCCATCCATTATGTCGAGATGCAATAACTCTAAATTTATATCTTTAAACACTGTTAAATAACTGACTATTTTATCCAACCCTGCGCACATCATCGATGCGGAAATTTTGCCCTTGACTCTTTTCATATTATGTATCCCTTAAATTCCCTGCCGTTTTGGGGGTAGTTTTATAAATCATTTGATCGTTTTTCCTGTTAAATCCAAGGTTACTTTTTCAAAATCTGACATTTTGAAAAACTCATACGATACAGTTCTATGTGTTATTTACTTTATTTATTTCTTCAAAAATACGCAATTTCCTGTAAGGAAAATTTTAACGGATCAATTTCCATACAGGAAATTGCCAATGTCAGACAGTCAATTATGATAATTATTGTTCGGTTAAAGATTTTGAGAAAAACTGTGTTTTTTGAATAAGAAAGTATATCAAATTACGAAGGGATGCATTAAAATTATATATTTTTGATCAAATATTTAAACACAATCTACCAAATAGGACAATTAATGACGAGTCTTAAGAAATTGATTGCCAATAACATGAAAGAACAAAGGCGCATCCTCGGTATTTCTCAGGCAGTCCTGGCGGAACGGGTAGACACATCGACTCACTATATTGCGATGATAGAATTGGAACGTAAGACTCCATCACTGTCCATGCTGGAACGTATCGCTGAGGCATTGCAAATTGATCCGCCGGAACTCTTTTCAATGCGGCCTATCCCTCCAAAATCCCTGAAAGAAATGCAGAAAACTGTTTTAAACGATATTGAAAAAGCGGTAAATAAGGTCATACATGAACATGTAAAATTAGTGGAAGACCGCATGAAGGATACCGCAAAAAAATGAAAGCAGATTTCTTTTCTATTGTATTTTCCGAAATATACTGATATATAAAGAGGATGAAGACAGTGTCACTGCTTGCGGTGACTTCGATTTGCATGACCGCTCATGCGGTTATTATAGAGGTAATCGATGAAAAATTTTGAAGAAAGACTTGAACGCTTAGAAGATCTGGGAGGAAAAATTCGGCAAAGCGATATTCCCCTTGATGAAGCCCTCAAAGCCTTTGAAGAAGGCATTAAGCTCGCCCGGTCTTTGGAAAAGGAACTGGAAAAAACGGAAAGCCGCATCGAAATACTCATGAATGATCCAGGCGCAAAAGCCGATGAAAAGCCCGAATTATCTTTGTTTGACGATTGAGATTTTCCCTCAACTCGGTTAGTTTTGGGAAAATCTTTTGAAAAAGATTTAAGCAGCCGGAGAAAAACGATGGTTTTCAATCGCATTGAAATTCTTTCCCCAAGTGAAGCGCGGAAAATCGCGGCGGGGGAAGTTGTTGACCGGCCCGCGGCTCTTGCAAGGGAATTTATCGATAACGCTATCGACGCGGGCGCGAAAAACATTTCCCTTGAGATTGAAGGCGGCGGCGCGAAATTGCTCTCCCTTACCGACGACGGATGCGGCATGTCCCGTGATGATTTAGCCCTCTGCTGGCAGACTCACGCCACAAGCAAAATCCGCACAGTAGAAGATTTAAACCATGCCCTAAGCCTGGGTTTCCGAGGAGAAGCCTTGTCCGCGGCGGCGGCCGTATCTCATTTGGAGATCATCACGAGTCAAGACGGGCGGGAAGCCTTTAAACTGGAGATATTCCCCGGAAAACTTGACGCGGACATCACAGCGGCTCATCATACAAGGGGAAGCACGGTTAGGGCTTCCGGTCTTTTCGACGCGATTCCGGCCAGGAAACGCTTTTTAAAGCGGGACGGCACGGAGGCGAACCTCTGCAAACAGGCGCTTATTGACAAAGCACTTGCCTATCCTGAAATTACATTTCGCTTTATTCAAGACGGCAAACTGAAATTGTTTTTGCCAGCCGCATCCTCTCTAAAAGAACGTTTCGGAACGGCTATTCTTGAACAAAACGAATTATCTTTTTTGCATGAAATACAGGCCGCGGGAGAAGGTTTTTCTATTAATATTGTAATTGGAGGACCGGAACTTTCGCGCCGGGATCGAAGGCAGCAGTTTATCATCGCTAACGGCAGAAGGATAGACGCGTTTGCGTTCATTCAGGCCTTGGAATACGGCGTTGAAGGCTGGTTTCCCAATGGAACGCATCCTGTCGGCGCGGTGTATATCAAGATCGATCCCGCTCTTGCGGATTTTAATATTCATCCGGCAAAGCGGGAAGCGCGCTTTAAGGACGGCGGCGCGATTCATCATCTTATCACAAGCAGTTTGAAGAACTTTATGCATCATCTGGGAATTACTCTTGCACAGAGGAAGCCTTCCGGCGCGCGGACTTTTGAGTTTAATTTTTCTGAATCGAAAAACGATGCTTCCAAATCACGGCACGGCGCTTCATCATATTACACAGAGGAAAGAAAATCTCCGTTTTATGATGAGATTGACAGACGTTCCCTCATGGAAGCCTTTTTGAAAAAAGAAGGTGAATTTATCGAGCCGCCGCGGAAAGTTGTACCGCATCAGGCGGAGTACGTCGCGGAAACGGCTTCATATCAAAGTTCGTCTGTGAAATACCGCGGCAGGGTCTTCGATCTTTTCATCGTTGTAGAAAAAGATGAAACGCTCTATCTTATCGATCAACATGCCGCTCACGAAAGGATTTTATTCAACCGCTTTATGGAAGGACCGATTCAAAAACAGGAACTGCTTGCCCCCATCCCCTTTGAAACCGAAAGCGATGAAGATGACGCCTTTCTTGAAAACCATCTTGCGGATTTTGCGGCGCTGGGGCTTGTTATTGCAAAAAGCGGGCGCCATACCTGGCAGATCGAAGCGCTGCCTGCCGCATGGAAAATGAACGATCAAAAAACCGTGGAAGAAATTCTTGGTCTGCGCAGCGCTCACGAAGATATGGCGCGCCGCTGGGCCGCAACGCTCGCCTGTCACGCGGCAATTAAAGACGGCGATTACCTTGACGCTGACGCGGCGCTTTCCCTCGCGGAAGAAGCCCTCAACCTGAGTGACCCCCGCTGCCCGCACGGAAGACCGGTTTGGACTGAAATCAGCCTTGACTCATTATTGAAATCGGTAAAGAGGACATAAAACACATGAAAAAGACGCTCTTGCTAAAACGCTTTTTTATCACGCTGCTTATATGCTTTTCAACATCCGTATTGTTCGGCGAAACGGATAACGAACAATCAGAAAAAGATTCCGATTATCAATTCAGCATAAACGCTTCGGCAGGTATGCTTTACGGAACTTCCTTTGAACTTGTGTACCGGACGAGTTCAGCTCTGCTCAGCGAACTTCGCTGGGATATGAAACCTCTTTTTTACTGGGGTTCCTCTGTGGAATTTTCACGGCGAGATCCCGCGTCAAAACCGGGATTTTATGCCGAACTGGGGATAAAAACCGGGATTCCGGCAAACACCGGTTTCATAGAAGATAGGGATTGGGATCTGATATTCGGAGAACTTACCCATTTTTCCAAACATGACAATATTACCAATTCCGCCTTGTTATTTGACGCGTCTTTGGGATTTTCCATTCCCGTTTTTTCTACGGGGATCGTTGTTACGCCGCTTTTGGGCTTCCATTACATGCACTACCAATGGACCGCGCAAGACGGATATACCCAGTACGCCAAAGACAATAATGCAAATGTGTGGGATGAATCTCTGCCGAAAACACCTTCTTATGGTTCTGTAGTCGGATATTCCCAAGATTGGATAATCGGTTCTTTTGGCATGTCCGTACAGTATTCTTTTTTGGAAAGATTTACTGTTGAGGGACGTTTTTTGTTCAGCCCTTTGATTTTGGTGTATGCCAAAGATAATCATTATCAAAGAGAAAATTATGGGGGATTAGGGATTCGGTTTTATGATGAGGTTTCCCAAGGTTATATGCTTGAACCCGCCTTAAGCCTTACATTTTCATTTACCCGGAATATAAAACTGAATCTGAAAACGTCATACCGTTACATAGACAATTCAAAGGGGGATGCTTACGCTTATAATAATACCGGTAATCATCTTATTAGCATATCCTTGGCGGGAGCGGAATATCAAGTGTGGGACGCGGGAATCACATTTACCTATTGTTTTTGAGTTATTCAATTGAAAAAAGGAAAAATACTTCCCAAAGTTTCGCGTTGTTTCGATTTACAAAAAAATGTTTTCAGTTTATGGTGTAAGTATGCAAAAGGCGGCGTTTCCCGGATCCTTTGATCCTGTAACATTCGGACATCTTAACATTATCGAGAGGGCGGCATCAATTTTTGATGAATTGGTCATCGTGATTGCAGAAAACCGTCAAAAGAAATATCTTTTCCCCGCGGAAGAACGGATTGCCATGGTGGAGGAATTGATTAAGCCTTGGAATAATGTATCTGTTGCCGTATGCGAATCGCTGATTGTCGATTTTATCAAGAAGCGCGATATAAGGCTTATCGTGCGCGGGGTCCGCGGAATGGGAGACTTTTCTTATGAGTTTGAAGTTTCCATGATGAACAAGGCACAGGACGCAAACATTGAAACCCTGTTCATGGCAACCGATCCTGAATATTTTGTCGTGAGGTCTTCATCGATTAAAGAACTTGCTTCTTTCGGCGGAGACGTGTCATCTATGGTCCCGCCCTTGGTGAATGAGGCTTTGAAGAAAAAGTTCGGTTAAGCAATTTCATGGAGCTGTTATTGTATTTTTTATTTATGGGAATAGAATGAAAATACATTTATTGGGACCATCATGTTCCGGAACAACAACTTTGGGGAAATTAATAGCAAAAGAGTATAAAATACCTTGGTACGATTCCGATGATATTTTCTGGATAAAAACCGATCCGCCGTTTACTCAAAAAAGAGAATTACATGAACGAATAGAAATGTTACAAGAAATATTTAAAAATAATGATTCTTTGGTGTTAAGCGGTTCCGTTTTAAAATGGGGTGATTCAATAAAAAATTTATTGGATATAGTAATATACAAATATGCGGAACAGGATATTAGAATACAGCGTTTGCTTGCGCGGGAAAAGCAAAGATACGGAGACAGAATAAATCCCGGAAATGATATGCATCAAATCCATAAAGAATTTGTAGAATGGGCAAAAAAATATGAAGTTGGCGGAATGGAGATGAGAAGTAAAAAAAGTGAATTGGAATGGATAAAAGACATAACAGGTAAACTAATAATGCTTGAAGGAAACGAAGCGCCCGAAGACGAATTACAATTTGTATTAAGAACAATAGCCCGATAGACTTCCTTGCTTATGGATTCAATAGTCAACAAAATAATGGAGATATTGTCGGAAAATAAATCCGTGTTTTGGCGAACATTCTAACCTTACGCGTCCGCTTTGAGCAGAATCGATTTCCACTTCCACCAGATCGGCCCTTGAGACGCGCGGGTTTTAAGCAATTCGTGAATCGCGTTAAAATCATCTTCTTTGAGGCGGCCGGACATAAAGGCCCCCCAGCTTGATTTTTCTTTGTTGAACCAAAGATTCGTATCTCTTTCCGTGATAAGCCGTTCTTCCTTTTGATCGATTACCGAGAGCGCGACAGAAAATCCCGCGCCGCTAAAGGCTTTTTCAAGATCGGCGGCTTCCCATGTCCAGCGGGATTTTTGCGTTTCATCGCTTTGCTGATTGAAAAAGGCGTCTTCTTCTTGTTCCAACACTTTCACAAGTTCTTTTTCCGCGCCGCATTCTTCGCTTAAAATGCGGGAAATCCTTTCTCCCATGCGCGGAGACGTTTGAAGCAGCGCGATATGATCCGAAAGATTTTTTGCCCGGCCGGCGTATTCGCGGAATACTTCAACGGCCCCTTTTTCCCCGAATCCTTTTTTCCAGGGTTCTCTCGCAATAATGTAATCGAATTTCGGGGTGGAAAACCATTCATCGCACTGTTCGGGCAAAGGGAGAATTTCAGGCGCGAGAACAGCAAATTGCGGCTGTTCAACTTCATCCATCAGGGAAGCGTAGGTTTTAAGGGCCGATACAGCCTGCTCTGTGTCCGCAAGTCCCGCGACAAGACCTTCCGGGCAGCGGCGAAGGCATTCCCAGAGTAAAAGCCCGTCGTTTGCGTGAGGAATAAGAACGCGGTCGTGGCGCGCAAGATTGAATTGACCAAGAAGCGTTTCCCTGTCGGAAAGAAGCAACGCGCTTCTGCCTGATTCAAGCCGCTTGAACCAGCCTTCGCGTCCCTTGGATGCCGCCGACCATGAAAGGAATTCGCCGTCATCAGCTTCACCAAGCACGATAGCCGCCTGGAGTTCCCGTTTCCGCAAAACATCATCCCGGATACTGCCTTCGTATCCTATGATTGAAGGGGTATAAAAGGTTTTCCCTTTCAGGCTGGACGGCAGATACTGCTGAGCCGCCCAATGATCGCGGTAGGCATGGGGATACACATAGCCCTCACCGTGGCCGAATCCTTCTTTGTCGCGGCTTCCGTCTTTCAGATGGTTCGGCACTTCCGCGTCTTCGCGGTCCACTTCGCTGAGGGCGTCAAAAAACGCAAGCGCGGAATTGGATTTAGGAGCCGTGGCAAGATACAAAGCCGCGTGCGAGAGGGGAAAGTTCCCTTCGGGAAAGCCGATTCTGTCAAAAGATTCGGCGCAGGAAATAACCACCGATAAAGCCTTGGGATCCGCCAAGCCCACATCCTCACTTGCAAGGATGATCATTCTGCGGAAAATGAAGGACGGGTCTTCGCCGGCGCGGACCATTTTCGCAAGCCAATACAGCGCCGCGTCGGGGTCGCTGCCTCTGATGCTTTTGATGAATGCGCTGATCGTATCAAAATGATAATCGCCGTCACGGTCATACAGCACGGCCCGCCGTTGTATGCTTTCTTCCGCGGCCTCAAAGGAAACGAAGATTTCCGCTCCCTCCGCGGGCGGCCATGATTCGGGGCTTGTTTCTACCGCAAGTTCCAGGGCGTTTAAAAGGCTCCGCGCGTCACCGCTTGCAACTTCCACAAGATGTTCGAGCGCTCCGTCTTCAAAGGCAACTTTCCATTTGCCGTAGCCTCTATCTTTGTCCGCAAGGGCTTTTAATGCCGCGCGTTTCAGATCATCGGATGTAAGGGATTTTAATTGAAAAATACGGCTCCGGCTTACGAGGGCGCGGTTCACTTCAAAAAAAGGATTTTCCGTGGTGGCGCCCACAAGAATGACCGTACCGTTTTCAACCCAAGGGAGAAGCGCGTCCTGCTGGGCTTTATTCCAGCGGTGAACTTCATCAACAAAAAGGATGGTCCGCTTTCCGTAAAGCCTCTGCCTCTCATCGGCGCGGTCAATGGCTTCCCGAATATCTTTAATGCCCGCAAGCACCGCGTTAAGGCTTTCAAAACAACCGAGCGTTGTGTTGGCAATAACGCGCGCAAGGCTGGTTTTCCCTGTGCCGGGCGGCCCGTAAAAAATAACGGATGAAAGCCTATCGGCCTGAATGGCGCGCCTCAAGAGGCGGCCTTGTCCTACAATGTGATCCTGACCGACAATATCATCGAGCGTTTGAGGCCGCATCCGGTCGGCAAGCGGCCCGTCGGCGCGCTTTTTTTCGGGTGAAGAAAATAAATCATCCGATGCCGCACCTGACGGCGTTTTATTCTTCCGCATTCCATTCGCCGTTCCGGTACGACCAAAGGCCTTTATTGAAGGTAGACGCAAAAAGTATTTTTTCCCCATCAACATCCGATGGAGTTTGAATGATTGATGTTACTACTTCTCTTCCCAAAGATGATTGATATTCGGCTTCGGATTTGTCGTTATACGTTATAGAAGAATTTGAAAAGCTTCCCGGAACATTTAACCTGCCAATGGAATCGGGAAAAGTTCCGTCATCTTCCAGAACAATTTCTCTGTAACCGTAATTGTAATCACCGCTTCTGGGTGCATGGCCTACCATCAGTATATATTTTTCGTTAACTTTTGCTATAGATAAAGCCCTGTTGAAACGGACATCGGAATTATATTTCTCCGCAAAAGAGCTGGAATTTCCGCTAGCTTCGGCAATGAGGATTCTGTCTCTATCGGAACTGTTGCATACCGCAAGAAGACTAGTCTCAGGAATATCGGTAATAAGCCCCACTATGCCTTTATTTTCTGATCCGGGAAGGTATGCCGCCGATTCCAGGACTCCTTCCGCAACGGAACTGTCATCCAAGGCATATATTCCATTCAGCATTGCAAGATAATAATAATTACCGGCATGAACAGCCCCGGTAAGCCGGCCTTCACCGCCCATATTTCCTTTCAAGGGTACCAATTCGCCGGTACCGTCTTTATCGTACCATAAGAGGACATAATTTTCCCTGCCATACTCATCCCGGACTGCTCCCGACGCAAACAGCTGATCATTCACGGCATAAATTCCCTGCAAAGTAGGATAAGACGCGCGTACACTGTTAGGAATTTGAGTCCAATTCTCGCCGTCTTCGGTTTTCCATAGCTCATAAGGATCGATAGTCTGGACAAATAACGCGGTTTCAGCAGCCGCAATATCAACGATGTCTCCTTTTGCGCCGCTGGAAGACGGTTGACGAGGCATCCTTATCCAGCCTGTGCTTTCATTGTAGGAATAGACACTTTTTCTTGCAAGATACAGCCTGTTATTTAAATCTGTATGAGCAGATGTTCCTGTTATAGCCACAATTTTTGAAGGAGCTCCGGGAATTTTCGGCTTATTCGGCGGATTTTCAGTAGAAATATTGAAAAAAATGGAACTTTGCTTACAGGAAAAAACCGTCAATATCATTATCACAATCAATAAAACTGCCGGTAATGTCTTGTTTTTCATAAAATCAGGTAAAAATATGCTTTTCATTCGTACTCTCTTTAAAAATGATATCGTGCCGCAATGCTCAAGGTTACAAAATTACCGTTAACAGTTTTCGACGCGTCTTCCGTCCATTCCGGCAGCCACCACCAATTTCCATGAATCCCAAAAGACCAGTCGGCATTAAAACGCCAAAAAACGCCCAATGACGGCTTTACGTATAATCCCAAATAATTTTGATCCAAGTACCCTTGAGGAGCCAAACCTACGGCGACCGTTATCGGAATTTCGATGGGATGAAAAACAAATTGATAGGTTACTCTCAGGCCGAAAAGCCCCATGAAAAGCATATTCTCGCCGATGGACGCATTAAAACTGCCGTTGGCTTCTATACCGACAGACAGACTGGGAAGTAAAAAATAATCAAACGATAACAGCAAAGTCCCTCCCAGACTAAGATTATGTTCTATTTTTTCACCATTTCCGCCGCTAAAAAGAACCGGAAACACCAGTCCAAGACCGACACCGAACATCTGATCCCCGCTTTCGTATGAAGGGGCATCGAATATGGACCAATCGGATTCAATAGCCGGACCGTCTTCTTCATTTTCACCGGGGCTTTCTTCCTGGGCGCTTAGAAAAGTCAAGCTGAAAACAAACATCAGTAAAAAGAACCATGTTCCTGTCTTGCGTATGGTCATAAAACTCCTCTCAAAACACTATACCGGAATATAATACACTTTTCAACACATAGGAATCATGATTTTTTACCGGAAAACCAGGTTTGTCCTCAAATGCAGACAGCATCCTGAAACAATCCCATTTGCCGTAGAAACCATTTTCGAGGGTTTAAGGTTACAACAGTAATTACTGGTTCCGGAATAATACCGTGTATTGCGTCTGCTGATACTGCTCCTCTGTGTAAGTATATGTGGATATTCTTTCCTCTGTGTACCTCTGTGCAGCGGCAAAATTTCTTCCTCTGTGTAAAAATTCTTCCTCTGTGTAACAATTTTTTCCCAAATCAAAAAATATCATCACAGAGGAACCTATCATGCATAAATAAGCCGAATATGTTGTTAAAACATCGAACAAGTGGTATGTTATACACATGGACGAACATATTCTTTACCATTCTTTTTGTTTTAGCTTTCCCGGCGTCAACAGCCGGATAGACATTTCCGGAAATATTCCATCTCTGGGACATATTACAGGCGAAGATGGAGACGATTCTCGAAAAATCCTCCTTATTTGTGACGAGCATACGCTTTACATAGCGGAAAAAATATGCGGCGGGAAGAACCTTCCTATAGCCGTTCTTCCCGCGGGAGAAGAGTTTAAAACCTGGGCTTCCGTAGAAAGCATCCTGAAAAAAGCTAAAGACTGCGGATTGGGACGGGATAGTCTTTTTATCGGTGTCGGAGGCGGGGTCGTAACGGATATCGCCGCGTTCGCCGCGTCGGTTTATATGAGGGGAACCAGGGTTTCCCTTGTTTCCACGAGCCTTTTGGGAATGGTTGACGCCGCCGCGGGCGGAAAAACCGGATTTGATCTTTTCGGGATAAAAAACCTTGTTGGAACTTTTTATCCGGCGGAACATATTTTTATGCCCCTGGAAACCCTTGTCACGCTGCCTTTAAAGGAATGGAAATCCGGGATGGCGGAACTTATCAAAACATTTGTTATCGGGGACAGAAATATACTGCGTGATCTTCGGCAAAACCGGGAAAGCGTCAATCCTGACGGGATTCGGGAAAAGCCGGAACTCCTGGCAAGATTGATTGCGGCATCCGTGGAGATAAAATGCCGCATTGTGGAATCCGATCCGCAGGAAAAAGGCACGCAAAGAGCGCTTCTTAACCTGGGGCACACATTCGGACATGCCCTGGAATCTTCTTTGGGACTGGGAAGCCTTACTCACGGAGAAGCCGTTGCCTGGGGCCTTGCCCGCTCCGCTGAATTAGGGCTTGCGTTAGGAATAACGGATAAAAATCTACATGATCATATTATTGAAACCCTTACATCCTTCGGCTATGAAATCCGTTCCCCCTACCCTGGGCAGGATGCGGCAGCCTTTATGAATGCCCTTACGAACGACAAAAAGAAAAAAAACGGCCGCCTGAATTTTATCGTGCCGGACGCGGAGGGCGCGCGGATTATATCTTCGGACGCGGTCCCTATTGATGTATTAAAGGAAATTCTTGGGAATGCGTAAGCACATACTTTTCTTTCTTTTACTTGTCCCGGCGCTGCTGTTTGCGGGAGGGCAAAAAGAAGATTCCGCGTATCCGGAAGATCAAACGGTATATAGAATTAACAATATTGATATTCAGGTTGATGGAAAAACGAAGCCTTTCGCGATAAAAGCGGCCGGGAACATAATAAGCGGAACCATAATCTATGGCAGTGAAAATCTGGAAACATACATTGCCGAAAAAAAACAATTCCTGATAAATCTGCGTACCTTTGAGGAATCAAATCTGGAATATACCTTAGGGGAAGCAGATGAGCATAATCAAATTCCGGTAGATATGTTTATTTCCGTAAAAGATACATCAAACCTTATCATCATCCCTTATCCGGAGTACGATTCAAATGAAGGATTTTCATTAAGCCTTTCCACGAGAGATTATAATTTTTTTGGAACGCTCGCTCCCCTCGAACTTGATGTCGGATATGAATTGGACACAGAGCAAAACAGCGGCTTTATTCTGGAATCGGAGCTGCTGCTGCCTTTTGAGCTTTGGGGATATATCTGGACTTTGGATTTTGCGAATAATTTGCAGTACAAGGAAAACGCTCCCGTCTATTACGATAATCATATCGGCCTCTTGATGGATGTTCCTCTCAATAGGACAAGCCTTACGTTCGGGCTTTACGAATCCGTTTCTATTAATGAAGAATTTAATCCCGCGGTTTTGCCGCCGGAAGAGACGAACAAGCATGATAAAGCAGCCGGCGGCAAAGATTCCCGCAATATCTGGTATATGAATACCACAGGCTTGGTCCGCTGGAATATTCCCACAGGACTGGAAGTGTTTGATTTTGGCGAATTGACATACACTCCCGAACTTGATTTCAGCATCAATTACCGGCCGGACGGCGGAGATATTGGCGATTCCCGCCGCAGAGGTTTTGAAATGAGCATGAAACAGACTTTGGATTTCGGCAAAGTCGATTGGGAAGGCAACTTTCGGGAGGGGCTTACCGCCTTTATCCATAACAGCAATACCTACAATTTCCGCTCCGGGAACTGGAATAACGCGCTCTTTGTAACCGGCATTTATCATAAAATATTTACGGATTATACCGCGTTTTCGGGAAGAATCCGCTGGGCTCAATGGTTTCAAAATGCCTATAATAGTGCCGGTTATATTTTAAGGGGAATACCGGACGAAAACGCGGCCGCCGATTTTATGCTTTCGATAAACCTGCAGGAAGCCTTTTATCTTTTCCGCTTTTTGCCTTCAAAATGGTTTAACAACCCGAAACTGCGCTTTTTTGATTTTGAACAGCACATCACCCCTTTTATCGACGCGGCCCTCGTGCAAGACCCTTTGCATAAGCGGTCATTCAGCTTTGATGATATGCTGTTTGCCGCGGGTGTTGAATTCACCATGTATCCTTTTCATTTCAATTCCGCATATCTTAGAATAAGTTTCGGAGTCGATATGCGTGAATTGATTAAAACAGGCAGCTTTCCCGATGATAAACACCGGGAACTGTATGTCGGGATGGGGCATTATTTTTAATACACAGCGATTAAACAGCACAGAGGAAAGATGATCATTCGTTCCTCTGTGTTAAGATGATCTTCCTTTCCTCTGTGTTCGTCAGCCAAGCATCTTTTTAAGATCGGCTTCCGGTGTGGAAATCGGCGTAAGGTTATACTTCTCGACAAGTACATTGAGAATATTGGGCGAGATAAAGGCCGGAAGGCTTGGCCCGATATAGATGTTCTTGATTCCTAAGGCAAGCAATGTCAAAAGGATGCAGACCGCTTTTTGTTCGTACCAGGAAAGTACTATCGACAGCGGCAGTTCGTTAACCGAGCAGTTAAAGGCTTTTGACAAAGCAACAGCAACTTGGATTGCGCCGTAGGAATCGTTGCACTGCCCCATGTCCATGATGCGTGGCAGCCCTCCAATTTCCCCAAGATCGAGGTCGTTGAAGCGGTATTTTCCGCAGGCTAATGTGAGGATGATGGTATCCTTAGGCGTTTGCTTCACAAAATCGGTATAATAGCCGCGGCCCGGTTTCGCGCCGTCACAGCCTCCCACAAGGAAGAAATGCTTGATGGCGCCGGACTTCACGGCATCGATTACCTTGTCCGAGGCCGACAGCACCGTGTCCTTTGCATAGCCGGTGGTCAGTGTGCTGCCGCCGTTGATGCCGGTCATCTTCCGCTCCTCTGTGTAACCGCCAAGTTCCAGAGCCTTTCTGATTAGCGGCGTAAAATCCTTATCGTCGCCTATATGCGCAAGTCCGGGATAGGATACAACGGATGTTGTGAACACACGGTCGGCATAACCGGGTTTTACGGGCATGAGGCAGTTGGTCGTGAACAGTATGGGAGCCGGGATATTATCAAATTCCTTTTGCTGATTCTGCCATGCCGTACCGAAGTTACCTTTAAGATGTTCGTGCTTTTTGAGTTCTGGATAGCCGTGAGCCGGAAGCATTTCACCGTGGGTATAAATATTGATGCCCCTTCCTTCGGTTTGTTCCAAGAGCAGCTTAAGATCGTGCAAATCGTGGCCGGAAATAACGATAAAAGGCCCCGGTTCAATATTACAGCTCACTTTTACGGGTACCGGCTGGCCGTAGGTCCCGGCATTTGCCGCGTCGAGCAGCTCCATACATTTGAAATTGACACTGCCGAGTTCCATAACAAGCGCCAAAAGTTCATCAGCGGATGAATCCGAACCGACGGCGGCAAGACCCTTAAAGAAAAAGCTGTTGACATCATCATCTGCCTTGCTAAGAACATACGCATGATGAGCATAAGCTGCCATGCCTCGGAGCCCGAACAGGATGAGCGACTTGAGGGAACGAATATCTTCGTTGTCTTCCCAAAGGCGCGTCATATCATAGGCATCATTCCTGTCAGTCATGAGCTTTTCTTTTTCCGCTTTGATTAATTTAATCCATCGGTTTAAGGTTTCATCGTTGAAGTTCACGTTGGTAATGGTAGTGAAGAGCCCGTCTATAAGGACTTTGCAGGTACTGTCCGCAGGCTTAGTATTTTGCGCGGCCCTCGAAAGCCCGATAAGTTCTCCAGTAAGAGCGTCCTGTAAGATGGCGGTATCCGCCTTTTTTCCGCATATGCCGCCGTTAGTACAGCCGGTTCCTTTTGCGGTCTGTTCACATTGAAAACAAAACATTGCCATGTTGTTTTTCTCCTTAATGATCATATTTAGTGTAAATTCACAAGTTTATTATAATATTGTAAAAAGAATATGTATGTTGTAAATACAACAATTTTATTGTTTTTCTAATATTTTTTGAGAAAATATTATGATGCTGTCATCTATAAAAAGAAGACTTGCATATATAACATCATTTTCATATAATAAAAACAACTATTTTGTTGTATATACAACAAAAGGATATATTGTGAGAAGATTTTTTGAAATGCAAAAAAGTATCCCTTTATTTAACGGAATTGCTTTTAATGATTTTAATAAGATGCTGAACTGTCTTTCGGCAAGAAAAGCCTTTTTCCGTAAAGGTGAAGTTGTTTTGTTGGCTGGCAATCATCTACATTTTATCGGGCTCATCATATCCGGCAGTGTACAAATAGCAAAAAACGATGATGAAGGCCGCGTGAACATCCTGGCGGAACTTGGAGCTTCCAGATTGTTTGGTGAAACATTCGCCTGTGCGGGAATTGACCGCAGTCCTGTTACCGTGATCGCGTCAGAAAACACGGAAATCCTTCTGATGAATTATCGAAAAATTATCACAACGTGCAGCACATCCTGTCCTTTTCATGCAAAATTGATTGAAAACATGCTGGGAATAATTGCCCGGAAAAATATCATGCTGAATCAAAAAATCGAAATTCTTTCAAAGCGAACGACAAGGGAAAAGCTCTTGCATTTTTTTGATTTACACAGAGGAGCGGCAAAAAAGTTTACGATACCCTTTGACCGCGAAGAACTTGCTCAATACCTCTGTGTTGACCGCAGCGCAATGTCGGCTGAACTTTCCAGAATGAGGGATGAAAGGATCATCAGCTTTCGGAAAAATAAGTTTGAAATTTTGTAACACAGAGGAAGCAATTGCAGCCGCTCAATATGCATGTTTTGCGGTCTTTTGATAAGAAACTGCATGAGCTTGTTGTTGCGAAAACCTGCGAACCTATGGTTCGGGTTCATTTTGCGGCAGACTCAGGGTACACAGAGGAAACGTTTTTAATGCTCCTCTGTGTAGCAATTCATCCTCTGTGTAAGCATATAAGAATGCTTCTCCTCTGTGTTGTATTCATTCTTTTTTTGTGTAAATTCTTCCTCTGTGCAAAAAAAACACGTCTCCTCTGTGTTGTATTCATTCTTTTTTGTGTAAATTCTTCCTCTGTGCAAAAAAGATTTCTTCCTCTGTGCGATTTTTTTTAATTTCAACTTTTTTCTCTGAAACCAAAGCAAAAACCCAAATCAATGCCATACCATTCGTATGAAGAATAGACATAATCGTCTGAACAGGTGTAATCGCCGCAGACAACTCAAACCCTATGCCTCATATCACGTGGTATGTAAAATCAATCGGGATGAAATCATTTTCGACAAAAGGTTTTCTGATCTTTTCGAGGATATTATTGAAAGATGCAAAAAGAAGTATTCCTTTCAAGTGCTCAATTTCAATGTCATTGGAAATCATGTCCATCTTATGCTCAATCC